>JAPLKK010000237.1:1630-12061 GCA_026388115.1 Elusimicrobiota bacterium | reverse complement strand
TGATGAAGAGCGCCGACACGGGCCGCGTGGTGAAGGCCGGACTCGGCAACTACAGCGGGGCGCAGGCGGTCGACCAGGCCGAGATTGCGCGCCAATGGGCGGCCAAGGCGCATGCGAGCGGCGATTATCACGCGCGGGCGCAAGGCGCGGGCGGCGCCGGGCAGGGGATCGGCCTGACGGGAGGGTTCGGCGGCGCACGCTCGGCCGGACCGGTCGGCGGCGCGAACCTCTACGGAGCGGAGGGAGCGGGCTCGGCGATAGCGGGCGTGGGCCAGTCGGGTCCGTCCGCGGGGCCCAGGGCGGCGAACCTCGGCGGCGGCGGGGCGCCGGACGGGTCGAATTCCGGAGGCTCGAGCTCCGGCCAATCGAATGTCGGCCTCGGCGGCCAGGACGCCGGCCAAGGAGGCTACAACGTGCCCAAGGGGCTTGTCAAACCCAAATCTGCGGGCCCGGACGACTTGACGAAGGACGGCAAGTTCGACAACAACAAGATGATCACGGCTTTGCTCAAATGGTTCGCCAATCATCCGGAATACGCGGCTCAAAAGGCGTCGATCGAGAACTTCATCGGGAACGGTGAGAGCGCCTGGGGCGCCTGCTGGATGGCCAACGCCTACAACGTCTGCAGCCAGGCGTGCAACGACCCAACCACCACGGGGGTCTGCAGCAGCGTTCCCAGCCAATACGCCTCCTGCATGGAAGACGGGAACCGCTCGGCCGTCGGATGCGTCACGGAGTGCATGGGCCGCAGCGGCTGCTCGATAAACGATCAGACCTACCAAGCCGCGTGCCAATGGGCGCAGCAGAATGAGGGCAAGCCGCCGGACTGTAATACCGCCCAGAACAACTGGCCGGCAGCGTGCAAGAACGCGGCGCTCGCCCAGGGCCAATGCGACACCAACTACGCTTGGGGACCACCGCAGACGTTGGCCGACGGCAGCCAGTATCAGCCGATGGGTTCGCTCGAGGGCTCAGTGCCGCCGACACAGATCGCCGGGCCGACGACCACGGGGAACACCACGGGTACTTCGGCCGCCCCGATCACGAGCGGCTGCACCGACCCCGACCCGATCAAGTGCGCCTTCACCCAGGCGACGGGCGGCTGCAACCCGGACATAGCCTGTTGCATCGATACCTCGGGCACCGGCACGGGCACGGGCACCGGGTCCGGCAGCGGCACGGGCAGCGGGGCTGGCAGCGGGTCGCCCGACGTGCCGAACCCCCAGAACGCGGGGGTGAGCGACCCGTACAACTGGGGCGACACGGCCGGGATCGTGGTCGGCTGCGTGGCCACTTATTGCAACCCGGTGATCACTGGAGTGTCCCAGAGGGTGGGCCATGAGGCGGCGAAGATCGTCGACAAGGCGGTGGTCGGCGGCCTTCAGGCGGTGGGCTGTAAGAATCCGCACTGGGGCTGGCCGCCGTGCTGACGGTCGAGACCGAAGGCCTCCATGGCTGAGTTGCCGGCGGTCTCCTTGGGCCGAAGCAAGCTGCCGCTTCTTCTGGTGGTCGCTTGCATTGCGGCGGGGACGGCCCTTCCCTTCATGTTCGGGCTGAAAGGGAAATCCGCCCCGGCGACCAAGGCCTCGCCGTCGTTCGTGCCGCCGCAGCGCCCTTCCAACGCGGTCGCCGCGGCCGCGCTCGGCCGCGGGCTGGACCTCCCTTCGCCGCGCGGTCCCGGGGCCGGCTCGTTCGAGATGCCGCTGGCCGGCTCGTCGGGAGTGCAGACGGAGATGTCGCTCGACGACTTCCTGGGCCTGCTCGACAAAGGAGTGCCGAAGCCCGTGGCCGACAAGGTGGTCCACGAGTTCACGAAGCAGCCGCAGCTCGAGCAGGCGTGGAAGGTGTACAAGAAGATGCGCGGGCCGACGGCGCCGGCGCGCGAGTTCGTCAATTACATCAACCGCATCCCCGCCTTCCGCCAACTGGTCAGCAAGTTCGAGAAGGACTCCGCGTTCAAGCAGGCCGTCTCCGAGGTGCTGAAGAATCCCGAGGTGAACCGCGTCGTAAAGACCGGCATGCCGAACTACACCGGAGCGCGGCGCGTGGACCAAGCGGCGATCGCTCGCGAATGGGCCGGCAAGGCGCACGTCAACGCCATCCAAGGGGGAGGCGCGCCGGCTGGCGGCGGAGGGGCGAAGGCGGGCCTCACGGTGGCGGGGGTGCCGCATACCGGAGCCGCCGCGGCGGCAGGGGTGACGGGAGCCGGCCCGGTGGCGGCGGCGGCGCCGGTAGCGGGCGGCCAGCCGATGGCCGGTGACCGCGCGGCCGCGCCGGCCTCGCCAAAGGCCTCGGCGAACCTCGGCGGCGGCCCATCGGGGGATGCTTCGGGCGGCGCCTCCTCCGGCGGCGGAGCCTACACCGGCAGCCAGGTCGAAACCAACACGGGCAATCAGGACGCGGGGACGGGAGACTCTCCGGTCGTGGCTCTGAACCTGGATTCCACAAAGCTGCAGACGAATCTTGACTCGGCGGGACAGCAAACGCTCGATAACCAGGGCAAGGCTGCTCCCAATCGCTTCTCTGCCCTGCAGCATATGGATGCCTTCCTTAAGTATTTCGACGACAAGGGTTTGGAGACCAAGCGCATGGAGATCGAGTGCGCCATGGGATGGACGCCGGAAAAAACGGCGAGCGGCAAGGCCTATTCATGTCCGTCCAAGTATTCTGGAAAGAGCGACGACGTTTTCGGCGCTTGCTATGACACGGGGAACTACGAGCTTTGCAGCAAAGCCTGCGCCTCCAAGGGAGTGGACTGCGGCGGCGCATTGCCCGACTACTTCTCCTCTTGTCTGTCAGCGCATACCGACAGCTCGCATACTCCCGGTCACTGCATCACGGACTGCATCGACAACCAGACCTCGTCGTGCGAACACTCGATGTACAGCGCTTCCAATATGGCGATGTGGGACAACACCTGCGTGGGCGGCAGCGGCGCCGGGGTCGACGTCGCGCATTGCCTGCCGAGGCAGAAGTTCGGCCCGGAGAGCCCTTGCAAACAAGACCCGCGGCTCGTGTGCCAGGAGTACGGCGTCCATACGGAGGCCAAGGGCGCCGCGCCCGCGGTGAAGATCGTCGTCGCTGCCACGCCCGCGCTGAAGAATATTTCGGCGGCGTGCGATAATATCGCGACGTTCGAGACCTCTGCCAGCTGCGCGGTCTATCGCGACGCGCTCAACGCCGCCATGGCGGCTACGAACACCGCCAACTCGGGGCAACCCGTGACGAACGGGCGGTGCATTCCGATGGGCCCCCCGGCGCCGGGCGAGGTCTGCTGCTGCAGCCCCGGCAGCGGCAACGTGCCTCTCAATGTCGGTTCCGGCGGAGGGACAGGGGGCGGCCAGAACTGGGTCGAAACGGCCTTGAGCATCGCCGGGGGGATCGTGGGCGGGACGCTCGGCGCTGTCGCGGGCGGGCCACTCGGCGGCTTGCTCGGGGCCGCTGGCGGATCGGCCGCAGGCCAGGTGATCGGGACGGCTATCACCAAAGGCGTTACGGCCGCCGTGAATGAAGTGAAAGATGCCGCGAAGAGCGTGGTCGACTTCGTCACGGAGAAGCACTGCGTCAGCCACTGGGGCGTCACCGTCTGTATCTGACGGCGTTCAGCGCTCGCCGGCGAGCAGGTAGTGCGCGAGCAGGCCCGCGGCGGTCAGCAGGAGCAGCAAGGTCGCCAGCGCGTTCACCTCGGGCGTGATCCCGAACTTCATCATCGAGTAGATCTTGATCGGCATGGTGACCGTGCCGATGCCCGCCACGAAGAAGGTCGTCACGAAATCCTCGAAGCTCACCGTGAAGGCGAGCACGGCGCCCGAGAAGATGGCGGGCCAAGCGAGCGGGAAGGTCACGCGCTTGAACGCCTGCCATTCGGTCGCGCCCAGGTCCATCGCCGCCTCCTCGAAGCTCGATTGCTTGAGGCTCATCAGGCGCGCGCGGATGGTGCCCGTCGCGTAGGGCAGGCAGAAGACGACGTGGGAGACGACGAGGGTCCAGAACGAGAGCCTGAGGTGCGCCCGGACGAAGAAGGTCAGGAGGCCCACTCCCAGGATGACTTCGGGCATCATCATCGGGACATTGAGCAGGGAGGCGTAGGCGCGCTTGCCCCTGAAATCCGAATGACGCGCCATGGCGTAGGAGGCGAGCAGCCCCAGCGCCGCGCTGATGACGGCCGCCGACACCGCCAGCTCGAGCGAGGTGCCCAGGGCCTGCGCCCACTGGGCGTCGTGGAAGAGCTTCACGTACCAGCGGAACGTGAAACCCGCCCACGCCACGTTGCGGTGAGCGCTGTTGAAGGAGAACGCCATCATCACGCCCATCGGCAGGTAGAGGAAGGTGTATATCCCCCCGCAGTACGCCTTCAGCCAGCCGGGCGCCCGCCTCATACCCTGCCCGCCTCCACGCCCTGGCGCTCAAGCCGCTGATAGAGCAACAAGCCCCCCGCGAGCAGCGCCACCAGGATCATGGCCATGGCCGATCCGAAAGGCCAGTCCTGGGCCATCTGGAACTGGTTCTGGATGAGGTTGCCCAGCAGGTAGGTGCGCGGGCCGCCGAGGAACTCCGCCGTCAGGAAGTCGCCGACGCAGGGGATGAAGGTCAAGATTGAGCCGGCGTAGACGCCGGGCAGGCTCAGCGGCCAGGTCACGCGCCAGAACGTCTGGAAGGGGTTCGCGCCCAGGTCCTTCGCCGCCTCGATGTAGGAGTGCGGGACCTTCTCGAGGGAACCGTAAAGCGGCAGGACCATGAACGGCAGGTAGAAATAGACGAGGCCGCCGATGACTGTTGCGGGGCGGTTCAAGAACTGGATCGGCGCGCTGAGGAGGCCGAACCGGTGGACCAAGAGCTCGTTGACGAGCCCCTCGCGGCCCAGCACGATGATCCACGAGTAGATCGCCACGAGGCAGGAGGTCCAGAAAGGCAGCATCAGCAGGATGATGAGCATGCCGCGCCGCTCCTCGAAGTAGAAGCTCAGCGCGTAGGCGAAGGGATAGCCGAGCAGGAGGCAGAGCGCGGTCGTCGCCCCCGCATAGCCCAAAGAGCGCAGGAGGATGGGCAGGTACGCCGGCGTCAGCGCCCGGACATAGTTGGCGGTGGTGAAGCGCCACAACAGCATCCCGTAGGGACCGCGCGCCGTGAACGACATGATGAGGATCAGGAGGATCGGCGCGAGGAGGAAGACGACGAGCCACGCGCTCGTCGGGGCGACAAGAAGATGGCTCGCCCAGGTCCGTTCGCCCCGGAGCACCGACGACAGGAGGCGGTCGAACGGCCCCGGCTCCCGCCGGGAAAGGCTCTCCGTGGGCCCGAGGGCGGCTACATCACCTTCACTTCTTGCCATGTCCGGTTCCAAAGTTCCTCGGTGTCGGGGTCGAGAGGCGGATAGAAGCGCAGCCGCTTGGCGATGTCGGGCGGCGGATAGACGCGCGGGTCCTGGCGCAGGGAAGCATCCAGAAGCTTCGTGGCGGCCCCGTTGGGGCTGGCGAAGCGCTTGGCGTTGGCGATCTGCGCCCCCACCTCCGGGCGCAGGATATAGTCGATGAGCTGGAGGGACTCCTCGCGGTGGTCCGCGCCGCGGATGAGGCATAGGCTGTCCACCCAGATGAACGAGCCTTCCTTCGGGATGACGTAGTCCAGCTGCTTGTTGTCGCGCGAGGCCTGCAGGACGTCGCCCGACCAAGCCTGCGCGAGCCAGATCTCTCCCGAAACCAGCTCGTCGATGTAGGTGGAGGAGGAGTAATGCTTGACGAGCTTCTTCTGCTTGAGCAGCGCGTCGCGCGCGGCCTCGAGCTGGGCCGGCTCCTTGGCGTCCGCGGGCAGCCCGAGCATCACCAGCGCGCAGCCGATGTCGTCGCGCGTGTTGTCCAGCGCTGAAATCTTGCCCGCGTACCGCTCGTCCCAGAGGTCCTTCCACGACGACGGCGGCTTGGGCATCTTCGACTTGTTGTAGCCGATCCCGGTCGAGCCCCAGAGGTAAGGCACCGTGAACTGCAGCCCGGGATCGAAGTCCGGGTTCTGGAACTTCGGGTCGATGTTGCCGAGGTTCTTCAGCAGGTCGTGCGGGATGGGGTCGATCGCGCTCAGGGTCTTGAGCCGCGGGATCATGTAGTCGGTGGCCACGATGAGGTCGTAGCCCTGGACCCCGGCCTTGAGCTTGGAGAACATCTCCTCCTCGTCGGAGTACATGTCGTAGTTGACCGTGATGCCGGTCTCCTTCTCGAAGCCCGGCAGGGTCTCCTCGGCGATGTAGTTCGACCAGTTGAAGAAATTGACCTGCCGCTTGCGGGGTCCGCGTGAGCAGGCGGCCCACGCGGGACCGAAGGCCCCGGCCAGCAGGGCAAGGCGGATGAAATCCCGCCGCGTGACGGCGCTCACGCCGCGGATCTCTCGAGGATGCGGATGTCGGAAGGGCGGATCTCGAGCCACACCCGCTGCCCGGAGGCGTTGCCGTTGAGCTGCTTCTCGACGGGGTCCATCGTCGTGGCGACCAGGGTCTTGCCGGTCTTGAACGGCTCGAGGAATATCTGCGTCGCGGAGCCGAGGTACACGGCCTCGCGCAAGAGCGCCGGGAGATGGGTCAGCCCGGAGGCGGAGGCCGACGCCTGGCTGAAGAGGACCTCGATGCGTTCCGGCCGGAGGGCGACGCGCACCGTTTCTCCCTCGGCGGCGTCGAGCGTCTTCGGACGCGGGACGCGCAGCTCGACCTCGTTTTCGAGGAGCAGGACCGCCTCGGTGTCCGTGAGGCGGGTCAGCTTGGCGTCGAGGATGTTGGCCGCGCCGATGAAGTCGGCCACGAAGCTCGATCGGGGGTGCTCGTAGATGTCCTTCGGCGCGCCGAGCTGCTCGATGACCCCGTGGTTGAAGACGGCGATGCGGTCCGACATCGTCAGCGCCTCTTCCTGGTCATGCGTGACATAGATGAAGGCCAGGCCGAGCTTGCGCTGGATGGCCTTGAGCTCCAGCTGCATCGCCTTGCGGAGCTTGAGGTCGAGCGCGCCCAGGGGCTCGTCAAGAAGCAGCAGGCTCGGGCGGCCGACCAGCGCGCGCGCCAGCGCCACGCGCTGCTGCTGGCCTCCCGATATCTGGCTGATGCGCCGGGACTCGAAGCCGGAGAGCTTCACCAGCGCCAGCGCCTCGCGCACCCGCACGTCGGCGGCGCCTTTCGGCATGCCGCGCAGCACCAGGCCGAAGGCGACGTTCTCGGCGACGTTCAGGTGCGGGAACAGGGCGTAGTTCTGAAAGACCGTGTGCACGTCGCGGCGATACGGAGGCAGGTCGGTCACCTCCGCGCCGGCCAGGAAGACCCGCCCGTCGTCGGGGTGCTCGAAGCCGCCGATGACGCGCAGCGTGGTGGTCTTGCCGCAGCCGGAGGGACCGAGAAGCGTCAGGAATTCGCCGGCCTGGACCTCCAGCGAGATGCCCTTGAGGATGGGCGTGGACCCGAAAGACTTGGAGATGGACTCCAGCCTTAGGAGGGGCTCCGGCACGGCGAGATTATATCGAAATAACGACGGTGCAGGGCCCTTTTTCGAAGCGTCGCCCCGCCGTCCGCGCTTCAGACGGCGCCGACGGCGTCAGGCGTCTCCGAAGACCGTATAGTGCCATGGTTTGCGGGCGGCGCCCGTGGTGTCGGCCATCACGTGCTTGACGACCGTATACTCCTCGAGAGCCCAGGCGGAGAGGTCCTTTCCGAAGCCGGAGAGCTTGAGGCCGCCGTGCGGCAGTTCCGAGGCCAGCGGCAGGTGGTCGTTGATCCACACCGTGCCGAAGCGCAGGGCGGCCGAGACGCGCAAGGCGCGCTGGACGTTGGACGTCCACACCGACGAGGCCAAGCCGTACGCGCAGTCGTTCGACTTCTGGATCGCCTCCTCTTCGGTCTTGAAAGGCGCCAGGCAGACGACCGGGCCGAAGACCTCGCGCTGCATCAGCTCGGCCTTTTGCGGCACGTCCGCGACGACGGTCGGCTCGAAGAAGAAGCCCTTGGGCAGGCTCGCCGGCCGCTTGCCGCCGCAGAGGACCTTGCCCTGAGTGTGGCGCTTCATGAAGGCGTCGACCGTGCCGAGCTGGTCGGCGCTGATGAGCGGGCCCATGTCCGTCTTGGGATCGGAGGGGTCGCCGACGCGGATCTTCTTCACCAGCTCGACGAACGCTTCCTGGAACTTGCGGTAGCGGGTCTTGCCGGTCTCGGTGTCGCCGGTGATCGAGACCATCGCCACGTCCTTGTGGGAGGTGAGCGCCACCCCGGCCTCCGCGGACCCGGTGACGACGGTGAATACTCCCTCCGGCACCCCCGCCTCCTGCGCCAGCTTCCCCATCTCCAGAACGGTCAGCGGCGTGAGCCTGGAGGGCTTGAGCAGCGCGGTGTTGCCGGCCGCCAGCGCCGGCCCCGCCTTCCACACGGCCATCATCAGCGGATAGTTCCACGGCGCGACCAGGCCGACGACGCCGAGCGGCTCGCGGCGGGTGAAGCTGGTATAGCCGCCCGCATACTCGCCGGCCGCGCGGCCTTCCAGGTGCCGGGCGGCGCCGGCGAAATACCTCAAGTTGTCGATCGCGAACGGGATGTCGCTGTCCTTGGCCAGCTTGATCGGCTTGCCCGTGTTCTCCGATTCGAGCTTGGCGAGACGCGCCGCGTTCGCCTCCAGCAGCGAGGCCCACTTGTACAAGACCGCCGAGCGCTCGCCGGGGGTCTTGCGGGACCAGCGGCCGTCCTCGAAGGCGCGCTTGGCGGCGCCGACCGCTTCGTCGACCTGCGCCGGGGTGAAATCCGGCACCTCGGCCACCACCTCTTCCGACGCGGGATTGATGATGTTGCGCAACGACGTCTTGGACGAAGGCTTGCTGATTACTCTAGGCATTGGATACCCCCCACCCCAGCCCTCCCCCACAAGGGGGGAGGGAGGGAGGAATACGACCTTAGGCGGTCTTGCGGGCCGGGATGCGCGGCGATTCGAAATGCTTCGCGTAGACGTCCTTGAACACCTTCTCCATGATGTTCAGCGCGCGATCCATCTCGGCATCGGTGAGCGTCAACGGCGGCTCGATGCGCAGGGTCTTGGCGTGGAAGAGGGTGCCGGCGACGAGGACGCCGTTGTCGAACAGGCCCTTGGCGACCTCGTAGCCGATCTCGTCGGACGGGAACTCGATGCCGATCATGAGCCCCTTGCCGCGCATGTCGGCGCACAGCTTCGGGAAGCGGCGGCGCAGGGCGCGCAGCTTGAGCATCATGGCGTTGCCCATCTTCTCGGCGCGCTCGGGGAGCTTCTCCTCCAAGAGGACGTGGATGCCGGCGATGGCGGCGACGCAGGCCAGCGGGTTGCCGCCGAAGGTGGTCGAGTGCAGCCACGGCTCGGGGAAGAGGTGCTCCCAGATCGTCTTATTGGAGATGAAGGCTCCGATCGGCATCACGCCGCCGCCGAGCGCCTTGCCGAGGCACAGGATGTCCGGCACGACGTTCCAGTGGTCGATGGCGAACATCTTGCCGGTGCGGCCCATGCCGGTCTGCACCTCGTCGATGATCAGCAGGGCGCCGTAGCGGTCGCATAGGTCGCGCACGCGCGGGAAATAGTCATCCGGCGGGACGTTGATGCCGCCCTCGCCCTGGACGGGCTCGAGGATGACCGCCGCGATGTCGTTGCCGACGGTGTCGGCGCTCTTGAGCGCCGACTCGATGAAGTCGGCGTCGCCGTAGGGGATGTGGTAGCAGTCCGGCAGGATCGGCAGGAAAGGCTGGCGGAACTTGGCGCGCGCCGTGCAGGAGAGCGCGCCGAGCGTCTTGCCGTGGAAGGCGCCGACGGCGGCCACGAAGGACTTGCGGCCGGTGTGCAGCATCGCGAGCTTCATCGCGCCCTCGACCGCCTCGGTCCCCGAGTTGCCGAAGAAGGAGTACTGCAGGTCCCCCGGCGTGATGTCCGAGATCAGCTTCGCGAGCAGCGCGCGGAACGGCTCGAGCAGCTCCTGCGAGTGCAGGGCCTGGCGCTTGAGCTGGTCCGTCACGGCCTTGACCACCTTCGGGTGCCGGTGGCCGACGTTATAGATGCCGAAGCCGCCCAGGAAATCGATGTACTTCTTGCCGTTGATGTCCGTGAAGCTGTTGGCCTGGTCCGACCACTCGATGGAGGTGTAGTCGGTGGACACGGCCTTGCGGTACTCGAGGATGCCGGGGTTGATGTGGTTCTCGTAACCGCTCACGGTCGTCTTGCTGATCCACTCCTTGTCCTCGGCGGACAGCTCGTCTTTGTCCAAGATGTCCAAGATGCGCTGCGACTCCTTCAAAACGTCGGCGGCGGTTGCTGCCTTCATAGCGGGCTCCTTTCCATCCGTTCGACCAGTCGGAAACTCTTGCGGGCGGCCAGCATCTCGAAAAACCGTTTCTCGTCCAGGCAGCTCTCCGGGGCGAACGCCCCCGCGCGGCGGGAGACCGCGCCCTCGAGGAGCATC
>JAPLKK010000237.1:0-1583 GCA_026388115.1 Elusimicrobiota bacterium | reverse complement strand
GTCGAGCTCGCGCGTCATCGCGGAATCCTTGGACCGGCCGCAGGCGCGTACCCGGAGAACCTCGAAGTCATTGGGTTTGGCGGGGACCGTCACGGCGGCCTGCTGGGCCAGGGCCGTGACGAAGCGCCGGGGGCTCACCGCGTGGCCGTTCACCTGGATCGGCTTGTCCTCGTCGAGCTTCATCGCGACCAGCATCGCGAGCTGGGCCTTGACCGACTCCGGGTAGGCGATCTTGAAGGATAGGTCCTTGATGCCTTTCGCCCTCAGGAAGGCGGGAAGCGTGGCTGTCTCGGAATGGATGACGGTGCCCGCCCTGACGCGACCGATCGGCTCCGGGAAATCCAGCGTCTCGGGGGCGCTGTGGGCTCGCACGGACGTGATCCTTCCCCCCTTCCAGACCGGCGCCGGCATCACGTACTCGTCCAGCATGGTCCGGATGGAGAACGGAGGCAGGAAGCTGTCGGGGCTCTGCGTCGGATCGTAGCTCCCGTCGTAGATGCCGACCGAGTCGATGCGCTCGAACTCCTTCGCGAGGCGCACGACCATCATGTTGGTGATGCCCGGCGTCGAGCCGCAGCCGAGCACGGCCAAGAGCCCCGCCCGCTCGAATTCCCGGCTGCGCGCGAGCTGCTTGAAGGTCATGTGGTACAAGCCGCCCAGGTCCACGCAGTGGGCCCTCAGCGCCGCCGCAAGGTCCATCGCCTTGAGGTTCAGCTCGTACCAGGCGCAATTGACGACGACCCGAGCGCCGCGCAAGGCGCGCGCGGCGGCGGCCGTGTCGGACAGGTCAAGCTGGACGACGCGGATCTTGCGCCGGCCGCCGGGGATGCGCGCGAGCACCTGGGCGGCGCGGCCGGTCTCGCGGTCGGCGGCGAGGATCTCGCTGACGGAAGGGGAGCGCGCAAGGTCGAATAGAGCGGCTTCGGCCATGAGGCCGAGCCCGCCGACAACGGCTACTCGTACTGCCATATGCCCCTCGCTATTACCGCGTAGGAGTCGCGGTGTTGGCCCCGCGCGAGTGCCGCCTTTCGCGGCCCGGTCCTACTCGGTCCCCCGGACTGACCCGGGCGCCGTAGGTGCGGAGTCGCAAGAAAGTAGCAAATCACCGTCGAAGGGGTCAAGCTTTTTGCGTCTCCCGCGGCTTGAAAATCGCATCCGGCAGCGGTGGATTGGTTGTGGATAAGTCTGTGGATAACTACACGGTTACGCTTAAATAATAATGATTATTATTGGTCGGAAATCAGCGCTCTCAAGTCGCTCGTAGAGAGCTCTTCGAGCGTCCGGACCTCGATATCGGCGGCCGAAAGGTCCTGCTCCTCGTTGAACCCGTTTCGCAGGGCGACGCAGGCTATTCCCGCCGCCTTGGCGGACCGTACGCCGTTGCAGGAGTCTTCGAGAGCGACGCAGGCGCGCGGCGAAACGCCCAGGCGTTCGGCGGCATGGCGGTAGATGGTCGGGGATGGCTTGCCCTCCCCCGCAACGTCATCGGCGCTGACCACGAGGTCGAAGACCGGCGAAAGCTCGAACCTGCGCAGCGTCGTGTCGATCCATTCGCGCGCGGCGGAAGAGACGAGGGCGACGCC
>JAPLKK010000011.1 GCA_026388115.1 Elusimicrobiota bacterium | reverse complement strand
CACAAACCTGGATGATCTATCAGGAGACCAGATTCAGAAAATAGAGGACTGGCTGAATCATCGGCCGAAGAAGGTCCTGAATTTCCGAACACCACACGAGGTCTTCAGCGTGCTGTGGTGCACTTGATGGTTGAATTCACCGGACTGCCTTTTCGCGCCTTCCGGAGCTCCCGCCGCCCCAGGCCGGGAGCTCCGAAAGACACAGACTAGGCCGTCGCCTTGCAACCACAGGCCGCGACCGGCGTTGCCCTCCGTCCATGTTGATAGAGTACTCCTCCTGCGCCTATTGCGACTATGCGGAGTTCTACCGACCATTCTGCGTATGAATCCGCATAGGCACGCCGTTGGCGGGCGGATAGAATTGACATTGAAGGGGAAGGGGAAGAAAGTAATGGAAAAGAAGAAGCTCACGACCAACGCGGGCGCGCCTGTGGCGGACAACCAGAACATCATGACGGCGGGCAAGCGAGGGCCGGCTCTTCTGCAGGACGTATGGTATCTCGAAAAGCTCGCGCACTTCGACCGCGAGGTGATACCGGAGCGGCGCATGCACGCCAAGGGCTCCGGGGCCTACGGCACTTTTACCGTGACCCGCGACATCACCCGCTACACCAAGGCGAAGCTCTTCTCGACCATAGGCAAGAAGACCGACATGTTCGCGCGCTTCTCCCTCGTGGCCGCCGAGCGCGGCGGCGCCGACGCCGAGCGCGACATACGCGGCTTCGCCATGAAGTTCTACGCCGAGGAGGGCAACTGGGACCTGGTGGGCAACAACACCCCGGTGTTCTTCATGCGCGACCCGCTCAAGTTCCCGGACCTGAACCACGCCGTAAAGCGCGACCCGCGCACCAACCTGCGCAGCGCGAGCAATAACTGGGATTTCTGGAGTTCCCTGCCCGAGGCCCTGCACCAAGTCACCATCACCATGAGCGACCACGGCATCCCGTATTCCTACCGGCACATGCACGGCTTCGGCAGCCACACCTTCAGCTTCATCAACGCGAAGTCTGAGAGATACTGGGTCAAGTTCACCCTGCTGACGCAGCAGGGCATCAAGAACCTCACCGACCAGGAGGCCGAGGCCCTGATCGGGAAAGACCGCGACAGCCACCAGCGCGACTTATACGGGAGCATCGAGCGCAAGGACTTCCCGAAGTGGACCATGTTCGTGCAGGTCATGCCGGAAAAGGACGCGGCCAAGATGCCCTACAACCCCTTCGACCTGACCAAGGTCTGGTTCCACAAGGATTATCCGCTGATAGAGGTGGGGGTGATGGAACTGAACCGAAACCCGGAGAACTACTTCGCCGAGGTGGAACAGGCAGCTTTCAACCCCGCCAACATAGTGCCCGGCATCGGTTTCTCGCCGGACAAGATGCTGCAGGGGCGGCTGTTCTCCTACGGCGACGCGCAGCGCTACCGCCTGGGCGTGAACCACCATCTCATACCGGTGAACGCCGCGCGCTGTCCGTTCCACAGCTACCACCGCGACGGAGCCATGCGGGTGGACGGCAACCATGGCAGCACTATCGGCTACGAGCCGAACAGCTTCGGCGAGTGGAAGGAGCAGCCCGGCTTCGCGGAGCCCCCGCTGGATCTGGAGGGGGCCGCCGGGCACTGGAACCACCGCGAGGATACGGATTACTTCAGCCAGCCGGGCAAGCTGTTCCGGCTGATGAGCCTGGCGCAGCGCAAGGCCCTGTTCGAGAACACGGCCCGCGCCATGGGCGACGCCTCCCGGGAGATCAAGCTGCGCCACATCGGCAACTGCGGGAAAGCCGATCCCGCCTACGGCGATGGCGTGGCCGAAGCGCTGGGAATCCAGCCGGCTGAATTGGCGAAGGTCTGAAGAATCAACTGAATCAGGGGGAACTTATGTTACCGACAGCGCAAGCTTACAAAGCGGCGGAATATCCGGGTCTTTCCAAGATGCCAGGCTTCAGCGCCCAGCTGATCGCCAACCACATGAAGCTTTACCAGGGCTACGTGAACAATACCAACGCCCTGTCGGAAAAGCTGGCGGCGATGCTCTCGGACGGCAAGGAAAAGACCGCCGAATACGCGGAGCTCAAGCGGCGCTTCGGCTGGGAGTTCAACGGCATGCGGCTGCACGAGCTCTATTTCGGGAACATGGCCTCCGGCGGCGGGCCGCTGCAGAACACCGAGGTCCATAAGAGGATACAGGAAAACTGCGGGACCTTCGAAGCCTGGAAGAAGGACTTCATCGCCACCGGTTCCATGCGGGGCGTCGGCTGGGTCATCCTATACCAGGACAACGAGTCCGGCAGGCTGTTCAACACATGGATCAACGAGCATGACGGAGGCCACTTGGCGGGCGGCACGCCCCTGCTGGTGCTGGACGTGTTCGAACACGCCTACATCACCGACTACCAATTGGAACGCGCCAAATACATCGAGGCGTTCTTCAATGTGGTCGACTGGGACGCGGTGGCAAGACGCTGCTCGAAGTAACCTATTCACGCCAGAGGAGGGTCTGATGCCATACATCAACGTTGGTGAGGAGAATTCGGCCAGCATTGACCTCTATTACGAGGACCTCGGCGCGGGCGAGCCGGTCGTGCTGATCCACGGGTGGCCGCTGAGCGGCACTTCCTGGGAGAAGCAGATCTCGGCCCTGCTGGCCGCGGGACGCCGGGTCATCATCTACGACCGCAGAGGGTTCGGCCAGTCCGGCAAGCCCGCGACGGGCTACGACTACGACACCTTCGCCCTGGACCTGCACAAGCTCGTGACGAAGCTCGACCTGCGCCGAATCGCGCTGGTCGGCTTCTCCATGGGCGGCGGCGAGGTGGCCCGCTACCTGGGACGCTACGGGTCGGAGCGCGTGAGCAAGGCGGTGTTCATCTCTTCGGTCCCGCCGTTCCTGCTGAAGACGGCTGACAACCCGGAGGGAGTGGATGGCAGCGTTTTCGAGGGGATAAGGAAGGCCATCGCCGCGGACCGGCCGGCGTTCCTTTCCGGCTTCCTCGCGGATTTCTACAACGTCGACCTCCTTGGCGGCAAGCGCATCAGCGACCAGGTCGTCCGGTACAACTGGAACGTCGCCGCCGGCGCCTCAGCCAAAGGGACCCTCGACTGCGTCGCGGCGTGGGGGACCGATTTCCGCAAGGACCTTCCGCGCATCGATGTGCCCACGCTGGTGATCCACGGCGACGCCGACCGGATCCTTCCCATCGCCGCCACGGGGATCCGCACGCACAAGGCCGTCAAGGGAGCTCGTCTGGCGGTGGTGAAGGAAGGGCCGCACGGCCTGATCTGGACCCACGCTGAGCAAGTGAACCATGAGCTTGTAGAGTTCCTCTCCGCGAGTTGAGGAGGGCGGCGGCATGAATAGTCCAGAGTTCACGGTCGCTCAATACCTGCTGAACCGGCTCAAAGAGATCGGGGTGGAGCACCTCTTCGGCGTGCCGGGAGATTTCGTCCTTGGCTTCTTCAACCAGGTGCTGAAGAGCGGCCTGAAGTACGTCGGCACATGCAATGAGCTCAACGCGGCCTATGCCGCCGACGGCTACGCCCGCATCCGGGGCATCGGAGCGTTCGGCTCAACCTTCGGCGTCGGCGAGTTGAGCGCCATCAACGGCGTGGCGGGAGCGTTCGCCGAGAGAGTGCCGGTGGTGGCGATCACCGGCTCGCCCGCGACGATCAATTTCCGCACGCGGCCGCTGCTGCATCACACCCTGGGCGATTATCAGGTCCCTTTGAGGATGTATGAGAGGATCACCGTCGCATCGACCCAGCTCGCTTCCGGCGAAACGGCGCCGGCCGAGATCGACCGGGTGTTGTCGGCGTGCCTTTCCCGCCAGCAGCCGGTCTACATCAGCCTCCCCTCGGACGTGGTGATGATGCGATGCGAGCCGCCGAAGGCTTTCCTTTTCCCGACGCCCGCCCCCAGCGATCAGGATGCGCTTGGCGAGGCGCTCAAGGAAGCGCTGGGAATGCTGGAGAAGGCGCGCAAGCCGGTCGTGATCGGCGACGTGGAGCTGATACGCTTCAAGCTGCAAAAGGAATTCGCCGGTCTCCTGGACAAGACGGGCTTCCCGTTTGTCACCATGATGTTGAGCAAGGCCGTCCTTTCAGAGCACCACCCGCAATTCATCGGCCTCTTCGAGGGGGACCGGAGCCGCGAGTACGTGCGCGATCGGGTCGCGTCCGCCGACTGCATCCTGCAGCTGGGAGCCTTGATGACCGATTTGAACACGGGCGGCTTCACGACGGACCTCGACGACTCGAAGACGATCAGCGCCAATATCCGCACCGTGAAGATCAAGCACCATCATTACGAGAACGTGTATCTCCGGGAGTTCATCCTCGGGCTGACGGAAGGGCTTTCGCGACGGGGCCCCGCGACTCTGGAGATCCAATGCGCCGCCGAGGGCTGCGTGCACCGGCATACGGAGCCGTACCGGCCCGATCCGCCGAGACCGCTCACCATCAAGCGCTTCTTCGACCGCATGAGCCATTTCATCGAAGGCGATCCGATCGTCATCGCTGAGACAGGCGTATCCATCTTTAGCGCCGCGGAGATGCTCCTGCCGGAAGGAGCGACCTTTATCGGGCAGGCCTTTTACGGATCGATCGGCTATACGGTCGGGGCGACACTGGGCGCGAGCATGGCGGCGCCGGATCGGCGGGCCGTGCTGTTCGTCGGGGATGGCGCCTTTCAAGTGACCTGCCAGGACCTCTCGACGATGATCCGAAACCGTCTTAAGCCCATCGTTTTCCTCATTAATAATGACGGGTATACTATCGAGCGCGTGATCTGTGACCGCCCCTACAACGATCTCCAGCCCTGGCGCTATCACAAGCTCGTGGACGTGTTCGGCGGAGGGCTGGGCCTCGATGTCCGCACGGAAGGAGAGCTCGAGGACGCGCTGGGCAAGGCCGCCGCTGCGGACGGCCTTGTATTCATCGAGATCCACGCCGGGCGGCTGGACTGTCCCGAGTCTCTGCGCAGCGCGGGTCGGTCGATGGCAAAGACAAACCAGCTCGACTGATGCGAGACGGGGACGAATGGCCGGTCCGCGGGATCGTTCGGGGTAGGATAGCGGCATGAGAGTGGCTGTGATCGGAGGCGGTATCGCCGGGTTCTGCGCGGCGAGCGCGCTCGGGCGCATCGGAGCGGACGTCGAGATCTTTGAACGCGGTCCCGCGATCCGCGAGATCGGCGCGGGGCTCAGTCTTTGGCCGAACGCGACTTACGCGCTGCGCGAACTCGGCTTGTTGGAGCCTTGCGTGCGCGCGTCCAGTCGCGTGCGGAATATCCGGCTCACGGATCCTGCCGGCAGGGAATGGGCGTCGATCCGGATATCCGGAGGGGAGACGCCGGCTCTTTGCCTGGACCGGCCCGCGCTTCTTTCCGTGCTGCTCGCGGCTGTGGACCCGCGGCGTATCCATGTCGGCGAGGGTTGCAAGGGCATCAGCCTGGAGTCCAGGGACGGCTGCAAGCCTCGCGTGCACTTTGAGGGCGGCCGGACGCAGGCGTTCGATGCCGTCATCGGCGCCGACGGCCTGGATTCCGCAGTGAGGCGATTCGTGACCGGCCGGGTTGAGCGTCCCGTATATCGCGGCTATATGATCTGGCGTGGAGTAGCGGACGGAATCCCTCCATTGTACGCTGAAGGGAATATCACTGAAGCTTGGGGAAGAGGAGAGCGCTTCGGGATCATGCCCATCGGGAATGGGAAGGTGTGCTGGTATGCGGCGCGCAACCAGCCTGACACGGCGGCGCCGCAGAGCAAGGCTGAGATCCTGGAGCATTTTCGAGGGTGGCATCCGCCTATCGCCGAGGTCATCGCGGCGACCCCTGAATCGGCGATCGTGAGGACGCCGGCGTTGGACCGGCCGACCACGTGGACTTGGGCGAGAGGACCGGTCGTGCTGATCGGCGACGCCGTTCATCCGATGACGCCCAACCTCGGCCAGGGGACCTGTCAGGCCGTGGAGGATGCTCTCCTGCTTTCCCTGCTTCTGGCCGGCGGGGGGCCGATCGAAAAGGCGTTCCATCGTGTCGAGAGGCTCCGGCGCGCCCGCGCCGCCGCGATCGTGCTCGGTGCCCGCTGGATCGGCGGCTTCGCCCAGTCAGAGGGTTGGGCAGCCCGGCTGGCGCGCAACAGCTTTCCCCGCGCCCTCCTGTCGAGCGCCATCGAGGGGGCGTTCCGCGCGGTCCACGACTACCGTACAGGAGCCTGCCTGGCATGATGAATCCACAGTTTCGGCGTCGGAAGGCCCGAGCCCGCCTCTGCGGACTGGGGACGGCCTTGCCCCCGCACCACGCGGGCCAACCGGTCGTGAAACGGTTCATGGCGTCTCTGGCCGAGGCGACGCTCAAGGGCCGCCGCCGCGCGGTCACCCTCGATTTCCTCGAAAAAATATACGCCTCATCGGGAATCACGAAGAGGCACAGCGTCCTGGCCGACTATACCAAGGACTCACCGGAAGACTTCGAGTTCTACCCGCCCAACTGGGCCCTCGACCCCTTCCCGACTACGGCGGCACGCATGAAGGTGTTCGAAAAATGGAGCGTCGATCTGGCGGAGGAGGCCTGCCGCAAGGCCCTGCGCGAGTCGGGCGCCAAGCCCGCAGAGGTCACGCACCTCATCTTTACGACCTGCACGGGGCTTTTCGCCCCGGGCCCCGACATCCTCCTCATCGGCCGCCTGGGGCTGGGGGCCGATGTCCATCGGGCGGTGCTGGGCTTCATGGGCTGCTACGCGGGCTTCAGCGGCCTGAGGATGGCCGGGCAGATCCTCGGGGCCGAGCCCGAGGCCGTGGTCCTGCAGGTCTGCGTCGAGCTGTGCAGCCTGCATTTCCAGAAGAAGGCCCTCCCCGACTTCATCGTGGCCAATAGCCTCTTCGCCGACGGCGCCGCCGCCGCCGTCTACGCCCGTCCCGGGCGGTTCAAGGGAGGTCTCGCGGACCTGGTCGCGACTCACAGCCGCGTCGAGAAGGACAGCCTGGACCATATGTCCTGGCGCATCGGGCCCTCGGGCTTCGAGATGCGCCTGGACCGCGAAGTGCCGGCGCGCCTTAAAGCCGCCGCTCCCGGCTTCGTCGGCGAGCTTTTCGACCGCGCGGGGCTCAGGCGGGGCGGCAGCGCCTGGGCCATCCATCCCGGGGGACGAAAGATCGTCGAGGAGGTCCAGTCCGCCCTGGGCCTGACGGACTCACAGGTCCAATCCTCTCTCGAGGTCTTGAGTTCCTGCGGCAACATGTCGAGCGGGACCATCTTATTCGTTCTGGACCGGGAACTGCGGCGGGCCTCGCGGGCCGCCGTCGCGGCCCTGGGCTTCGGGCCAGGGCTTACTATGGAAGGAGCTGTTCTCTCCAGGCCTTGAGCTTCCCCTCCTCGCCGGACTTCGAAACGCGCAGCGAGACCCGCGAGCTCATCGACGCGCCCGGCCTCGACCCGGCGGAGCTGGCCGAGACGCTGGCGGAGTTGGCTTGCATCAACGCGTTCTTGGGCGGCCATTCCGCGACCTTGGGCGCCTTGGCGCGCCTCATCCCACCCGGCCGCCGCGAGTTCGACGTCCTGGATGTGGGCTCGGGCGGGGGGGACATGGCGCGGCGTATCGTCGCGTGGGCGCGGCGGCGGGGCATGACCGCGCGCGTCCACGGCATCGATCTGTCGCCGGAGGCCGTGGCCTGCGCTCGCCGGAGCAGCTTAGGCCTGCCCGGCCTCGAGTTCACCGTCCAGGATCTCTTCGACCTGCCGACCACGCGGAAGTACGACATCGTGCACGCGGCCTTGGTCCTCCATCATCTTCCGGACGACGCGGCGGTCAAGGCCTTTGCCAAGATGTACGAGCTATGCCGCCTGGGAATGGTGATCAACGACCTGCACCGCCACCCGGTCGCCTACTACTCCATCAAGTGGCTGACCACCCTGCTCTCGAAGAACCGCCTCATCCGCCATGATGCCTCGCTCTCGGTGCTGCGCGCCTTCCGGCGATCCGAACTCGAGGACCTCTCGCGCCTCGCCTCCTTGCCCGCCCCGGAGATTTCCTGGCGCTGGGCCTTCCGCTGGCGCATGATCGTCCATAAGGCTGCTTAGGACGGCGGCGGGGCCGACGGCTATCTGGTGGGTGGCATCCCGGGGCTAGAGGCTTCCACCATCTCCATGTAGCGGCCGCCGAGCGCCATCAGCTGCGAGTGCGTCCCGCTCTCGACCACCGCGCCGTCGTGCAGGACCACGATCCTATCGTACTCCTCTCCTCGCTCGGGCTGGCCCGCGAAGACCAGCGTCGTCCGTCCTCGCGAGAGGCGCCCGAAGTCGCGCCGGAACGCGCGGGCGACGCCCGGGTCCAGCCCCTGGCCGAGGTCCTCTCCGATGAGCACGGCGGGGCCCTTGAGCACGGCCCGGGCCAGGGCCAGGCGCTGGCGCTGTTCGGCGTCGAGGACAGTCCCGGACTTGTCCTCGATGAGGGTGTCGAGGCCTTGGGGCAGGCTCTCCGGATCGAGCAGGCAGGCGGCTCCGGCGGTCCGCAAGGCCGCCGTCAGCTCCTCATCCGTGACCCGCCGGGCGATCCCGAAGAGCAGGTTCTCGCGCAGCGTGCCGGAAAAGGCGGCCGCGTCCGCGGCGACGAGCGAGACGCTGGCGATGAGGCTGTCCCGCTTGAGGCCGGTCACGTCCGCGCCGCCGGCCCGGACCGAGCCCGACGTCGGAGAATCCAACCGCAGCAGAAGGTCGATCAGGGAGCGCCGCGCCGCGGCCTCGCCTCCCACGACGAGCACGCGCTCGCCGGGCGCGGCCGAGAAATCCGCGCCCCGCAGGACCTCCCCTTGCTCGGGGAGGGTGTAGCTCAGAGCGCGGAAGGAGACCTCCGAGCCGGCAAAGTCCTGCGCGCCGGGCTTGTCCGGGGCCGCGGCGACGGCTCGGCGCAGCTCGTGAAGCCGGCTCAGCCCGCCGTCCGCGGAGCGGCCGTCGTTGTACCTGTCCAGGAGGCCCGAAAAGGCGCCGCGCAAGTCGCCGGCGTAGGCGCGCAAGGACGTGATCTGCCCCACGCTCGGAGACCCGGTGAGGATGAAGCTCAGGAACCCGGCGCCCAGGATCAGGAACTCGGAGAAAGCCGTCTGGAGGAAATCCCTGAGCGCGCAGTAGTCCGAGGACAGCTTCGCGATCTCGAGCAGGAGCGCCTCGTAGACGCCCGAGCGGCTGCGGTAGACCGAGGCCGCGTGCGCGTCGCCGCCGGAGGCTCGCGCGTCGCGGTTCGCGGAGAACAGGTCCTGCCCGAGGCGGGTGAGGTCCGCCTGGATCGCGGCGAGCCGGCTCTGTTGGCCTTCCATCTTCTTGCTGAAGCGCGCGGACAGGTACGCCAAGAGCGGGAGGGACACCAGGATCCCCGCCGCCAGCGGCAGGCTCGTATGCAGCACGAAGCCCGCGGCCATGACCAGTTGGATCACGAGCATGGGCGTATTGACGGGGATGTCCACGTTCTTGGTCATGACCCTGCCCACGTCATTGAGCAGGCGCATCGTGATCTCCGGCGGGTCTCCCCGCCGGCCGAAGGAGGCCGGCAAGCGCTGGACATGCTCGAAGAAGGCCATGCGCAGGTCCTGGCGGATGTTCACCTTGACGCGCTCGAGCATGACCCATTGGTGCCTGCTGACGAGGATCCTCGCCACGGTCAGCGCGGCCATGCCCAAGAACCAGCCCAGGGCCAAGGGCGCGGCGTGCGCCAAGGCCGCGTCCACAAAGGCCCCCGTCGCGTAGCCCAGCGCCGTCCCCATCACGGCTTGGAAGGCGAGGATCAGGCGCGCGAGGATCATCTGGCCGCGATAGGGGCGCGTCAGGGAAGCGAACTCCGCCTCGCCGAAGAGCATCTCGACCACGGTCCGGCGGAGAGCGCGTAAGCCGGCGGCGAGGCGCCCGCGCGCGCTTTGGCCGCCGGTGGAGGGAGAGGGAACGTCCGTCGCAGAGGGGGCCTCCAAGAGACCCTTGTGATCCCTTGAAGAGAGGCCTGATCCGATGGGGCGGCGGGCCTCGGCGGCGCCGCTTACGGCGGAGCCCGACGTTCCGCTGAGCGCGTCGTGGTCGGTGCGCGAGGAGAAGAGGTGCTTGAGGGTCCCGAGGACGCCGGTGCGCACGCGCGAGGCAGAGGCCGCGAGCCGTCCGGGCCGAGCTGTGATGGCTTCCGCCTGCGCCATAGCTCCGCTTTCCGGGGCCTCGGCTAGAGCGCTCTGGAAGTCTCCGGCCGGGGCTGCCGCGACCGCCGCGACGTGGGCGCTGACCGCGATGGCGGCCCGGATGCCCTCGACAGCATGGGTCTGCGCCGCTTCGACCGGCGTTGGCGCGGCCAGCGCGGCTTTGGCGACCGGCTGGGCAGCCGCCTCCTGGCCGCTCGCCGCGGGAGCGAACGGCAGCGGGAGGACGACGCCGGTAATGGGGCCGTTAAAGGGGGCTGTAAGGGGGCCGGTCAAGCCTGTCTGTCGGGTGTCGAGGGTGCCGTGGAAAGAGGTCCCGACGAGGCCGGCCCCGATCGGGGCGCCGCTGACCGGCGCATTCACTTGGACCGAGATGACCTGTGCGGCGGCCTCGTAGACGTTGGGGCCCGGGCAGGTCAGTAGGAGGGCACCGCAGACAATGGAGGAGAGTATCCGTGTGGACCGAGGGGTCCTGGTGCCCATTAGAGTCCAGAGTATAGGCTTCCGTGAGGCTCTTTCGCAGGGTCTTAAGCCCCTGCGCCGACACGCAATCGGTTGCGTGAGGAAAGTGGCGGGGCCAACGGGATTCGAACCCGTGATCTCTGCCTTGACAGGGCAGCGTGTTAGGCCAGCTACACCATGACCCCTAGGGGGGCCATTATAGCAAAAGGGTCCGGGTCACTGCGCTTCGTCGCCGCCCGAAATGTTCAAGAGCTTCGCGAGACTGTGCATCTCGCTACCGATCTGGCTGTAGCGCTCTTCGAGGGCATCCCACTCTGGATCGGGGTTCGGATGGCTCTTCACCTTCCCGGCGGCCTTGGCGCGCTTGCCCTGGCTCGGCACCTTCTTCTTCTTCGTCGGCATCACGCGCAGTATAGCCCCGGTCCATTCTTTTCGCCAGAGCTTTTTTTTCGAGCCCGAAGGGGCGTCTTCTCGACGAGAAAGGCGTGGGCCGTGAGGGATTCGAACCCACGACATTCCGCGTGTAAGGCGGACGCTCTACCGCTGAGCTAACGGCCCACCTTTGCATTGTACGAAATACCCTTTCACGCCTTCGCCACTTGATCGCCAAAGGACGCATTGACAACATTTTGCCAAGCCAAGGCCGACGGTGCGGCCTTCGAGGGCATGGAAGCCTCGGAAGCGGCCAGGCTTGCCGCCAGGTGGGTGCGGCTCAGGTGGGCGTACCGCTGCGTCATGACGGGGCTGGAATGGCCAAGGAGCCTTTGGACCGTGTAGAGGTCAATCCCGTTCATGACCCAATGGCTTGCCGCCGTGTGCCGCAAGTCATGGAACCGAAAGC
>JAPLKK010000061.1:9977-12377 GCA_026388115.1 Elusimicrobiota bacterium | reverse complement strand
ACGAGGTGCAGGTCGCCGACCTGGACCGATGGGAGAAGCGCTGGGGCAAGCTCCCGCCGGGCGCCATCCTGCTGGTGCGCACCGGCTGGGGAAGGTTCTGGCCCGATCGCAAGCGCTACCTCGGCACCGACGAGCGCGGCGCGGCGGCGGAAAAGAAGCTCCATTTTCCCGGCCTCAGCCAGAAGGCCGCGCAGTGGCTCGTCCTGCGCCGGTTCGTCAAGGCCGTCGGCATCGACACCGCCTCCATCGACCGCGGCCGTTCGGAGACTTTCGACTCCCACGTCGCCCTTCTCTCGGCGAACGTTCCCGTCATGGAGAACCTTGCCAACCTCGGCGAGCTTCCCCCGACCGGCATCACCGTGGCCGCTTTCCCGATGAAGATCGGCGGCGGCACGGGCGCGCCTCTGCGGATCGCGGCCACCCTGGAGACCTTCCCGCCGCAGGTCCAGCCGAAGAGATCCAGCAGCGGGTTTGAGAAATCGCACTCTTTCCATTGACCGACCGCGCGGTCTTGCTCGCCTCTGCGGCGCCGGCGTGGTCGCCGGCCCGGCGGGTCAGTCGGAGTCTTTGAAGTAGAGGACCCGTCCCGCGCGCCCGTCGCAGAGCCATACGCCGCCGCGGTTGTCGGCGGCGACGCAGTGGGCGCCGGGTGCGGTCCTGATGCTGTCGATGGTGGTCAGCCTGCCGTCGTCGGAGAGGCGGGCGATCGTCACCGCTCCCGCCTTGCCGCCGGCCAGATAGACGTGCGATCTCTCCGGGGAGAAAGCGATGACATCCAGGCTCTCCGGCGCTTCGATCGCCGAAAGGGGCATCCCGCTGTGGGCGGCATCGAGGATCGCGGCGCGCCCCTCGGCGCAGGCGACCACCAGGAACGCGCGAGCCGCGTCGAGCGCCAGCCCGCTGGCCTTCTTGCAGCCGTTCGGCCAGCGGCGAATGATCTGCCGCGAATCGAGGTCGATGACAAGGGTGTCCGCTCCTTGATTCGTATAGGCCCGGCCTCGCGTTTCGTCGATGGCCAGGGCTTCGAGCGGAGCCGACGACGCGATGACCGCGGCGTGCCGGGCCGCCCAGGCGGCGCTCGGAGCGGAGAGAGAGAACACCTCGATCTGGTGCTCGCGCGGCTCGGTCACCCATACTTCGCGCCGGGGCGCGACGAAGCGGACATAGTCCGGCCCTCCGGCCAGCGGAGTCGAGCCGATGATCTTTCGGCTGATGCTGTTGACGATGTAGAGCCGCTTGTCGGTCCGGTCCGTCGTGAAGATGATGCCCGGTCCGCCGTCCGCCGAAGTCAGCCCGCCGCTGACGGGCCCGGTCGAGCGCCTGGGCGCCGCAAAGCCGTCGATCTTGGTTACTTGCCGCGTCTCGGGGTCGATGAGGTCGAGTTGACCCGTCTGTCCGGCGGGAAGCACCAGCTTCCCGATGCCGCGGTCGAAATAGAGGTCGTCGAGCTTCAGGCCCCGGGCGCCGCCGGGCAAAGGCACCGGCGTCAGGGCGGATGCGTCGTTGGCCGCGCGGCAGAGGCGGGAGATGAGCATCAAGGCTAGGACCGGCGCTAGAAGGCGGAGCCGCGGATTCATCGTGCCGATTCTACTTCTTCCTGCCTGAAATAGTCGAAGCGGAGTGGTCAAGGGAAGACAAGGATCCCGGCTGACCCGTGAATCTAGCCAGGGCCCTCCAGGTTCGAGCGCTATTTGAAGCGGCGGGTCAGGGGATGGAGTCCATCACCTGCTTCAGGTCTTCTTCGGTCTTGCCGTTGATCTCGATGGTTTTCTCGCGGCCGTTGGCGCCGCGAAGGATGTTGACGCCTTTGGAGGGGACCTCGAAGAACTCGGCGAGGTATCTCTTCAGCGCCGTGTTGGCCGCCTCGTCGCTCGCGGGAGCGGCGACCTTCACGCGAAGAACGCTGCCGATGCGGCAAACCACCTCGTTCTCCGTCGCATCCGGGATCAGGCGGACCTTGAGGATCATTCAGTAGCCTCCGAGTTGCGGTACCATCCCACGAGCGTAGTGTAGCCGCGGGCGCCGGCGGCGCCCAGTAGCATTCGGCCCAGCCGTCTTGGGGCCTAAAGACTACGCGGGACCCCATTAATCGGCACCAGTCAGGGCCCGATCCGCCGCAGCCGATCCGCCGCCCGAGGTCCGCAAAGTGGCGGGAGCCGCGAGGAACCTGCTAACATCGGGGGCGTGACGGAAACTGAGACGCTCGCTTCCACCGACCCGGCCCTGGCCCGCTCGCTCGTCGTCGACGAGCTGTTCGACCTCACGTTCTACAAGGAGCTCCATCGCCACAGCGCGGGGCCGACCCGAAAGATCCTCGAAGCGCTGATCCCGGTCGAGACCCGGCACCTCGCTTTCTGGAAGGACCTCTTCAAGATCCCCGAGGCGCGCCTGGACTTCGGC
>JAPLKK010000061.1:0-9918 GCA_026388115.1 Elusimicrobiota bacterium | reverse complement strand
CGCCTCTTCGGCCCGACCGCGATCCATCTGTGTTTGGAGGCGATCGAGGTCTACGGCATCCGGAAGTATCTGGCGCTATGGCGCGCGCACCGCGACGATTCGATGGGCCGTTCGATCGAAGAGGTCCTGCGCGACGAGTTCGAGCACGAGGACGCTATCGTGACGGGGATCGATGCGCAGCGCATGCTCAAGCCGGAAGACGTGCGCAGCATCTTCCTCGGCCTCAACGACGGGCTGGTCGAGATCCTCGGCGCGGTCAGCGGCTTCTTCGCCGCCTTCAGCGAGCCGCGCATGGTCCTGATGGCGGGCTCGAGCGTCGCGGTGGCCTCGGGGGAGGAAGAGGGGCCGGCGTCGCCTGTTCGAGCGGCGGCGCTGGTGGGCGTCTCCTATTTCACCGGAGCTCTGATCCCCATCTTCCCCGTCCTGCTCGGCGCGCGCAATCTCGGCGCCTCGCTGCTCGCCGCCGGCAGCGTCCTCGCCCTCGTCTCCCTGATCCTGGCGTTCTTGTCGGGGATGGCGATCCGCAGGCGCGTCCTGACTAATCTCTTGCTGATGGCGTTGGCCGTCGGGGTGACCTACGGCATCGGCATCTTCGCCCGCCGCATGTGGGGGATCTCGGTCTGAAGCCGCAATGGCGGCAGGGCGACATCGTCGAGGCCCTCCTGCTCGGCGCGGCCGGCTGGCTCGCCTTCGCCTACTACGAGGTGGTCGGGCGGCTTGCGGCGCTGAGGGGAACCGACCTCGGGCCCATGCTTCACTCGCGCCTCGACGACGCGATGCCCTACCTGCCGATCCTCGTCTTTCCCTACGCCTTGGCGTTCGTGATGCCGGTCGTGGCCGCGATCATCCTGGCCCGCAAAGGCGGGCTCCACGCCTTCCGGCGCGGCTTCTTCGCCTACCTCGGCCTGCTCGCGCTCCACTTCATGGTCTATCTCTCCTTCCCCAGCAGCGCGAGGGGGATCATGCTGCCGGCCGAGGCCGTCTCGCGCGGGGCCTTCGCGTGGGCGGTGAATATCTTCTATGGCGCCGCGCCTCCGTGGAACGCCTTCCCCTCTTTCCACGTCGCGGGCTGCTGGTTCTTCTACCGCGTGCTGGCGCGTTGGGCGCCCCGGCCGGCCCGGATCTATCACGCGTGGTTCTGGGTGATGGCCGTGGGGACGGCCGCGATCAAGATCCACTGGGTCGCGGATGCGGCCGCGGGCTTCCTTCTGGCGGAGGCATACTACCGCGTCGTGCTGGTGCCCCTCGAGGCGAGGGGCGCCTGCGGTTGGACATGGGAATCGGAGAGGGCGCGGCTGGCCGCGCACGTCGTGCCGCTGTTCGCTCTGGCCGCGGGGTTGGGGCTGGCTACGCTGCGCTTTGGCTGGCTGCTAGGGCCGTAGCGTTCCGCACTTCCTTGTGCTTCAGCAGCCACGGCCGGGCCAGGACGAGCCCGACGGGGCTGATGCAGGCGATGAACGCGTAGATGAGCCAGAGCCTGCCGGTGTCGAGCGGCCCGGATTTCGGGACGAAGCGCTCGAGCATCCAGCCTGAGTACAGCCCCGTGGTGAACTTCGCCAGGAACCAGGGGATGCCCGCCAGCCCCATATAGGCGCCGACTTTTCCCTCCGGCGCCAGGTCGGCCACGTACTCCAGGAAGCGCGAGGACCACACCGCCTCGCCCAGCGAGAACAGCAGCGTGTACAAGATGAGCCGGGTGAGGTTGGGCCCCGGCGCCAGGATGAAGGTCGTCACCGCCGAGATGGTCGTGCCGATGATCATCATGGTGATGATGTTCACCTTGCGCGTGAGGCCCGCGATGAGGGGCACGAAGACGACGATGATGAGCGGGTTGAGCCCGCTGATCCACTCGAACTTGGCCGAGACCTCCGGCGCATAGGCGCGGAAGACGTAATCGGGCATGGTCAGGAACTGATGGGCGAAGAGCGTGCGCACGGGCAGGAGGATGAAGATGAAGAACATGAAGCGCGGGTCGAGGAAGGGAAGCTCGCGGATCTTCTCTTTCCAGCTCTTGTCCTCGGCGTTCGCCGCCGGGCTCGCGGCCAGCCGGTCTCTGGCCTCCACCGCCTTGGTGAACAGGCCCAAGTGCGTTGAGAGCATGAGGACAGTGATGCCGGTGCACATCCAGAACACGCCGTCGAAGCCCAGGCCGAGCCCCCGGATGCCGCCCACGAACGGCGTGCTCGTGCGCACGAAAGGCGAGATGAAATTCTCGGCCACGATGCCCAGGTTCATGATGGCGTAGAGGATGCCGTAGCCCATCGTGGAGGTGCGGGCGTCGGTGTACTCCTTCACGCCGGCGTACAGGGCCGGCTGGATGACGCCCTCGCCGAAGGCGAGGACGAGCAGCCCGGCCCAGGCGGCGAGGTGGCCGGCCGCGCCGAAGCGCGGCGAGGACGAAAGCAGGACCCGGCCGCAAAGGCAGACCGTCAGGCAGAAGGTGAGGGCGCGGCGCACCCCCAGCTTGTCCGAGACGAAGCCTCCGCCGAACATGAACAGGGTCACCAGGCCCGTGAACGCGGAGACGGAGATGGCCGCGGCGTGGTCGGACATGCCCAGCCGCTCTTTTCCAAGGAAGAGCGTCAGCAGGGTGAGGATCCCGAAATAGGCGATGCCGTCGCCGAAATTGACGACGTTGACGAGCCAGAAGCCCCGCGACGCGCCGACGAGGATCTTGATGGATTCCCAGGTCCCCACTTCCGCCGCGGGGGCCTTCGTTTCGGCCGCGTCCGGACCCGCCGCCGCCGTTTCGCTCATAGGTTTCGAAGTGTACTACTTTGGCCGGCGGCCCGGCCGACCCCTTGCGGTCCGTGCACCCTCCTCATATAATTGCCCCGTGCTACCGGCGGTGGTTTTGTGCGCGGCGCTCGCGGCTGGGGCGTCGGCAGCTCCTCCCGCCTTGGATTGGACGCGCTTCTCGGTGCTCACGCCCGCCGGCCGGGCGGAGCCCGACCTCGCCTTGCTGCGCGGTCTTTCGCCGCTCGTTTACGCGCCGCACACCTTCGCCAGGGGGGAGGGCAGCGCGGGGGCGGTCGCCAAGGCGTGCGGCACTACGGTGGAGAGCCTTCAGGCCACCAACGGCGACGAGCTGTTCCTCATCTCTCCGGGCGCGAAGATCACGGTCCAGAACAAGGCGGGGCTGCTCTATCGCGTCAAAGGCGAGGGCGAGGCTCTCGACGACATCATCCGGCGTTATCGCCGCAGCAAAGAGGAGTTCGACGCGCTCAAGCGCAGCGTGATCGAGGCCAACGGCCTTCCGGGGCTCGCGCTGTTGGAGCCGTACGAATTCCAGCAGGGCGACGTGGTCCTTCTGCCCGGCATCAGGATGGACTTCGACACCTACCGGTTCCCCTTCGCGCAGGCGGGCTGGCATCGCATCAGCTCCGGCTTCAGCAGGAACCGCATGCACCCCATCCTGCATTACCGCCGCGCTCACGAGGGTCTCGACCTGCCGAAGCCTTACGGCACGCCGGTCTATCCGGCGCGCAGCGGACGTGTCACCATGTCCGGCTGGCATGAAGGCTACGGGCAGATGGTGGAGATCCGGCACACCGACGGCTGGAGCACGCGCTACGGGCACCTCTCGAAGATCTCCGTGAAGGAGGGCCAGTGGGTCCAGCGCGGCAAGACCTTGCTCGGCCGCGTCGGGAACTCGGGCCTCTCCACCGGGCCGCACCTGCACTTCGAAGTGCGCGACCGCAACGGTCGGCCGATCAATCCGCGGAGCAAGATCGGACGGCGCTGAATCAGCGGCCGGAGATGGCGATGCTGATGACGACGCCGCGCTTCGGCCACGGGTGCGCGGGCCAGCGCGCGAAATGCCGCCGGATCTCGGGCGGAGGCACGGGCAAGGGGCCGCCAGGCTGGACTTGATCGCGCAGATACCGCAGGGCGACCCTGTAGCCCGCCTGCGTGTCGACATCGACGGGGTCGACGAGCTCCGGCGCCCGGTCTTCCAGCCGGTAGATGTATTGCCGGTACAGCTCGGTCCCGGCGACCTTGCGCGGCGCGCCGCGCAGCCGCTCGCTCAGCTCGATCCAGCCGCGGCCCTGGCTATCGCGCGTGTACCGGCCGTCCACCCCGTCGGGCAGCTTCGTGAGGACGATGGGGATCGGGTCGCGGTTCAGATACGACCAGAGGGCCCCGCCGTCCGGGGCGTCGCGGACGAAGGCCAGCGCCTCGACCCCGCACCGGGCTCGCCAGCAGCGCGACCACGAGCATCGCGGCGGTCATGCCGATAGCCTAGCCCGGGGGCGTTGCAGGGCTGTCGCCGTTCGGTAAAAGTTCGGTAAAAGACGGCGAATTTGCTATCATCGTGTCATAGCGTGCCGGGCTGAAGCCGGGCGCGCGCTCTAACTAGAAACTAGAATAGGAAACGCAATGAAGCCTGGAATCCATCCCGTTTACGTCGCCACGAAGGTGTCGTGTGCCTGCGGAAATGCCTTCACCACGCGCTCGATCAAGCCCGAGATCAAGGTCGAGATTTGCTCGGAGTGTCATCCCTTCTACACCGGCCGCCAGAAGCTCGTCGACACGGCCGGCCGCGTGGATCGCTTCAAGAAGCGCTTCGCCAAGACCGAGGGCAAGATGGTCGATCGCAAGCCGATCGCCGAGGTCAAGATGAAGAAGCTCGAATCGGCCGTGGGCACCAAGCGCAATGTGCTCTCCACGGCGCCGACGACGGCGGAGCCGGAGAAGAAGGAAAAGAAGGCGAAGAAGGAAAAGAAGGAACCCGCGAAGACGGCTTAGCGGACTTCCAAGCTGAGACCCCGGCGACCGATCGCCGGGGTCTTTGCTTATATGCCCTCACCCCTGCCCCTCTCGCGCTTGGCGGGAGAGGGGAACGGCGAAGGAAGAAGAATGGCGAAGATCGACGACCTTAAATCCGAGTTCCGCTCCGTCGAGGAGCGGCTGGCGGCCGCGCCCGCCCCCGCCCCCGCGGAACGCCAGAAGCTCGCGCGCCGCCACGCGGAGCTCGCGCCGCTGATGCGCTTGATCGACGAGGATGCCCGGCTCTCGAGGGCCCTCGAGGAGGCGGAGGCGCTGCTGAGGTCGCCCGAGGCGGAGATGCGCGAGCTGGCCGCGGCCGAGAAGACGGAGACGCTCGCCAAGCTCGAGCGGCTGCGCGCGGAGCTCCGCCTCGAGCTCCTGCCGAAAGACCCGCGCGACGCCAAGAACGTGTTCCTCGAGGTGCGCGCCGGCGCGGGCGGCGACGAGGCGGCCTTGTTCGCCGCCGAGCTGGTGCGCATGTACACGTATTTCGCCCAGGAGCGCGGCTGGCGCCCCGAGCTCGTCGAGTTCACCGGGACGGGCCTCAAAGGCGCCAAGGAGGCTACTCTCTACATCAAAGGAGAGGGGGCCTTCTCCTGGCTCAAGTTCGAGGGCGGCGTCCATCGCGTCCAGCGCGTGCCCGTCACCGAGGCCTCTGGACGCATCCACACCTCCACCTGCACCGTCGCGGTCATGCCGGAGGCGGAGGAGACGGAAGTGGAGATCAATCCCAAGGACCTGCGCGTGGACACCTACCGCGCCGGCGGCGCGGGAGGGCAGAACGTCAACAAGGTAGAGACCGCCATCCGCATCACGCACTTGCCGACGAACACCGTCGTCCAGTGCCAGGACGAGCGCAGCCAGGGGCAGAACCGCCTCAAGGCGATGATGATGCTGCGAGCCAAGCTCGCCGCCGTCGCCGTGGAGAAGGCGTCGGCCCAGGAGGCGCAGGACCGGCGGCGCCAGGTGGGCACCGGCGAGCGCTCCGAGAAGATCCGCACCTACAACTTCCCTCAGAACCGGGTCACCGACCATCGTCTCGAGCAGTCGTGGTACAACCTTCCGGTCATTCTGGAAGGAGCGATCACGCCCGTGCTCGAGGCCATGCGCAAAGACGAGGAAGAGCGCAGGCTTAAAGAGTCCGCGTGACCGTCGCCGAGACCCTGGCCAAGGCGGAGCAGTTCCTGTCCTCCAAAAGGGTCTCCGAGGCCGGGGCCAACGCCGAGTTCATCCTCGCCCACGTCCTCGGCTGCCGCCGCCCGGAGCTGAGGGCGCGGGGCGCCCGGACGCTCTCGCCGCAGGAAGAGCGCCACGCGTGGCACCTCCTCCATGAGCGCGGCGGCCGGCAGCCTCTCGCCTACGTGCTCGGCACCCAGGAGTTCATGGGGCTCGAGCTCGAGGTGAACCCCAGCGTCCTCATCCCCCGCCCGGAGACGGAAGAGCTGGTCCAGGCGGTGGCCGCGCTCGCCTCGCGCATCCCCCGCGGCTCGAGCGCCTTGCAGGTGCTCGACATCGGCACCGGCTCCGGCTGCGTGTCGGTCGCCCTGGCGCACCTCCTGCCCGAGGCTCAGATCGTCGCGACCGACATCAGCGCCGGCGCGCTCGCCCTCGCGGAGAAGAACGCCCGCCGCCACCAGCTTGGCCGCCGCATCCGCTTCCTCCAGGCCGACCTGTTCAGCGCCGCAGGGGGGGCCCGGCGCGCCTGGGCCGACATCGCGGTGTCGAACCCGCCCTACATCCCAAGCGCGGAGATAGCGCGGCTGGAGCCCGAGGTCCTGCGCGAGCCGCGCCTCGCGCTCGATGGCGGCAAGGACGGCCTCGAGGCGATCCGCGCCATCGTGGCCGAGGCGCCGGCCGATCTCAAGGCCGGGGGCTGGCTCGCGCTCGAGATCGGGCACGACCAAGGGCCGGCCGTCCGGCAGCTCCTGGAAAAGGCCGGCTTCAAAGACATCGAGTTGCGCAAGGACGCGCAGGGCATCGAGCGTATCGTCTTGGCGCGGCGCTAATAAGTTAGAATCGTAACGGTTCATGGACTTTTTCGTCATTGACGGGGGACTCCCGCTGCGTGGAACGGTGCGCGTGAGCGGCTCCAAGAACGCCGCCTTGCCCATCCTTGTCGCGACGCTCCTGACCGACGACGTCTGCATCATCCACAACGTCCCGGACCTGCGCGACATCCGCACGACGGTCCGCCTGCTCGAGCAGCTGGGCAAGAGCGTGACGCACGCGCGCGGGACCGTGACCGTGCGCCCGCGCAGGAAGATCAAGACGCGCGCTCCTTACGAGCTGGTCAAGCAGATGCGCGCCTCGGTCCTCGTCGCCGGCCCTCTGCTCGCCCGCTTCGGCCGGGCGCAGGTGGCATTGCCAGGCGGCTGCACGATCGGCCTGCGGCCCATCGACATCCATCTCGAGGGCTTCCGGCGCCTGGGCGCCGCCGTCTCGACCGAGCATGGCGACGTCGTCCTGACCGCCGACCGCCTTTCGGCGCGCGATATCCGTTTCCGGTTCCCGTCGGTCGGGGCGACCGAGAACCTCATGATGGCGGCGGCGCTCATTCCCGGAGCGACCACCCTGCGCAATGCCGCGCTCGAGCCGGAGATCGCCGACCTGGCCGATTTCCTCACGCGCATGGGGGCGCGCGTGACCGGGGCGGGGAGCTCCACCGTCGTGGTCCATGGGGTCCGCGCCCTGCACGGCGCCGAGCATTGGGTCATCCCGGACCGGGTCGAGGCCGGGACCTTCCTGCTTGCGGCGGCCGCCACGCGCGGAGACGTGCGCCTGGTGGGCGCGTGGGCCGAGCACCTGACCGCTCTCATCGAGGCCCTGCGCCGCTCGGGCGCGCGCGTGACCGACGGCCCCGGCGGGCTGCGCCTGCGCGGGACGATGTGCGCACCGAGCCCTATCCCGGCTTTCCCACGGACCTGCAGGCGCCGTGGATGGCCTACATGTGCCTCGCCCGCGGGCGCTCCCGCGTCCGCGAGGAGGTCTTCGAGAATCGCTTCATGCACGCCGCGGAGCTCGCGCGGATGGGGGCAAGGATCATCACGGACGGCGCGAAGGCCGCCGTCGAGGGCGTCGCCGCCCTCAACGGGGCGCCGATCATGGCGTCGGACATCCGCGCCGGCGCCGCGCTCATCGTCGCCGGCCTCGCCGCGCAGGGCCAGACGCTGATCCAGCGCGTCTATCACGTCGACCGCGGCTACGAGCGGATCGAGAAGAAGCTGCGGGCCCTCGGCGCCCGCATCCGGCGTGCACACTAACGGCCTTTGCGGTAACCCCGTGCATGGCACCGCGTTGAAGCGGCGCCGCGCACGGGCTGGAAATACGGAGGGCCATTACGCGCTCGCGCTCGCGGCGCTGCGCGAGCGGCAAGAGACGAAGATCCATCTGGGCCTCGCGCGCATCCGGGGCGTTCTGCGCCGGCTCGGCGACCCGCAAGAGTCGTTCGCCTGCATCCACGTGGCGGGGACCAACGGCAAGGGCTCTGTGTGCGCCATGCTGGATTCCGTGCTCCGCGAGGCCGGGCATCGGGTCGGCCTGTACACCTCCCCGCATCTTCAGGACGTGCGCGAGCGAGTCCGCGTGGACGGCCTCGCCGCGACGAAGGCGGCGTTCGCCCGAGCGGTGGAGCGCGTGCTGCGCGCCGAGCGGGAGCCGCTGACGTTCTTCGAGCTCGTCACGGCCGCGGCTTTCGTCCACTTCGCCGAGGCGAAGGTCCGCATCGCCCTCTTGGAGACCGGTCTCGGCGGGCGGCTCGACGCCACGAACGTCGTGCGACGGCCCCTGGCCTGCCTCGTGCCGGGCGTCGACTTCGACCATACGGACTGGCTCGGCGACCGGCTCGACCTGATCGCCCGGGAAAAGGCGGGGATCTTCAAGCGGGGCTGCCCCGCGATCACGGCCGAGACCAAGCCCCGAGCGCTGCGCGTGATGCGCCGCGTCGCCATGGAGCGCGGAGCGCCGTGGCGCGAGCTGGGCGCGCGTCACGGCGTGCGGTGCGTACGCGTCGATTGGCGGCGCGGGCGGCAGTGGCTGCGGCTGCGGAAAGGTCCGGCCTTCTCGCTGCGGCTGCTGGGCCCCGCCCAGCCCAGGAACGCCGCGCTGGTCCTGGAGATGGTGCGCGTGCTGGGGGAGGCCGGCTGGAGCGTGCCGGAGGCCGCGGTGCGCCGCGGGCTCTCGAAGGTCCGCTGGCCCGGACGCTTCGAGGTCGTCCGCCTGGGCTCGCGGACGCTGATCCTCGACGGGGCGCATAATCCGCAGGCCATGGACCACTTCTGCCGCGCCCTCGCGGCCTCGCCCTGGGCCCGGGTCCCGAAGGTGTTCATCCTCGGGATGCTCGCCGACAAAGACCACCGCACGATGCTGAAGAGGCTGGCGCCGCACGTCGCGAAGGCCATCGCCGTCCGGCCGCCTTCGCCGCGCGCGCTCGAGCCGGGGCTCTTGGCTTCGGAGCTCGCGGCCGCGGCGCCCAGGGCGAGGATCAGCGTCACGGGAGAACCGGAGCAGGCGCTCGAGGCGTGGCGCGCCGACGGCGCGCCGGTCGCCTGCGTGGTCGGCTCCTTCTATCTCGTCGGCGCCGTCCGCAAGGCGCTGGGGCTTCCATGAAGCGCGGTCTCCGGATCGGGATCGGCGTGGACGCCGGCGGGACCTATACGAAGATCGTCGCCGTGACGGCCTCCGGACGCCCCCTGCGCGAGGCGCAGCTCCCGTCGCGTCCCGATCTCGGGCCCGCGTCTTTCGTGGACCGCCTTGCCCACACCGTCCTGCGCTTCGAGTCGGAGCTCGGCGCGCGCGTCGTGGGCGTGGGCCTCGGCGTCGCGGGCGACGTGGACTGCGACCGCGGGCGGGTGCGATTTTCGCCGAACCTCCGCTCTTTCGACGGCTACCCCCTTCGCGAGCGGCTGGCGCGGCGCCTCGGCCGGCCGGTCCAGCTCGAGAACGACGCCAACATGGCGGCCTTCGGCGGCTACGCCCTGGAGCTTGAGCGCAAGGCCCGCAGCCTGCTCACCGTGTGCATGGGCACGGGGATCGGGGGAGGCATCGTCGCGCGCGGAGCGCTCTATCACGGCTCGAGCGGCTCGGCCGGGGAGATCGGGCATACGCGCGTCGAGCCCCGCGGCCGCCGGGGCCAGGGCGAGGAACAGCGTC
>JAPLKK010000122.1 GCA_026388115.1 Elusimicrobiota bacterium | reverse complement strand
ACTCGTCGGGCCGCTCGGGCACCGCGAGCTCCCAGAACTTCTCGACGCGCACGCCGGATCTTCCCGCGATCAGCAGGTGGCCGGGCGGGAGCTTGCGCACGGCTTTGAGCGCCGTGCGCGGCGCCCGCACGAACCCGAAGCGCAGATAATCGAGGACGCCGGCCGCGTCGAGCTCCAGCGGCACGCCGCCGGCCGCCAGCGCGCGCAGCTCCGACGCGAAATAGAGGACGCCGTCCACGACGGCATAGTAGAGCGGCTTGACGCCCACCCCGTCGCGGGCCAGGACGAGCTCCCCGGCCCGGCCGTCGAAGAGACCGACCGCGAACATCCCCTCCAGCCGCCCGAACGCCTCGCGGCCGCGCGCGCGATAGAGATGCAGCAGGGTCTCGGTGTCGGAGCGGGTGCGATAACGCGTGCCGGCGGCTTCCAGCTCCGCTTTCAGCTCGGGGTGGTTGTAGATCTCGCCGTTGAAGACGATGGTCAGCTCGGCCTCGGGCAAGGACATCGGCTGGTGCCCGCCGGACAGGTCGAGGATCGACAGCCGCCTGAACCCGAGTGCCGCCGGTCCCGAGGTCCAGTCGCCCGCGTCGTCAGGCCCGCGGTGCTCGAGCGCGGCGCGCATGGCGCGCACCGGGCCCAGGTCGGCCGGCCCTCCGTCGAGCCGGAACGAGCCCGCGATGCCGCACATGTTACCGCGAGCCTCCCTGCCGCAAGCCAACCCCGCGGGGAGGCAGCCGTCGTGGGGGCAATTGCCGCGTCATCCGGTTCAACCTGTTCGCGTCCGGCCACATGTCCGCGGTAAGGAAATACGCGTACGTCTGCTTGTCCCCCGCCGCCGCGGCGACCTGCCTGAGCTCTTCTTCGGTGTACCGGTGTCCGCGAGACGGCTTGCGGCCCGGCCCGCCTCCCGCCAGCCGGAAATAGTTGACCGCGCCGGCGAGCGGCTCTTGAAGCAGAGGATCGACGGCGTGCACGAGCCTCAGCTGGGAGCAGATGCGGCGCACCAGCGCGCTCTCCCATCCGCGCGACGGCTCCCAGGCCAGCAGCATCCCCTTGCGGTCGACGGCGCGCAAGAACGCGTACAGGTCGCCCAGGTGATCGGCGTTCGGGTAGAAAGCGGCCGGCGTCTGGAACACGACGAAACGCGCGCCGAGCGCGGCGGCGACGCTCGCCGTCCGCTCCCAGCCCCGGCGCACCTCCTCGGTCTTGCGGAAACGCCCGTCGACTACGGCCCGGTCGCACCGGACCGAGAAGACGAAGTCGCGCGGCGCCTCCTTCCTCCAGCGCTCCGCCGTCTCCGGGCGCGGGAGCTTCCCGCCGGGCCCTCCCGCTTCGACGGTCTCGAGGGTCGAGAAATACGTCGCATGAGCGACCGGGAAGGCTCCGCAGCCGGCGCGAAGCATCAGCGGAACAGGTCGAAGGCCGGCTCGCGCCGCGGGCGGCTGATGCTCTCGGGCAGGAAACGGGCGTAGCGCCACAACAGCCACGCCAGGGCGAGACAGCTCAGGCCGTAGGCCAGCTCGAAGAGGCCGTAGCGCAGCCACTGGGCCTTGGTGACGAAGGCCCATGGCTGCGGCGCGTACAGGTTCGCCTCCGGCTCGCCGCGCCCAAGGACGTCCCACAGCCCCTTGAGGAAAACGACGGAACCCCAAACGGCGAAGACGCGGGAGGGGATCCTGACTAGCCCCCGAATCAAGACGACTTCACTGGTAGGCTGGTCCATTAAAGCGACGACTGGCCCCCTCGACTGCTTGCCTCCCCGCGGGGGAGGCAAGCGACCTATCGTTTGCTGTACTGGAAACGCTTGCGCGCCTTGGGCTGGCCCGACTTCTTGCGCTCGACCATGCGGTCGTCGCGGGTCAAGAAGCCCTGCACACGCATCGCCTTCTTCAGCTTATCGTCGATCTTGGCGAGGGCCCGCGCGATGCCGTGGCGGATGGCGCCGGCCTGGCCGGTGATGCCGCCGCCGACGACCTTCACGGTCACGTTGTAGACGCCCGCGCCCTCGGCCTTCAGAGGAGAGAGCACGTCGCTGATCTGCCGGTGCTCGCCGCGGAAGAACACGTCGACGGGCTTCGTGTTGACCGTCACCTTGCCCTCGCCCTGCGGGGTCAGGCGGACCTGGGCGATGGACGTCTTGCGCCTGCCGGTCGCCCAGAGGATATCGTTGTCGTTCTTAGCCATTCGCCTTCGCCTCCGACTTGGGCTCGCCCGCCGCGACGAGCGCCGCGTGCGGATTCTCCGGCCCTGTGTAGATCTTCAGCCGCTTGAGCTGAGGCCCGCGCAGGCGGTTGACGCACAGCATGCGCTTGACCGCGAGCATGACGACCCGCCGCGGGTCGCGCTCCATCTGGAGCTTGATCGGCGTGATCTTCGCTCCCTTGGCATAGCCCGAGTGGGAGAAGTATTCCTTCTGCTCGATCTTGTTGCCGGTGAGCTTGATCTTCTTCGCGTTGGTCACCACGACGAAATCGCCGCAATCCACGGCCGGGGTGAAGAAGCGCTTGTGCTTGCCCCTGAGCAGCACAGCCGCCTGGGTCGCTATGCGTCCAAGGACCTTGCCGTCGGCGTCGATGTGATGCCAGCGCCGCCGGTCCTGGGCGTACTTCTGGTCGATGTTGAACGTATTGCTCGGAGACAACGTGTTGTTCTGAGACATAGAGGTGTAACGATACAAAATTTACACGCTGGGCGGGAAGGCCGATTTCGATCCAGCGCGGGGACAGTCGGCCCAAAAATTACTATAACTGCTCGGCGACGCTGGCTTGACGGACGGCCGAGACGGTCGCGTGTCTTCCCTGTCGACAGGGAGAGGGAGTCCTTGCCATGAGCGATGTGGTGCTACAGTATGCCGAAGGCTACAAGCAGCGTCGATTCCTCAACTGGTTCTTCATGGGCCTGGCCTATGCCTTCCTCTATTGGGGCCGCTACAACCTGACCGTCGCCAAGACCTCGCTCGGCGGCCTCATGACCAACGCCGACTTCGGCTTCATCTTCGGCGCCGGCACCATCGTCTACGCCTTCTCGTTCCTCGTCAACGGCCCGCTGACCGACAAATACGGCGGCCGCATCACGATGCTGTTCGCGCTCGCCGGCTCGGCGCTCATGAACGCGCTGATGGGGCTGTCGCTGATCCAGGTGCTGGTCACGAAGGCCATCCCCAAGGAGCACATGACCGTGCTGTACTCCGCGCTGTACATGGTCAACATGTACTTCCAGTCGATCGGCGCGGTGGCTATCGTCAAGGTGAACGCCCCCTGGTTCCACGTCTCCGAGCGCGGCAGGCTCGGCGGCCTCTTCGGCGCCATGATCAGCATGGGCCTCTTCTTCGCCTTCGACGCCAACAGCCGGTTGCTGGACGCATTGAAGGGGACCGGCCCCGGCGGCCTGGACGCCACCTGGTGGGTGTTCTTCGCGCCGGCGATCGGGCTGGGCACGATCTGGGTGGTGGAGTACTTCCTGCTGCAGGACCGGCCGTCCAATGCCGGCTATCCGGACATCGACACCGGCGTGCCGGAGATGGCCGTCGGTGAAAACAGCTCTTCAAGTCGGTGTTCGGCAACCCGATCCTGGTGACCGTGGCCATGATCGGCATCTGCACGGGAGCCCTGCGCGACGGCATGATGCACTGGGTGCCCATCTACTTCCGCACTCCGGTGGGCCCGGGCCCGGCCGCGGGGCTGGGTCTCAACATGCATCACATCGTCAACGCCAACTGGGGCCTGATGCTGATGTGCGCCGGCATCGTCGGCCCGATGACCGGCGGCTGGGCCCGGGACAAGGTCTTCCAGTCGCGCTGCTTCCCGCCGGCCACGATCTTCTACGGCATCCTGATCGCGTCCACCGTCGCCATGTACTTCGCGCTGGGCAACCCCTACGCGATGGCCGCGGTAGGCTTCTGCATGGCGCTGGCGTACATCGGCAGCCAGGGCCTGCTCACCGCCACGGCGGCCATGGACTTCGGAGGCAAGGCCAGGGCCACGGCCACGGGGGTCATCGACGGCTTCGTCTATATCGGCACGGCCGCGCAGTCCGTGTGCCTGGGACAGATCACCAGCCGGGACTGGCGCTGGTGGCCGGTCTTCCTGATGCCGTTCGCGCTCATCGGCTTCGTCCTTTGCGTGCGCATCTGGCACGTGAAGGCCGACAAGGACGGCAGGGCCGCGGCGCCCGCGCACTGACGTCGGCGGGGCCCAAGAAGTCCCGCCCGAGAGCGAGCAGGAATGGCGGACGGCGCGGGGTTTTCCTCTTAGGTCAGGGGAGCCGGACGTTCTGGAAGCGCTCGTTCACCTGGCGCCCGTACGTCTCGTAGCGCGAAACGCGCCGGAAGCCGTCGGCGCCGACGCGGTCGGCCAATGAAGGATCGTCCACGTAGGGGTTGCGGTTGCCCTGGAACTGCTCGACGAGGTCGTTGCGGCGCAGCTCGTCTTGCGTCGGCGGGAACTGGCGGTTCCACCGAAGGAACATCTCGATATTGTCGTTCCAGAAGGCCTGGTCGAAAGCGCCGTTGTAGATGTTCCGGTCGAAGTAGCGGGTGTAGAAATACAGCACCGCCCGCGCGACCCGCCCTTTCGCCGCGTCCGGCGGCTCGAAGACCCCCTGGCCCATCTTCGCCCCGCCGCTGTTCGAGTACTCGCCCGGCCCGCGGACCTCGCCGAAAGGCAGATTCGACCGGATGCCGTTGGGATGCATGAAGGTGGCGAGCAGGTGATGCAGGTCCGTCCTCATCGGCAGCTGCTTAGAGAAGAACGATTGCGGCCAGGTGTGCTCCACGTTCATGCCGCCCCGGTCGGAAAACCCGTCGCCGTTCTGGTCACCGGACTCCTTGTAGTCCGAGCCGTCCGGGCTCGTCCCCGGGACGAAGATGCCCGAATACGCGTCGACGATCCCACGCATGCCGTCGCGCACGACGTTGTCGGCCTTGGAATATAAGAACGCCTCGGCCTCGCCGTAGGTGCGGGGATGATGGTTCGCGGCGGCGGCGTCGTGGAGCGACTGGAGCAGGGCGCTTGCGGCCGGCGCCTGCGCCCGGACGGCGGTGCGCGCCTGCGCGACCGATGCCAGGGGCGCCGACGGGAGAGCCTGAACGGGAGCGAGTTGGACCTGCGGGAAGGCGAGGACCGGATTCGCGCCGAGCGCCGGCGAGACCAGCGGACGCAAGGCCGCGCCCGGGAGGATCGGGGCGATGGGAACAATGGGGGCCGAGGGAACGATCGGGACCACCACCGGCGAGACGGTGACGACCTGCGCCGCCGCCGTGGAGGCGCAGAGCAGGAGGCAGGCCCAAAGCGTCCGCAGGCGGGGGAAGCTCATCTCACTCGAACGGTGCCCCCGAAAGGAAAGCAGTACCCGGAGCCAAGGGCCCAGGCCCCACTAGGTCCAAGGGCCTACCCGGACGGGGCGCCTCACGCACGGGTCAGCGGAGCGGCTTGACCAGGAGCACGTCCTCGTAGATCTCGGGCAGCTTGTATTCCCAGGTGTGCGAGCGGTCGAGGGCCGTGACGCTCAAGGTCGGCCGGCGCATGACGTCAAGCCGGATGCGGAACGTCTGCGCACCCCAGGAGGCGGGGATCGGCCCGGCCAGCACGAGCTTGAAGCGGCGGGGCTCCTTCGACATCACCTGGGGGTGGCAGATGGGACCGCTGTAAGGCGGGAAGGGGTTCTCGCAGACGTCCTCATACATGGTGCTGACCATGTCGAGATAGGCGGATTCCTTCTGACCGGGCGCGAGCGTGACGTCTTTGCTGTCCGGCACCGTCCAGATGTTGCCGATGGTCGAAAGCGCGTTCATCGACGGCATGGCCTTGCTCTGCTGGCGCACCGTTTCGAGGACAGAGGCGATGTTCACCTTCTGATCGAAGTCGATCGTCTGCGCGGCCAGCGGCGCGGCCAGCCAAAAGGCGCCGAATGCCGCAAAAAGCGTGCTCGTTCTCATCGTTCGACTCTCCCGCTCCCGAACGCCCCCCGGAGCAATAGGACAGAATAGCCGCCCCTTCGCCGGATGGCAGGGTATTTGAGCCTACAGGCGCCTGAACCGAAGGTCCCAGGATGTTGCAGGGGGCCCGTGCTCAGTCATCCATCGGCACGATGTCGCCCGGCATCGTGTCATGGCGGAAGGAGCGGCTGGCGAAGAAGTAGATCGGGGCGGCGGCGGTGAACAGCACCGCCAAGGCCAGGAAGGCGCCGCTGGGGCTGAGCGCGTCGAACATCAGGCCGGCCCCGAACAGGGCCAGCATCCCCACGGCGCGGGAGAAGGCGTAAACGAATCCGTTGACCGAGCCAAGCTCGTGCTGCGGGACCGACGCCTGTATGAACGAGGCGATCCCGAGCTCGTTGCCGATCATCGCCGCGGCCATCAGGAAGGACACAGGGACCGCGACGAACGGCGTGGGCAAGAGCCAGAGCAGCCACGTGGCCAAGGACGCCCCGGCCGCGAAGCGCAGCCAGCTCGAGATGCGGCTCTCCGGGCCCCGGCGCTCGAGGTACCAAGCGCCGGCCAACTCGCCCAGGTTCCACGCGCCCAACAGGACGGCGGCCAGCGCGGGATTGCCGAGCATCTTCGAGGCGTAGATCACGGCGACCAGCGTGTGGAAGATCTTGTGCACGGCGTTGAGAGGGATGTTGACCAGCACGATGGTGCGCAGCTTCTTATTGAAGACGACGATCTTCGCCCCGTTCACGACGCCGTCGAACCAGCTCCGCGCCTTCATCGCGAGGCTCTGCTTCTCTCCGAGCTTGGGCGCTTGGTTGTTGGGCGCCTGAGCCGCCTCAGTCGGCTCCAGGCGCCCCCCCGTCTTCCACAGTTTCAACAGAGCGAAGCCCGCGGCCAGGCAGAAGATCGGGTGAGCCCAGATGGTCGCCATGGCGCCGAAGGCATGGAGGAACCAGCCGGCGGCGAACACGCCCGCGGTCGCGGCGACCTCCCGCCACACGTAGAGGCTGCCGTTGTATTTGCGCAGCAGGCCTTCGTCGCGGCCGACGATCTGCGGCATGACGGATCGCCGGCCGATCTCGAAGAGCTCGCCGGCGATCCCGTTGACGACGAAAAGGCCGTACACCGCCGGCATCGCCAAGGCCCCTCCCGCCGCGAGGGCGACGGGCAAGGCGGCGATGGCCGCCACCTGCACGAAGGCGGTCAGGACCATGGTGCGGCCGGCTCCCAGGCGGTCGACCAGGGCGCCGCCGAGCAGGCCGGAGAGCAGGCTCGCGAGCTCAGCGGACAGGTAGAGCGTGCTGACCGCAGCTGCGGCGTGGACCGTGGACAGCAGCAGCATGGGAACGGCGAGGTTCAACGTCTCGATGCCCACCTTGACCGCCGCGACGCCCGCGGAAT
>JAPLKK010000270.1:6552-13606 GCA_026388115.1 Elusimicrobiota bacterium | reverse complement strand
CGTAGTTGGGGAAGGTCAGGACGATGCCGTCGCCGAGCTCGGAGTAGTCGAGGCCGGAGCGGAAGACGACGGCGAAGATCTCGGACTTGTCCGCGAGGACTGGCTGCTCGTAATACGGCTTCACGATCACGCGGCCGCCCATCTCGCCCAACGGCCTGCTCACCGGGATCAGCTCCACGCCGTTGATCAGGCGCATCCGCCCCTGGACCGCCACGTTGCCGGAGAAGTTGCCGATGGCGTTGGAGCGGTTGTAGGGCATCAGCGTCGCGCGCTGCAGGCCGTCGGTGATGATGTACTTGGCGCGCGGATTGCTCGGGTGCTCCCAGAGGTATTTCTTCTGCGGCGGGAAATTCATGTCGATACGCGCCCAGACCTTATCGTCGGCGCGCTTCTGCAGACCCCAGATATCGCGCACGTCGTAAAGCATCAGCGAACTCAGGTATAGGCAGGCGCAGAACAGCAGGCCCCGGCGAAGGCGCTCGGCCGGCGCGCGGCCCAGGCGGCTGAGGGCGTCGATGGCGACCGCGATGAGGACCGCGACCACCAGCCCCGGCACGCACAGATAGCGGGTCTCCACCTCTGTCCTATAGCCGATAAGGAATGCCCAGATGAGCGGGGCCAGCGTTCCGGTGAACCCGACTGCCAGGAAGGCGGCCGTCGCCGCGGCCGGAGGCCGCCGGTCCTCGGGGTCGGCCGGAGCGCGGACGACGAGGAACCAGAGGACGGCGGCAATCGCCGGCAGCAGGATCCAACTCGGCGCCGAGGGCGGCACGGTCAGCTTGCCGAACATCCAACTGCCGGCGTTGAGCGTCTGCCCTTGTCCGATGAGAAGGCCGCTTGCGGCGTGCCAAAGCTTGGCAAGGTCCCACTGCAACGGCGGGAGCTTCGATCCGGGGAGCACCCTTCGGAGGATCAATTGCCAGTAGAGCGCCAGGGAGGCGAGGGAAACCGCAGCCGGGATCAGCAGGCGCATCGGCGGGCGAAAGCGGACCGGTTGCGGCGCGAGGAGCATCTCGCGGAGCATCAGGCCGGCCAGAGTGAGGTAAAGGAGCGGCACGGTCGCGTCGTTGAGGAATTGGCAGAGCAGGCAGGCGAGCGTCAGGGCGGCCAGGTCCGACGTCCGTGACGACCGCGGGAACAGGGCCAGCCAGACGACGAGCGCCAGCGCGGCGCAGGGGAAGATGAACAAGGAGTTGCACACCGCGAACAAACCGGGGGCGGAGGAGGGGGCGACCAGGTAGAGCGCGGCGGCCGCGCGAGAGGTGGCTTCTCCGAAGTCCAGCCCCCGCAGCGCGCGGTACAGCAGCAGCGACCCTCCGAAGTGGGCTGTCAGGATCACGGCGAAATAGGGGGCGGCCCACAAGTTGAAGGCTTTCGCCATGACCCAATACCAAAGCCAATACAGCACCTGCACGCGCGGCTCGAGAAAAGCCATGTGCTTCAGCATCCCCTGGAACGTGGCTGCCTGCGCGTGAGCCCGGTGGATCATATCCCAGTCGTCCCACACGAAACCAAGCGAGCCGGTGTTCACTAGGAAGACGAGGTAGAAGATGACGAAGAGCCCCACGACGGCGTCGCGGGTGCCGGACGATTGCGGCCAGAGGCGGGAGATCGATGGCGGAAGTCGCATGGCGGGTGCAGGCAGATGTTACAGAAATCGCCGCGCGGGTGAAAGCTAGAACCGATCGAGGCGGCAGTACGACTCGACCTCTTCAGGCCTCGCCATGAAGGGTTTCAGCTGGCCCGCGGCGCGGCGGCGGTTCATGTCGGCTTTCAGCAGGGCGAGCAGGCGCGCGTATTCCGACTGGACGGTCTTGAGGCGTTCGGGTCTTTCCCAGAAGGCGATCTCCTCGCGGAAAAGGCGCAGCGTGGCCTCGGAGTTCGGCGAAGGCGGCTTGCCGGCGGCCGTCAGCTCTCGCAGCAGCTTCTCGTATTCCTCGAGCCGCGCGCGGGTCTTGCGCGCTTGCGCCGCGGCGTCGCCCCACAGGCTCGGCAGCCCGTCGACCTTGTAGGGGCCGAGCACCTCGGCCTCGAAGCGCTCGTTGGACTCGGCCAGCGCGGCCAGCTGTCTCGCCGTCGCCAAGTGCGGAGGCGTGACGACGAGGGAGTAGAGCGGTTCGAGACGCTCGGCTCGGGAGGCGGCCGCCGCTCGCGTCACCGGGTCGCGCCGGCGGGCGCACAGCGCGTGCGCTTCCTTCTGCAAGGAGAGCGCTTCCTGAAGACGGTCAAAGGTCGGGTCCTCTTGCATCGCGTCGAGCAGGAAGGCTGCGGCGCGGTAGAAGGAAAGCAGCTCGTCTTCCTGGAAGCCTGGCAGCGTGCCGAAGCGCTCGCGTTGGCGTGCGTGGCTCGTCTCGTGGACGAACGAGGCGGCGAGGGCGTGGACCAGCTCGCCTTGGGAGGCCCCGTCGGCGAGGAAATCCTGCTCGTTCTTCCCGTTCAGGTGGAGGACGCGGTGGGCGACCGTGAACTCATCGCGGCCCCGCAGGAAGCCCATCAGCACGGCCGGGCTGGGCTCGTACGGGCGGCCGAAGCGGGCGGCGAGCCCTTTTTCCACGAAGGAGACGAAAAGCGGGACGCGCGGGTGGGCGGCCAGATAGCCGGCGGCCTTCGCGCCTTCCTCGGACGGGATGCGGCCGACCTCATGCATGATGATGTTCGGCAGCGCCACTTCGAGCGCCTTGAAGAGTCCGGGCGTGCAGGCGGCCGTCCGCGGCTCGGCGTTCCAATCCTCGTAGGCCGCGGCCGTGCCCGGGGTCCGGGCCGCCACGGCGGCCGCGAGCAACAGCGCGATCATCCCCCGGCGCATCAGCTTAGTGTACTAGAATGGGCGACGATGAAGCTCATCCCCTACGCGGTGACGGCGGAGGGCATCGCCGCCATCGGCATCAACTTCATGGACGCGATGCGCGTGCATCTGCGGGGCATCCCGCGGCTCGACACGAAGGACCCGGCCGAGATGGCGCGCCGCACCCTGCGGGCGAACGCCCACGGCGTGCTGTACGCCGGCACGGGGCATTTCTGGTTCATGTGGGTCTCGGATTTCGGCAAGGCTTTGCGCGGCGCGCTGAAGACGCTCGAACCCGCCTATCTGCGCCGGCTCATCGCCTATATGGCGCGCGAGTCGGACCGCCAGGGACGGGTCACCAGCTGCTTCACCTCCAGGCGCGGCTTCGACATGCCGTATTACCGCGGCGACAACTTGCCGTGGCTCGCGCACTCGGTGGCGGAATACGCGCGGGCGACCGGGGATAAGAGCCTCATCGAGGAGACGCGCCCCGCGCTTCAGCGCCTGCTCGACTCTTTCGAGGGGACGCATTTCCGCGGCGGGCTCATCCGCCCCGATATCACCGGCGATTGGATGGACACCATCCTGCGGCCGTCTTCGACCTACAACAACCTTTGCGCGCTGCACCTGCTCAACCTGGCGCCGGAGCTGGGGCTCACGCGCCGCACCGACCCGCGCGGATTCGAGCAGCGCCTGATCAACGAGCGCTGGAAGGGCGACCACTTCACCGACTACGCCGCCACCAAGGCCTTCGGCGTGGACGCGGGCGCGCTGGCGCTGTATCTGGAGCTGTTCGACGCGAGGCTGCGCGAGCGGATCCTCGCGGGCTTGGAGAAGGGCGGCTTCGCCGAGCCGATCCCGATGCGCGTCTCGGCCGGCGAGTACGACCGCGCGCTGATGCCGCTGTTCACGCGGCTCACGCCGCTCTATCACAGCTCGGTGTGGCTGCACCTCGGGCTGATGTATCTCAACGGGGCCAAGCGAGCCGGGCGGGACGTGTCGAAAGGGCGCGCGGCCGTCGAGGAGATATTCACGCGCTATGGCCACATCGTCGAGTGCGTGCTTCCCGACGGGCGGCTCTACTCCACGTTCGTCCACGCCACCGACTACGGGCTGTCGATGGCGGCGGGGCAGTATCTGGAGCTGGTCGGCTAGTCCAGGCGGGCGGGCTTCTTCGCCGGCAGCGGCGCCGGGGCCGGGGTCTTGCCGTGGATCACGATGCCGGCCTGCCAATAGCGCTGCGTGCGGCCGTGCCGGTCCTCGTAGTCGTGCCAGCGGACGGGAAGCTCTTCGACCGGCATATAGGCGTACGAGTCCTTGAGCACCGGGTCCTCGAAGAAGGCGTTCTTGTCGTCGAGCCCGACCAAGACCACGTAGTGCCCGTCCTCCCAGTCGTCCTTCCACGCCGTCTTGGCCGTTTTGCCCTCACGCCATGCCTGGATGTCCACGATCACGGTCTGACCTTGGTCCAGCGCGGCCCTAAGGTCGGAGAGCGTCATTCCCTTGCGCAGTTCCGCCGACAGCCCGAACGTCTTCGCGACCTGGGCGAGCTTCGGCGGCTCAGTGCCGTCCTTGCGCGTCGTGCCGAGCGGGGAGTAGAGGTCCCGCTCCTTTCCGTCGAAGGCCTGCCAATAGCGGAGCACCGAGAAAAGTGCGGCGGCGCCGCAGCTGTAATTCGTCTCCTGCTGATGCAGGGGGACGGCCAGCGCCTTCGCCGGCAAGGACGGCCGCGCGGCCTTGAACTTGGCGACCAATTCGGCCGGATCGGACATCGCCCCCGGGTCGGCGGCCCGGGCCGCCGGCGCGAGGGAAAGGCACAGCGCGAGAAAGAGCTCCATGGATAGGATTATAGCTCCAAATGGCCGAGGTTCACCATTTGGGATAGAGGAGGGGCTCTCCGCTGTCGTCGCGCCAGGGCATCCAGCCTTCGGGGCACGGCGCGTCGCTGTCGCGCTCGCGCGCCATCAGGCACGCTTCGGTCTGAGGCTCGACGCGCGCCCAAGCGCCCTGCATGCCGTGGACCTCGACGGAGAGGTCGCCGGAGCCTCGCGGCAGCTTGAAGGGGACGGGCTCTTTCTCGTAGGAAGGCCCCGCGTGCAGCACCAGCGTCCGCGCCGTCCGGGCACGCACGACCGAGTGCCGCCCTCCGGTCGCCCAGTCGAAGAGGCGGATGGCGCGCATCAGGCCGCTGCGTTCCGGCACGAATTCCACCCAGCCGCGCAGGTTCTTGCCGGGGTCGAGGATCACCTGGAGCCAGCGCTTGTTGTCGACGACCTTTTCCCGGACGAAGGGAAGCTCGATGCGGCTGGAATCTCCGGCGACGTCGCCGATGCTCCAGCGCAGCAGGCGCACGCCGCAGACCTCGTACGTTTCGGGTCCTCCCTCGGGCCCAGGGCGCAGGACCGGCTGCGGCTTCTTGCAATCCACCACGGGGTCGGCGTCGGGGTCCGGCTCGGGCTGGAACGGCAGGCGGCGGAAGCCGCGCGAAGGCTTGCGCGGATGGCTCACGACGATCTCGAGCACGCCCGAGACGTCGGCCGCAAGGCCCTCCGGCGCGCCGTCGAAATATGTGAGATCCACGCCGCGCACCGGCTCGGCGTGGGCCGGCGCCGCCAGCGCCAGCGCGAGGGTTACGGCGACCAATTGGGCGTGAAGGAGTTGCCCGGGATGTCGGCGACGAGCCGGGGCGCGCTGCCGTCGGCGTCGATCTCGTAGAGCTGGCGCCGGCGCTTGCCGCCCCGCCCCGAGTCGGGGCCCCGGGTGCTCGTGAAGACGATGAAGCGGCCGTCGGGGGACCAGGCCGGGTCCTCGTTGGAGCCCTCGCCGTGCGTGAGCTGGCGCACGTGCGAGCCGGTCACGTCCACGATGAAGAGGTCCATCGGGTCCTTGTTGTTGGCGCGGCCCGCGAAGACGATCCACTCGCCGGTGGGCGACCACGCCGGCGAGTCGCACCAGTTGAGGCTGGTGAGCTTGCGCACGCGGCCGGTCGCCAGGTCCATGATGTGGAGCTGGGGGTTGCCGCTGCGGTCCGAGGCGAAGGCCACCTGGTTGCCGTCCGGGGAGAAGGTGGGGGAGGAGTCCACGCCGAAGTGCGTGGTCAGCGCGCGCACGGACAGGTCCTCCATGTCCATCTCATAGATGTTGGGATTCTTGCCCTGCGAGAGCGTGGCGACCAGCTGCTTGCCGTCCGGCGAGAAGCCGCCGGGCAGGTTCAGGCCCTGGCGGGCGGAGAGCACGCGCACGCCGCCCTTGTCGAGGTTCAGCTCGACCAGATCGGGGTTCCCCTTCTTGTACGTGGTGAAGACCAGGCGGCGGCCGTCGGGCGACCAGCGAGGCAGCAGATCGATGGACTTGTCCGCCGTCACGCGGCGCAGGTTCTCGCCGTCGTAATCGACGAGGTAGATTTCCTTGTTGCCGCTCTGATCGTTGGCGAAGGCGAGCTGGGTGTGCGCGATCCCGGGCTTGCCGGTGAGCTGCTTGACGACGTCGTCGGCGAGGCGGTGGGCGAGCGAGCGCCAGTAGCGCGCGTCGAGGCGGTAGTAGCGCGCCAAGGCCGCCTCGCCCGAGGCGGCGTCTTTGAGCTGCACGGTCAATGAGACCAGCCCCGCATCGACGCTGACCTTTCCGGCGAGCACGAAGCCCGCGCCGGCCTGCTTCCAGGCCGCCAGGTCCGCCGGGTCGGCCCCCGGCGTCGGGTCCAGGGTCTTGAAGTAGCGCGAGCTCATGAGGTCGTCGCGCACGACGCCGCGCAGGCGCACGCCCAAGCCCTGGACGTCGGCGCCGCCGCGCTCTGCGAAGAAGGGGGCCAGGCCGATGGTCCACTGGGGGGCGCCGGCTTGTCCGGACACGCCGATGTAGACATCGGTGGCGCGAGCGGGCGCGCACAGCAGGAGGGCGAGCGTGGCGGCGCGGATCATGGCTGCTCGCCGAAGTGCTGGCGCAGGAGCTTCGAGGCCGCGGCGGCCTCGGGAGTTTTCGGGAAGTCGTCCTGGATGGACTCGAGGTACCGCTTCGCCTCGGCGCGGTAGGTGTCGGACTTGAGGTTCAGCAGGCTCAGGGCGTACTTGAGCCGCGAGGCGGCCGTCACGTCGCTCTTGGGATAGCGGTCGAGGACCTTGGCGTATTCCTTGGCCGCGGCCTCCCACTGCTTCGCCGCGTAATTCGCCTCGCCGAGGTAGTACTGCGCGAGGTCGGCCATCTCGCCTTTGGGATAGAGCTTGAGATAGGTCGAGAACCCCTGCACCGCGAGGTCATAATGCTTGCGGCTGA
>JAPLKK010000270.1:0-6499 GCA_026388115.1 Elusimicrobiota bacterium | reverse complement strand
GGTTCATCTGCGCGTCGTGGAACACCTGGCTCGGGGCGGGGCTGCCGGGAGGCGCCTGCTGGGCCTGCGCCTGGGCCTGCGCCTGGGCCTGAACCTGCGCCGCCTTCTGCGCCGACATCTCGGCCGCCTTGGCCGCGTCGCGAGCCGCCTGCTCGGCCCCTTGCTGCGCCGCGAGCTGCGCCTGCTGCTGCTTGCCGAGGGAGTCGCCCAAAGCCGACACTTTCTGGCCCAGCGCGACCGAGATGTCGTCGAGCTTGGAGGAAAGCTGGGTCATGCGCGACTGCGAGTCCTTGAGGTTCTCGTTGAAGGAGGAGAGGTCGGAGTGGAGCTGGTCCATCTTCACCGCGAGGTCGGCTTGGTTGGCCGTCATGTTGGCCACGGACTTCTTGAGCTGGGCGACCTGAAGCTTGATCTCGTCGGTCTGCTGGCTCAGGTCCAGCACGTCCTTCTGGGTGGCGACGCAGCCGGAGAGGGTCAGCGCGGCGACGAGCGCCAGCGCGCTCGCAGCCCTCATTGCGGGGTCTTCTGCGGTGCGGTCTCCGCGGCGGCGGGCGTCGCCGCGGTGCGGGCGCGGATCAGCGTCTCGGCTCGCCGGTTCTCCTTCCAGCAGGCCTCGGTGTGCTCCTGGCAGCCGGGCTTCTCTTTGCCGTAGGAGATGGTCGCCACGCTGCGTGCGGGGATGCCGAGCCGGAGGTAGTAGTCGCGGACTTCCTTGGCGCGCTTCTGCGCGAGCGCGATGTTGTACTCGATCGTCCCTCGCTCGTCGCAATGGCCCGAGACGAGGATCTCCAGGTCCCGATGCTGGCTCAGATACTCAGCGTTCTTTTTCAGCGTGGCGCGGGCGTCGTCGGCCAGCATATAGGCGTCGTAATCGAAATGGATCGTCTGAATCTCGTCGGTGGGGGCGAATTCGGACCCTCGGATGTCGGCTTCGTCGCCAGTTTCGACGGCGGGCGCCGTGTCGACGGCCACGGTCTCCGGCTGCTCTTCGCCGGCCTTCTTGTTGTCGGTCTTCTTGAGAGTCTTGGCCGGCGTGCAGGCGGCTGCGAACACCCCCGCGAGCAACGCAACCGTCCAAAACGGCGCCCATCGGGATCGTGTCTTCACCCGGAAATTATATTTGATGCACGGGGGCGAGTCAAACGTCGGCCCGAAGGTCTTGCGAAGCTCGCGCTACGGCCGGTCCGGCGCCTTTCCCGGCTGCTTGCCGGGAGCCTTCAAGCCGTCGATGTACTCCCGCCGCTTGGCGCGCTGAGTCTCGCGGAAAACCTTGCGCTTCTCGTCCTGCTGGGCTTTGAACTCCGCCAGCTTGGCCTTCTTCTCCTTGGCCGACTTTCCGCGCAGGCTGTCGCGAAAGGCCTTGCTGTCGGCGAGCTCGCGGCGGCGGTATTCCTCCCGCTCGCTCTGAAGCTGCGCATCGAACAGCCTGACCTTTTCCTTCCGGGCCGCGGCTTCGGCCGAGGCCTTGGAATCCGGCGCGGCGGCGAAGGCGGGCGCCGGGACGGCCAGCCGCGCGGCCATCAGCGAGGCGGCCAGGCAAAATACCCCCATACCACTAGTACGAATGAGCGGCAAAAAAGTTCCCTCCCAAATAGGCCGATTTTTGGGGATCCGCGACATCCAACCGCGATCGGCTCAGCGCTGCTTTTCGACGGTGATGTTCCCCGAACCGGTCTTGGCCTCGACGCGCAATGCGCCGGCGGGGTCGTCGGCAAAGGCGTTCTGGATATGTCCCGACTTGGAGCGCAGCAGGTAGTGCGCCCGGGCGTCGGCCGGGAACGTGAGCGAGACGTCTCCCTTGCCCGTCTCGACGTGGATCGCTCCCGAGGCCGGCAGCTCCAGGAAGCTCAGCGCCACCTTGCCGCTTCCTGATCGGACCCGCGCCTCGTCGCGCAGGCCGTCGGCTTCGATGGAACCCGGGCCGGCCTTGGCCTCGAGGGGGCCAGGGCGGAGCTGGGCGTCAAGGGGGCCGTCGCAGCGCTTGAGCCTCAGCGAGCCCCTTCGGGAGTGAAAGAGCACCGCGCCGGTCATTCCCTCGGCGGCCACGGCCCCGGCCGCCGTGGCGATGTCGAGCGACAGATGCTGCGGCGTCGTGACGGTGACGTCCGCCGTGCAGGAGTCCACGCCTAACGAGACCCCGTAATAGGTTTTGCGTCCCTCGCGGGCGTGTACGAGGAGCCGTCCGTTCTTGACATCGATCGTGAGCGCGCAGATCTTCGGGAACCGTTTCGGCGTTACGGTGACCTGGACGCGGTCGGTGTCCGCGCGCGCTATAGCGATGATCCCGTTGCTGACGCGCAGCTCGATGGCCTTGAGCCCCAAGGAGGGGAACTCCTTGGTCACAGGCGCCTTCTGGAAGGGCGTGATTTCGGGCGGCTCAAGGGGCATCTGGGCGCAGGCGAGGAGCGCGGGAAAGGCGAGCAGGAGGCCGAGCATCGCCCTGATAATACTATTTAGGCGGGGAGGTAGGTCGCCTGGTGCTTGGCCCAGCCGGCGAGGCGCTCGAGGCCGGCGAGGCGCACGCTCCCCTTGCGGCGCTTCTCGGCGTACATCCGCGCGTCGGCGCGGCGCAGGAGCGCCGTCGCGTCGTCGCCTTTGCGCAGCGAGGCGACGCCGATGCTCAAAGACACCGCCGGGCTCGGCAGGGCGGCCAGCTGGATGCGGCGCCCGACCGCCGCGGCGCGCTCCGGGCCGGAGCCGGGAAGCAGGACCACGAACTCGTCTCCGCCGTAGCGGAACGGCAGGTCCACGTCCTTGCGGATCGAGCGGCGGATGGCGTCGGCGGCGTGACGCAGCTGCCGGTCGCCCTCCAGATGGCCGAAATTGTCGTTGATCTCCTTGAAGCGGTCGATATCCATGAGCAGCGCCGACAGCGGGAGTTTCTGGCGGTGCGCCCGCGAGACCTCGGCCTCGGCGCGTTCGCGGAAATGGCGCTGGTTGAACAGCCCGGTGAGGCTGTCGGTGATGGACATTTCGCGCAGGCGTCGCTCGAGGGCGACGCGCTCGCTGATGTCCTTCGAGATCGCCAGGGTTCCTATCGGCCGGCCGTGGCGTTCGCGCAAGAGCGCCATCGACATGCTCACCTCGACGCGCACGCCGTCGCCGAGGAGCACGGTCTCGTGATTGCTCAGTTTCCCGCGCTCGACCAGCAGCCGCATGAGCCGGAACGCCTCGGCCCGGCCGCCTTCGTAGAGAGCGTGAGCGGGCGTGCCGGCGACCTCGGCCGCCTTGCGGCCGAGCATCCGCTCGGCGCCGGGACTGAAGTAGATCACCCGGCCGGACCTGTCGGTCGTGATGATCGCGTCCGTCGTCGAGGACACGATCGCCTCGAGGTACTCCTTGGCCTGCAGGACGTGGGTCGAGAGGTACACCCGGGGAGTGGCGAACGACGGAGCGTCCATGACGGAAGGGTAGCCTTCCGGACCCGCGCGCCCCAGGGGCGTAGGGCCCCCAATGGGGAATAGGTCGAAAGGGCGTTCCGGCGGGACGGAGGTCTGGGGGGGATGGGTCGATGGGCCTAGTGTTTATGAACCCTCACCGCGCTGCATGGCGCCGGTGTCAATGGGGTTCTTGACGGCGCTCGAAGATGATACAATCGGCCTCGTGGCGGAGCCGAAGACGCGCATCCTTGTGGTCGACGACGATCCTCTCGTGCGATCGCTGCTCGAGGACTTGCTCGGCGACGCGGGCTACGCGGTCAAGGCGGTGGGCAGCGCCTTCCAGGCGCGCGGCGCGCTCGCCCGCTGGGCGCCGCAGCTCGTCATCCTCGACCGCGGGCTGCCGGACGTCGAGGGCGCGGAATTCATCAAGGAGATCCGCGCCGACAAGGAATCCGCCCCGCTGCCCGTCCTCTTCCTCACCGCGCGCGGCAAGCCCGCCGAGAAGACGGAGGGCCTGGAGGCCGGCGGCGATGATTATGTCGCCAAGCCGTTCGACGCCGGGGAGCTGTTGGCCCGCGTGCAGGCGCTCTTGCGCCGCGCGAGCGCGCCCAAGGTGGAGCCGCACCGGCTTTCCGCGCACGGGCTCAGCGTGGACCTCGACCGCCACGAGGCGTCGATCCACGGCAAGCCGGTCCATCTGCCGCCCAAGGAGTTCGAGCTGCTCGCCGTCTTCGTCGAGAAGCCCGGCCGCGTGCTGTCGCGGCGCTTCTTGCTCGAGCGGGTCTGGGGCGAAGGGATGGACCTGAGCATGAACACCAAGACGGTGGACGTCGCCATCGGCCGCCTCCGCACCGCGCTCGGAAAACTCGGCGAGCGGATCGTCGCCGTGCAGTCGTACGGCTACCGCTTCGACCTCGACTAGGCTCCATTCGCCGACGTGCCCGCGTCCTCGGTAACAACCGGGCAACAGCCCTCCTTTGACTTTCGGCACGCTCCTTGAAATGCGAGAGATAGGGGGTTATCCTTGGGGGGTCTTTCGGGGGTCGTATGAACCAAAAAGCGCCGGAATTCTTTGGAAAAGGAGCGTCCCGCCCTGGCTTTGCCTGGGAACGATTCTTGACGGATCCGAAGTGGCTGCTCGGGGGACTGGTGGTCGTGGGGCTCGCCGGAGTCACCGTTTGGAGCCTCCTTCCGCAGACGGTGCCCTCCGAGAATTCGGCCGAATGGACGTCGCAAGGGCCGGTGTTCAACCCGGCCGACCGCTCCGCCGCTCAGGCGCCCCTCGCCCGCCCCTCGCCCGAGTCGCCGCAGCGCCCTTCGCGCCGCCTGGCCGTTCTGCCGATGGAATTGAACGAGCCGTCGGCGAGCGCGGCGGCGCCGCAGCCTCCTAAGGCGCCGGCCGCCGCCGTCGCGCGCAAGCTTCCGAACATGGGACCCGGCGATTCCGGGATGCAGGTGGACGCGGCCCAATTCACGGCCGACGCGGGCGGCGAGGCTTTCCACGCCGAAGGCGCGCTCTCGCCGCAAGGTTTCGGCAAGAGCGGCGGCGCGGCGTCGCCGGGCGGCGGCGGGACGGGCGCCATGGCGCCGGGCGCCGCGCCGAAGACGGCTCCGGCTGGCGCGCTTGACGCGGGGGCGACCGCGGCGCAGGCGGTCGCGTCGGGCAGGACGGCGCCTCCTATCGCCGGGGTCGCGAAGGCGCGCACGGGCCGCCCGGGGCGTTCCGGATTCCAGTCGGAGACCCAACGCGGCGGAGGCTCCGCGGCCCTCGGCTCGAGCCCCGGCGGCGGCGCGCGGGCGCTTGCGGCGGCGGTGCAGGGCGGCGCAGGGGGCGGCGGGGCCGCTCCCGTCGGCGGGGCGGGCGGCGCGGTCGTGAACGGGGGCGCGGCGGGAGCGCCGACCACGGCGAACGCGGCGGGCTTGAACGCGCCGGCCAACGCCGCTCCGGCCGGCGGCGACATGGGAAACGTCCAACAAAATGACGGCGGCAACGCGACCGGCCAGCCGGGCGGGCTTCAGAAGACGACGCCGGGCGACCCCGACGCGGGCAAGGATCCCGCCACGCAGGGGCAGATCAACGGGTGGAAGGGGAAGCTGAGCGCGCAGGCCGACGGCCTGAGCTCCGACGTCGCGGGACCCGCGGCGTTCCAGTTGGGGCTCATGTCGAAGGACTACGGCGCCAACAGTGGCAAGGCCTCCGTCGCCCTTGAGGCATGCGGCCAGCGGGTGAAGTCGGATATCGCGTATTTCGCCGGCAGTCCGTTCCCCGACGCGGCGGCGGGGCTTCCGGACGTGGATAAGGCGCTGCACGACCCCGACGAGGGGATCGTGACCCGTCTGCAGGCGAACGGCGGCCGCCTGTCGAACACGTACGTCTGCCTGAACCGGATGGGCGGCGACGTGGGCATGTTCTACAAGTACGGCTACGCCATGGAGTGCCACGGCAACGCCGACGCCGGGCTGGCGCAATGGTCGAGCGACCTGCAGAAGATCTCGTCCTTGCAGAACGCCCTCGACGGCTGGGCCAACTCGCAGATCGCCTACTTCCAGTACGGCTGTCCCGATCCCGCGCATCCCACGGCGAAGCAGAAGCCGTACTGCGACGGGCTCGCCCGGGTCCAGGCCTCGAAGGCGACCGAGGACGGGCAGCTCGGCGGCGCGCGCAGCGCGCTCGCGATGCCCTGGAAGGCGATCAATGCGGTGCGCGCCGCCAGGTTCCCCGGTCTCATCGACCGGCACCGCCAAGCGGTCGCGCAGATCAAGGGCGAGGAGGAAGGGCTCGCCCTGCCCCATGCCGAGGCCTCCGGTGACGCGCGGGCGCGGATCGCCGACGCGGTGACCCAGCTCGGCTTGGCATCCGCGGGGTGGAACCAGGCGGTGACCGGAGCCGTGCCCGAAGACCAGCGCGGGTCCGTGGCTGCGCAGGCGGAGCAGCAGGTGGTCCAGGCGATGACCAATCTGCGGCAGGCGGCGGCCGATTTCGGAAAGGTCGCGGGGTCGGCGCCGCAGCAATAGTCGCTTAGCGCGGCTTCGGAGGCGGCGTCCAATAGCCGGACATCGTCCTGGGTCCTCCCAGGTTCGACCGCACGCGGACGTAGTCGAGGATGACGCGAAGCGTC
>JAPLKK010000093.1:6382-13726 GCA_026388115.1 Elusimicrobiota bacterium | reverse complement strand
GGGATTCTACGGCCGCCCCTGGAGCTGGTCCGAACGCCGCGCGATGGCGGATTGGATGTCGGGGCGGCGGATGCACCTGCTGGTCATCGCTCCCAAGGATGACCCGTCGCTTCGAGACGATTGGCGCCGCCCGATGGCCGACGCCGAGCGCTCCGAGCTCAAACGCCTCGTCGATCGGGCGCGCGAGCGCTTCGTCGAGGTGGCTTGGAGCCTGAGCCCCGGTTTGGATCTTGCGCCACAAAGCGAGGACGACCTCGCCGCCGCCCTCGGGAAGCTCGAAGCGGCGGCGCAAGCCGGCGTGCGCAAGTTCGTCATCGCTTTCGACGACGTCGACCCCAGCCGCGGGCAGGTCCGCTTCGCCAATCGCCTGCTCGCCGAGCTCGCGCCGAAGCTTCCGGGAGCCGAGTGGACCTTCATCCCCGCCGAGTACTGGGGCGAGGCGGCGCCCTCGCCCTATCTCGCCAGGGTGGCGCGCGAGCTGGATGACCGTTTCGCCATCGGCTGGACCGGCGGCCAGGTCCTGGCGCGGCGCATCACGCTCGGGGAAGCCGAGAGGTTCGGGCGCTACATCCGTCACCGGCTCGTGCTGGGAGACAATTACCCCGCTCAGGACCGCCTCTGGGGCGCCGGCCGGCTCTTCTGGGGACCCCTGGTCGGCCGCGACCCGGCCCTTCCCGCCGTCCATTCCGGCTTCGTCGCGAACGCCTCGCCCCTTGCCGCCGCTTCGCGCATCCCGCTCGCCACCGCGGCCGAGTACGCGTGGGACCCCGTCCGGTACGACCCCGCCGGAGCCTGGAGGCATGCCCTCGCCTCCGAAAGCGCCGACGGCGATGCTCTGGTCCGCTTCGCCGCGTACAATTGCTCCTCTTGGCTGCAAGCTGGACCTCTGCCAGTTCCGCGAGGCGGGACGGCTCTGCGTTCAGCATCCCGCCTCGAAGACGAGCTGGAATCGGCCGCCCTCGCCGAACCGTCGCCGGGCCTCAAGCGGGAGCTCCGGGACCTTTCGCGCCTGCGCGCCGACCTCGGCCGGGAGCTTGCCGGCCGTCCCGAGCTGCGCGAACAGGTCGAGCCGTGGGCCGCCAAGCTCGAGGCGCAGGCGCGCGCCGCCGCCGCCGTGGTCTCCCGGGACGGGCGCGCCGACGGCCTCATCGAGGCCGCGGACCGCCTGGGCATCGACATCCCGCGCTTCTGCTACCACCCCGGGCTGCCCGTGGCCGGCAACTGCCGCATGTGCCTGGTGGACACGAACCGCAGCCCCAAGCCCGTGGCGTCCTGCTGGGATCCGTGCCAGGAAGGGCACGTGGTGACGACGAATTCGGGCTTGGCGCCCGGCGACCTGCGCCCGGCGGCCGAGCGCATCGAGTCCTTCGCCGGCGGCCGGCCGGGCTCGCGGGTGCTGCTCGCCGCCGCGCTCGACCGGCTGGGCGGCGGGCCGGCGATGCTGGCTCGCGCGGCCGGCGAAAGCGCCGACTTATGGCGCGGCCTTGTGCCCTGGGTCGGCCTCTTGGCCGACGCGGCGGACCGCGCCCGCGCGGCCGTCGACGGCGCGCCGGCCGGCGGCCGCGACCCGCGGCTGGGGGGCCGCGACCCGCAGCCCGGCGGCCGCGACCCGCGGCCCGGCGGCCGGCCCTCGTGGTGGCGAGACCGGATCTGGCGCTGGCGTGCGCGCGGTCACTTCGTCTCCCTGGTCGCCGCGCGGACGCTGCTCGACGATTATTTCGACCGCGTGGAGTCGCCCTGGACGGGAGGGCGCGCGCGCGGCCTGCCTCCGAGCCTGCGCGCCTGGTTGTGGCTCACGTCGCGCACCTCGCCCGGCTCGGTGCCGGTACGGCTCGCCGACGCGCTCGACCGGGAGAGGGCGGGCGACGCGCGGGCGCTGCGGCGGCTCCTGGAGGAGTTCTCCTCCCTTCCAGCCCTGGTCCGGGAGCGGTTGCCCGGGCAATTGGCCGAGGAGGGGACGCCCTGGCTGGACAAGGTCGGCGAGTACGGCCGTCTGGGCATCCTGACGCTGGACCTGAAGCGACGCGAGCGCAAGCCCGGCGAGGATGAACTCGAACGCTGGAAGGAGTCTCGCTATCGCGTGCGCTCCTCGAACGGCCTCGAGCTCGTCGTCGAGCTCAAGCTGGCTCTCGACGCCTTCGTCGAGTGGTCCGGCCTGCCGATCGGCGAACGTCCTCCCGTCCCGGAGCTCCGGCTCCCCGCCGACCCCCGCGAGATGTTATAAACTCTCCCTCGGAGTGAGGGCATAGCACATCCATGATTGAAAGAGCTCGTGAGGCGCTGGAGGCCGGCCGGCTTCGCGAAGCCATCCGCCGCCTGCCTCGCGCCTCGAGGGTCCCCGCGCCGCTGCGTCCCGAGCGCGACCTGATCGAGGCCGAGGCCCTGCGCGGACAGGGCTACTTCGCCCGCGCGGAAGCGATCTATCGCCGCCTGCTGAAGGCCCGTCCTTCCGGCGACCCCGTCTTGTGGCTGGAGGCGGCGCTCGGCTCCGCCTCGGGCCTCAGGTCCGTCGGCCGCGCGGCCGAGGCTTCGCGCATCCTCGACGAGGCCGGCCGGATCGCGCGCCGCGAGCGCTGGGCCCGCGCGAGGATCCGGCTCGAACGCGCCTTGGTCGCTCGCGCCGAGGGCCGCTGGAGCGCCGCTCTTGCGGAGCTCAACGACATGCTCCAGGCCGCGCTGGGCGCGGCCGATCGGCAGCAAGCCTCTTTCCTGGCATGGGCCGTCGGCGGCGCCTTGCGCTTCTCGGGCGACCTGGCCGGAGCGCGGCGCTCCTTCGAGCGGTCGCTGGGGCTCGCCCGCCGCGCGCGCGACGCCTCGGCGGAGGGCTACGCCCTCTTCGGCCTGGGCGGGGTGACGCGCATCCTCGGCCGTCTGAGGGAATCCGAGCGGTTCTATTCGCGCGCGATGCGCGCCTTCGCGGGAACCGAGGACCTCTTCGCTCAGGCCTATGCCCACTGCGGCTTGGCGAACAGCCTGCGGCAGCAGGGGCGCCGCGGCGAGGCCGAGCGCCATTACCGCCTCGCGCACCGGCTCTATTCGAAGCTCGGCGACGAGGTGGACCTCGCCTACGTGGACTGGGGGCTGGGAAAGCTCAGGCTGGACCAGGGCCGCGTGACGGAAGCGTCGAAGTTCCTCGAGCTTGCCATAGGCGCGTTCCGGCGCGGCGCCGAGCTCAGGGGCGAATGCCTGAGCGAGTTGGCGCTAGCGCAAGTCCAGCACGCGCGCGGCCGCGTCGCCGCAGCCGAGGCGCTCTTCGACCGCGCCGTCCGCCGGGCCCAGGCGGGGGGACTTCACACCCACCTGGAAGTCTTCACCTGAGCTCTCCCTCTCCCGAACGCGGGAGAGGAAACAACGGCCCTACTCGGCCGCCTGGGCCTCGCTGAGCTTCTGGCCGACGTCCGCGTTCAGCTCCCTGACCTTCGCGCCGGCGGAGCGTGACAGGCTCCTCCTCAACGCCGTCTTGTCCCGGCCGAGCTTGGCGAGGTCGGCCCAGAGCGCCTTGGTCTCCTGGCTCAGCTGCTTGATCTCCTTCGCCGAGTCTTTCGAGTTCTCCAGCTTCAGCTTGGTGATCTGCGCTTCCTTGGCCGCGATGTCGGTCTTGAGCGACTGTTCGCGCTCGTTCAGGTCCTTCGCCTGGCTGGAGGCGTCGCGGACCCAGTCCTCGAAACCCTTGCGGGCCCCGGCATAGGCGTCGGTCACCGCTTGGTACGGCGCGGCGGCGCCGATGGGTTTGAATGCTTCCGCCGGGGCCGCCGGCTTCTCCGCCTTCTTCGCTTCGACGGGCTTCGCCTCGGGAGCCTTGACCTCCACGGACTTCACCTCGACCTTGGGCTCGGCCTTCGCGGGAGCGGGCGCGACGATCTCCGCCTTGTCGACCGGCTGCGTCGCGGCCGGAGCCTCCGCCTTCGGCGCGGCGGCTTCTGCTTTCGGAGCGGGCGTCTCGGGCTTGGGGGCGGCCGCCTGCGCTTTCGTGGCGGGCGCCTCTTTCGCCGCGGGGGCATCCGCCTTCGTCGCCGCCGCGGCCGGCGCAGGGGTGTCATCGGCCATGACGAAAGCCGCGGGCAGGATGAACGCCGCGGTCAGCAAGGAAAAAACGCTCTTCATGCGTCCTCCGAACGATGGAGCCAATTATAAGGCGGAGTGGCCGCCTCAGGCAAGGGAAATCGAAATACATCCGTAATAGCGTTCACCTAAGATGCATGCGTATGCGGCCGCTCGTGGTCCTATTGGCGCTGACCCTGCTCCTCCCTGCCGCTGATTCCCCGGGGGTGAGGACCTTCCTCCGCGAACGCTTGATGATCTCTCCCGACCTGTCCGAGAACGCCTTCTTCGAGGCGCACAAGGATGCCGCCTTGGCCGCGGACCGGGCCGATGAGGACTGGGACCTGGAGTGGGCGCTGCCCGACGAGCTGAGGGACCCCGGCGCATGGCGCGCCGCGGTCGCGGATCTTCCTCCCGCCTCCCTGCGCGGCACGCGCTCGTCTCCCGAGCAGGGCATCGTCTTCGTCGGCTGGCCGCCGATCGCCAACTAACAACCCAGGCCAACCCTCGCCCGTCCCGGTCGTTCAGGGCGCTGGGGAGGCGCCTGGGTCGGCGGAGCCGGCGTTCTCTTCGGCGCGCTTGATCTCCTCGAAGAGCGCGGCCAGCTGGGGGACATCGCGCAAGGCGGCGGTGTCGCCGGACCTCAAGGCCTTGACCAATGCCTCGTCTTTCACCAGCGCCTTCAGCCGCGGGTCGTCGAGCCAACGCCGCAGCTCCGGCTCGCGGCGCGCCTTCTTCGGGTCCCGCGCGGCCTCCATCAACCGCTCGATCCTCGCCAGCGCGGGGAACGACGCCGTCTCGAAGAGGTTGTGGCGGCGCGCGAGGGAGACGGCCTTGGACTCACGCACCGGTTTGGGGAGGGGCCCGAAAGCTCCGGTGAGAGGCTTCTCGAAGAAGAGGGCGACCGAGAGCACGACGTAGACCAGCGCAGCCCCTTTTGCCCCACCGAGCAAGAAGCCTCCGCCCCGGTCCGTGCGGCCTCCTTCGCGCCCCGGCAGGATATTCTTGGCTGCCCCGTGGAACAGCAGAGTCCCGGCCGCGTAAAGAGCCCCGAACAGGAGGCTCGAGAGGACCACCCGCACGCCGATCGCCGGCAGGCTGAGCTTCGGCGCGAGGAGGGGCGTGAGGCGCAGGGCGATCGGCCCGGCGGCGAAGTAGGCAAGCGCGAGCCCCGCCCAATGGCTCAACTGCCTGATCGCGCCCGAGAACGCCCCGAGGACGGCGAAGAGGAGGAGCATCCCGGCCAGCGAGAGGTCAACGCTCATGGTTCGATCCTATCGCACCGTCGCCACGGCTGCGGTCCCTAGATCTTGAAGTCCTTCCCGAGGTAGAACTCTTGAGCATTCGGGTTCTCGGTGAGTTCCTTGCTGGAGCCGGAAAAGAGGATTTGACCGTCATAGATGAGGTACGCGCGGTCGATGATGGGCAGCATCTCGCGGACGTTGTGGTCGGTGATGAGGAATCCGATGCCGCGTTCCCTCAGGCGGAAGATGGTCTTCTTGAGCTCGCCGATCGTGATCGGGTCGATGCCGACGAATGGCTCGTCCAACAGGATGATGTGCGGGTTCTGGATCATCGCGCGCGCGACTTCCAGGCGGCGCTTCTCCCCGCCGGAGAGGGTCGAGGCCTTCTGGTAGCGCAGCTTCCAAAGCCCGAACTCCTCGAGCAAGGCCTTCACCTTCCGCATCTGCTCGAGGCGGGAGCTCATCGTCCGTTCCAGGATGGCGCGCAGGTTCTCCTCGACGGTCAGGCCGCGAAATACCGTCGGCTCCTGGGCAAGATAGCCTACGCCCTGGCGCGCGCGCTGGTACATCGGGAGCGCGGTGATGTCGTGGTCGTCCAGGACGATGGCGCCTCCGTCGGGGCGGACGAAGCCGACCAGGCTGTAGAACGTGGTGGTCTTTCCGGCGCCGTTCGGGCCAAGAAGGCCGACGATCTCGCCGGAGGAGACGTCGATGTCGATGCCGCGCACGACGCGCCGCTCGCCGTAGTCCTTGATGAGCTTGCGCGCCTCGAGCTTCATAGCCTCGCCGGCTTGTTCTCGAAGACGATCCAGCCGCGGACGCCGCCTTCGGCGGTGATCTCGCGAGGATGGTCGAGGGCCGAGACGACATCCGCCTGGACGGCGCCGTTCCAATGCTTGCAGGGCCCGGCTTTGCCGCCGTCCTCTTCTTGCTCGGCCCGGCGCTGCCGGCAATCGAGCGTGTTGTCGTAGGTCAGCGCCGGCCTGCGGCCGATGAGGTCGACCCTCTTCTCCTCGCCGTGATAGACGGCGGAGTCGGACCACGCTTCACCGCGCGGTCCCCAGGCGTGCACGTCGCCGCGGAGCGTCGAGCGGTGCGCCTTCCAGTCCCAGTCAAGCTTTCGGCCGCGGGCGCGGTCGGGTTCGGTCTGGTCGGGCGAGCGGCGCTCGAATTCCAGGAAAAGGCCGGGTTTGGGGACGAGCGTCCCCGTTTCGTCCTCTCCGTCGTAGCGTGCCTCCTCGCCGCGCGCCTCGCTGACCGAGCCGTCGTCGCTGTGCCACACCGCGCGCACGCGGCCCTTGGCGTGCCAGCGTTCGTTGGAATGACGGCGCTCCGCCCAGTCGGAATAGATGTCCCGTCCGGGCTTGTGGTAGGAGACGTCGCCCGTCCACTCCTCCACCGTGTCGGTGCCGCGGTGCACGGCCCAGTCCTTGCTGCGGACGACGAGGCCGGCGAGCTTGTGGCGGGGCGCGGCGGAGGAGGGGGCGGCCCACGCGATATTGAGGCAGAAGAGGGCGGGCAGGATCATCGAGCGTGCGTCTCCTGATGCATGACGTGGATCGTGGAGAGGTCCTGCGAGGCGGTGAGGCCGCGGCCGCGCATCACGCCGTCGGGCCGGTCGATCTCGACCGGCCGGTCCGTCTGGAACTGCTTTTCCGTGGAGACGTAGCGCAGCTGGTCGGTCTTGAGCGTGATGTGGTCCGTCTTGTTGATCACCACGACCGAGCCGGACAGGTCCATGTCCTGGGTCTTGAGGTCGATCTCGCCTTCCATCGAGCGCGCATCCGTCTCGGGCTTGCCGTTCTTGTAGAGGGCGATCAGCGGCGTCTCGACCTTCGCCTTCGAGACGGATTCGTTCAGGACGGCTTTGGGGGAGTCGAGCTTCCACTCGATTTCGCCCGCGCGCGAGCGGGTGAGCGAGAACTGGCGCGCTTCCTGGGAGCTGACGCCGGACTGGGGCAAGCGGCCGCTGCATCCGCACAGAAGGACGGCGGCGGCGAGGGAGAGGCTCAGCGCTTGAGCCAAGGCGTCATCTCCGGTGGGATCTTTCGGATGTGAT
>JAPLKK010000093.1:0-6352 GCA_026388115.1 Elusimicrobiota bacterium | reverse complement strand
GGGAGACGCCGCAGCAGGAAGCTGACGGAGAAGTAGAAGACGATGAGGAACGCGTAGATGCCGCCGAGCACCCGCGCGTGCCAGGCCCAGTCGGGAGACCAGGGGGGGGGCAGCGTCAGGTCCCGCGCGCATTTCTTGCAGGCCTTGGCCGTGTCCTTGTTCTCCGTGCCGCAGTTCGGGCATTTCATGATCGGGTCCTCTTGACGGCGGGGGCGGCGACGCGGCCGCCGGAACGCTTGATCAGCGCGTCGATCTCGCAGACGAGCCGCACCACATCCTCCACCTCGGAGAGGCGCAGCGAATTCGGCCCGTCGGACAGCGCGCGCTCGGGCTCGGGGTGCGTCTCCAGGGAGACCCCGGCGACGCCGACCGCCGCGGCGGCGCGCATCAGCGTCGGCGCGAAGCGCCGCTCGCCGCCGGTGGCGGCGCCGAGCCCTCCGGGAAGCTGGACGGCGTGGGTCGCATCCATCACGACAGGATAGCCAAAGTCCTTCATCAGCTCCAAGCCCCGCATGTCCACGACGAGGTTGCCGTAGCCGAAGGTCGTGCCGCGCTCGGTGACCAAGATGCGGCGGTTGCCGGTGGACTCGACCTTCCCGATGGCGTTCTTCACGTCCCAGGGCGCCAGGAACTGGCCCTTCTTGATGTTCACGGGCTTGCCCGTCCTGCCGCAGGCGACCAGCAGATCGGTCTGGCGGGACAAGAAGGCGGGGACTTGGATCATGTCGACGACCTTCGCGACCTCGGCCGCCTGGGCGGCCTCATGCACGTCGGTGATCATCGGCACGCCGAGCTCGCGCTTGATCCTGGCGAATGCCTCGAGGCTCCGCTGGAGCCCTTGGCCGCGATAGGATTTCAGCGAGGTCCGGTTCGCCTTGTCGAAGGAGCACTTCAGCACCCAGGGGACGGCGACCCGAGCGAAGATGGACTTGAGCGCGCGGCCGACGCGGGACAGGAGGTCCGTCGACTCGAGGACGCAGAGGCCGGCGATGAAGAACAGCGGTGAGTCGTTGGAAACCTCGAAATCGCCGATGACGACGGGTATCCCTCGCCCCCCCACGGGGGGCGAGTAGCGGGGGGCCCGCCTGCTGTTCTTATTTGGGGACATAGCTCGCCTGCGGCCTCGGCGGGCGATCCGCTCCATGCGCGCGGTGAACGGCCGCGTCGACGAAGCTCGCGAAGAGCGGATGCGGCCTGAGCGGCCGCGAGCGGAACTCCGGGTGGAACTGCACCGCGAGGAACCAGGGATGGTCGCGCAGCTCCACGATCTCGGCGAGGTTCTTCGGCGCGTTGACGCCGCTCACGTGCAGCCCCGCGTCCTCGAGGAGCTTGCGGAACTTGTTGTTCAGCTCGTAGCGATGACGGTGCCGCTCGGTCACCTGCAACGCCCCATAAGCCTTGTGAGCCAACGACCCCTTCTTGATCGCGCAGGGGTACGACCCGAGCCGCATCGTGGCGCCCAGCTCCTTGATCTGCCGCTGCTCCGGCAGGAGGTCGATGACGGGATAGCGGGTCTTCGGGTCGAATTCGGTGGAGTGGGCGCCGGAGAGCTTGAGCACGTTGCGCGCGAACTCGATCGTCGCGATCTGCATGCCGAGGCAAAGCCCGAAGAACGGGATCTGCCGCTCGCGGGCGAACTGGACGACGCGGATCTTCCCCTCGATCCCCCGGTCGCCGAAGCCGCCGGGCACGAGGATGCCGTGCGCGTCCTCCAGGAGCCGCTCGATGTCCGGGGCCTGCGTGTCGACATAATGGATCTTCACGCGCACGTTGTTGGCCAGCCCGCCGTGCGCCAGCGCCTCGTGCACCGACTTGTAGGCGTCTTTGAGCTCGGTGTACTTGCCGGCGAGGGCGATCGTGACCTCGGCCTTCGGATGCTTGATCCGTCCGACGACCTCTTCCCACTCGTCGAGGTCCCTGCCGGTGGCGCGCAGGCGAAGGAGCATCAGCACCTGCTCGTCGAGGCCCTGCTTCTGGAAGAGCAGAGGCACCTCGTAGATGGTCGACGCGTCGGCCGCCTCGATCACGGCTTCCTTGGGCACGGAGCAGAAAAGGGCGATCTTGGCGCGGATGTCGGCGGACACCGGCCTTTCCGCGCGGCACACGATGATGTCCGGCTGGATGCCGATCTCGCGGAGCTTGCCCACCGAGTGCTGCGTCGGCTTGGTCTTGAGCTCCTCGGCGGCGCGGATGAAGGGCACCAGGGTGACGTGCACGTACAGGCAGTTGTCGCGGCCGGCCTCGAGCCCCATCTGGCGGGCGGCCTCGAGGAAGGGCAGGCTCTCGATATCGCCCACCGTGCCGCCGATCTCGACGATCACCACGTCGGCGCCCTTGGTCACGAGGCGGAACCGGTTCTTGATCTCGTCGGTGATGTGGGGGATGACCTGCACCGTCGCGCCGAGGAACTCGCCGCGGCGCTCCTTCTCGATGATCGTCTGGTATACCTTGCCGGCGGTGAAATTGTTGACATGGTGCATGTCCATGTCGAGGAAGCGCTCGTAGTGGCCCAGGTCGAGGTCCGTCTCCGCCCCGTCCTCGGTCACGAACACCTCGCCGTGCTGGTAGGGGTTCATCGTGCCGGGGTCCACGTTGATGTACGGGTCGCACTTGAGGCAGGTGACATGAAGTCCGCGCGCCTTCAGGAGCCGCGCCAAAGACGCGGCCGTGATCCCTTTGCCGAGCGAGCTGACCACGCCGCCGGTGACGAAGATGAATTTAGGCATCGGATTTTCTCAGCGTCCTCTCCGCCCGCGCCATGTCGCCGGGCGTGTCGATGGCGACGGTCCTGTCGCCGACCCTCACCGCGTAGATCGTCATTCCCGCCTCGAGGGCTCGAAGCTGCTCGAGGCATTCGAGACGCTCGAGCCCGGAGGGCTTGAGCGTGATGAACCGCTGCAGCGCCTTGTAACGGAAGCCGTAGATCCCGATGTGCTGGAGCGGCGTCCTGGCCCCGTTGGCGGCGGCCGGGTCGCGAGGGAACGGGATGGGGGCCCGGGAGAAGTAGAGACAGCGGCCGTTGTCGCCCATCGCGGCCTTGACGACGTTCGGGTCGGAGAAACGCTTCTTGTCGGAGAACGGCACCACCGCCGTGGCGATGTTCGCTTCGGGACGGCTGCGCAGCAGCTCGGCCACCTTGCGGATCGTCGCGGCCTGGATCAGCGGCTCGTCGCCCTGTAGGTTGATGACGAAGCGCGGCTTGCGCGCCTTCGCCACCGTCCAGACGCGGGCGGTGCGCGAGGCGCGGGAGGGCGGCGTGAGGACGGCCTCTCCGCCGTAGTATTCGACGGCATGCAGCACCTTCGGGTGGTCCGTCGCGACAACGACCGGGCCGACCTTCGCGGCCACGGCCGCGCGGCGGCACCACTCGACGACGGGCACGCCGCGCAAGGTCGCCAGCACCTTGGCGGGAAAGCGCGTCGAGCCGAGGCGCGCGGGGATGACGACGAGGCAGTCCGTCACTTGAGAGCGGCCCTCAGTTCCGGCACGCTCACGGTCGCGGTGCCGAGCTTGCCGACGACGATCCCGCCGGCCATGTTCGAGAGGACGGCGGCCTCCTTCATGGTCGCGCCGCAGGCGAGCGCCAGCGAGAGGACGCTCACGACCGTGTCGCCCGCGCCGGTGACATCGAAGACCTCTTGCGCCTGGGCGGCGATGTGCGTCAGGGAACGGGGGATATCGGTGTCCTCGAAAAGGGTCATGCCGCGCTCGCCCCGCGTGATGAGCACCGACCGCGCTTTCAAGGTCCGCAGGATGCGCCAGCCCAGCGCGCGGATCGAGCTCTCGTCGGAGCGCGGCATCAGCCGCATCCCGGACCACGCCTCGTGCAGATTGGGCGTGATGCAGTCCACGCCGCGGTAGCGCTTGAAGTGCTCGATCTTCGGGTCGACGGTGACCGGGATCTTGCGCCGGCGGGCGGCGAGGATCGCGGCCTTCAGGACCGCCGGGCTGACGACGCCCTTGCCGTAGTCCGAGATCACGACCGCATGGCACCGACCGGCCTGGGCCGCCAGCTGCTCGAGAAGGACGTTCTCCATGCGGCGGGTCAGCACTTCGGTCGTTTCGCGGTCATAGCGCAAGAGCTGCTGGTGCTCGCCGATGATGCGGACCTTCTGGGTGGTCGGCCGCTCGGCGTCTTTTAGGATCGCCTCCGTGTCCACGCCCTTGGAGCGCAGGTCGGCAAGCAGCGTCTCGCCGGCGGGCTCGGCGCCGACCACGCTCACGATGGTGACCGCGGCGCCGAGGGCGGCCAGGTTCGAGGCGACGTTGCCGGCGCCGCCGGGGACGTGGCTTTCGTGGGTGACCTGCACGATCGGGACGGGAGCTTCGGGGGAGACCCGCGAGACCGAGCCGCGGATGTAGTGGTCCAGCATCAAGTCGCCGCAGACCAGGACGCGCTTGGACGCGAAGCGGTCAAGCAGTTCGCGTAGCCGTTTTGCGGAGACCTGTGGGATGCGCTCCAAGTTCATGCGATTATAACACTTTGCCTAATTGCCAATCTTCGTCAACGAGGCCGTGACGTTGCCGAAGAACACCTCGACGGAGAGGCGGACCGGGATCTTGCGGTCGTCGTCGGTCAGCCAGACCTGCAGGCGCTTGCCCTTCTGGATGAAGATGCCCTCGTCGCGCAGGAACGGCTCGACCTCGAGCGTGTCGAACTTGCCGGCCGGCACGCTGATCGTCCTCTTCCGCAGCACTTTGACTACGAGCGGCCAGTTGCTCTTGGTGTTGACGTCGAGGAGGATCTCGTCGCCGACCTTCAGCTTCTTCGAGCGCAGCAGGTACATGCTCGATAGGATGTCCTGCACCGGCCCCGGGATCGTGCCGGACGAGACCTTGAATTCCTTGTTCTTGTTCGTCGTCCTCGCGAGAGAGCTGTGGTTGGAGTAGTCGAAGAGCACCCATTCGTCGCGGTAGAATTTGCCCTCGCGCAGCTGCTTGTTGTAGCCGAGCGAGCTGAGCGAGACCGCGTCCATCCAGGACTCATTGAGGTCGCGGACGGGGTAGAAGGTGTCGCAAAAGCGTGAGGAGCGGGCCTCCGACACGATATGGAAGGCGGGCGTCCCGTTGAAGTCGACGACGGCCCGCGCCTGCAGGTTCGAGCTGCCGACGGACAGGATGCCCCATTTCACCTCGTACTCCAGCTTCTCCGGCGGCTGGAAGGGGACGCGAGCGTACTCCGAGCTGGTCGGGGCTGGAGACCGTCGTGGGTGTGATCGGGACGGCGGCACGGGCAAAGGGCGCGACGCCCAGCGCGGCGAGCAGCAGCGAGGCGGCGCCGAGGTTCTTGACGACCCAGCGCGCCGCGGCGAGGACGTTTTTGGCGCGGTGCGTCGGCCGCAGCCCGTCGCCGTGCTGGCGCGCCTGGTGGCGCGCGTGTCCGGTCGCCACGAGGACCGACGGTATCTCCAGCGCCTTGGCGAGGTCCACGTCGGCCTTCTTGTCGCCGATCATCGCGGCGCCGCGCAGTGTGAGGTTCATCTCGCGCACGGCTCGCCGCGCCAGGGTCGGCAGCGGCTTGCGGCAGCGGCAGCGGTCGTCGGGATGATGGGGGCAGAAATAGATCGCGTCGAGCCAGGCGCCCTCCTTGCGCAGCCGGCGGTCGAGCACGGAGTGGATGCGCGCGAGCATCGCGCGGTCGAGGAATCCCCGGCCGATGCCGGACTGGTTGCTGATGACGACCAGGCGGTAGCCGGCCCGGCGCAGCAGCCTCAATGCCGGCGGGGTCGAGCGATAGACGCGGAGCTGCTCGGGCCGCCGGAGGTAGAAGCGGGGCCGGTCCCAGAGGAGCGTGCCGTCGCGGTCGAGGAATACGACCCGGCGCTTGCGCCCCCTCACGCGGCGGCCTCCGCCGGCCCGAGGACGCCCAAGGACCAGATGAAGAGGAAGGTCATCCACACCTGCTCGACCTGCAGCGCCACTTCGGTCAGGTTCATCACCGCGAAGGCGGCCGTGGCCGAAACGGCCCAAAGGCCGAAGGCGTCAAGCTCGCGGACGGAACGCCGCCAGGCGCGGATCCACAGCACCGCGAACAGCCAGGCGACGCAGGCGAAGCCGAGCAGGCCGCGTTCGGCGAGCTGATGGGCGATGAGGTTGTGCGCGCTCCCGGCCGTCGCCTCGTTGTCGGGGCCGACGGTCGCGAAGCGGGAATAGTTGGCGCGGTAGTTGCCGGGCCCCACGCCCGTGAGCGGGCGTTCGAGGAACATCCCCCAGGCGCTGTGCCACAAGGTGAACCGGAAGTACTGCTCTCCGCCCCGGGCCGCCCAGCCGCCCCAAAGCGAACGCCCGCCCCCGCCGGGCAGCCGGTCCGCGGCGGCGAAGGCGGCGGCGAGCGCCGGCAGGGCCCAAAAGG
>JAPLKK010000081.1:5641-9815 GCA_026388115.1 Elusimicrobiota bacterium | reverse complement strand
GTGCTCGGAGAGAAGGCGCTCGCGGTCGAGACGGGGTGCGCGGCGATGGGGCGCGACTGCTGCGAGCTGGAGATCCGCCGTCTAGCCGAATGGGACGGGGCCGCCCGGCGCGACGCCGGCGACCTGGAGGCCGTGGACCTGCGCCACGAGATGAGCCTCTTGGAGCGCACCATCGAGGCGCTCAGGGCCAGCCGGGCCTCGGAGCGCGTCGCCAAAAGGAAGTTCTCGGCGCTCTTCGACTTCGCGGCGGACATGATCTGGGTCGGCGAGATCCGCAGCGGGCGCCTCCTGGAGGTGAATGCCGCCGTCGCCCGCACGCTCGGCTATCCACGCGAGCATCTGCTGAAGCGGAGCGTGACGGACTTCTATTTCGACGACCGCGACCGCGCCGGCTGGCCCGCCTTCGTCGCCGAGCTGGAGGCGAAGCGCTCCGCGGTGATGTCCGCCACCTTCCGCACCGGGGCCGGCCGGCCCCTCGAGGTGGAGCTGCGCGCTTCGATGGTGGGCGACGGCGCCGAGCGCGTGGCGCTGGTCATCGCGCGCGACCTGGGGGCGGCCCTTCACGAGCATCGCCGGGCGCTTGCGGTTGACGAGGCGTTCCTGCGCTCCAACGACGCCATGTTCTACTGCGACCGCAACGGCCTCATCTTGGACGTCAACGCCGCCTTCAGCCGCGTGTACGGCTTCACGCGCGAGGAGGCGGTGGGCCGGACCCCCCGCATCCTGCGCTCGCGGCACTCGACTCAGGAGCTGTATCAGCAGATGTGGGCCCAGATCCTCGACCCGGCCAACGGGTCCTGGCGCGGGCAGCTGATCAACAAGACCAAGGACGGCAGGGAGGTCCCGGTCATCCTCACGATCACCGCGGTGCGCGACGCCTCGGGCCAGATCATCGGCTATGTGTCGAACGCCTTGGACGTCTCGGACCAGATCGCCCTGCAGGGGCGCGTGGCGCACGCCGAGGCGCTGGCGAACATGGGCGAGATGGCCGCGGTCGTCGCCCACGAGATCCGCAACCCTCTCGGCTCCATCGTGATGGCGGCCAAGCAGCTCTCGGCCGGCAAGCTCGGCAAGTCCGACCGCGAGATGGTCTTCCGGGTCCTGCGCGACGAGAGCCGGCGCCTCAACGAGACCCTGACGAACTTCCTCGCTTACGCGCGGCCGCGCGAGATCCGGCTCGAGCGCGCCGACCTGAACGCGCTCGTCGACGACGTCTGCCGCACCCTGCGCTCCAACTCGGAGGTCGTCCAGTCGATCGCCGTCGAGGTGCGCCTCGACAGCGAGATCAAGCCTTTCCCGTTCGACAAGGACCAGATCCGCCAGCTCCTTTGGAACATCGTGCTCAACGCCGTGCAGGCGATGGAGGGCCGGGGCACGCTCACCGTCTCCACGGGGCGCGAGCCGGGGACTTCGTGGCTGCGGGTGCAGGACACCGGCCCCGGGGTCTCCGAGGCGGCGCGCGCGACGCTGTTCAAACCGTTCCAGACGACCAAGCAGCAGGGTACCGGCCTGGGCTTGGCGATCGCGCAGCGGATCGTAAAATCCCATGGCGGCTCGATCGCCCTCTACAGCGAGCCGGGCCGCGGCGCAACATTCACAGTGCATCTCCCTTATCTCCAATGACCACTAAACCGAAGCTTCTTCTCGTCGAAGACGACCAATCCCTGGGCGCTCTGCTCGCCTTGGAGCTGCGCCGCTCGGGCTATGACGTGGAATTCGTCAAGACCGGCGAGGATGCGTTGCAGCGGCTGAGCGCTACGCTCTACGACGCCGTGCTCACCGACCTGCGCCTCGGCGGGATGGACGGCATCCAGGTCCTCCAGGAGGCCAAGCGCGCCCAGCCCGAGACCGAGGTCCTGGTGCTCACCGGCCACGGCTCCATCGACACGGCGGTCCAGGCGATGAAGCACGGCGCCTTCGATTACATGACCAAGCCCGTCCAGCCCGAGGAGCTGATGATGTCGCTGCAGAAGGCCCTCGAGCACCGGCGGCTTTTGGGCGAGGTGCGCCGCCTGCGCGAGGAGGTCAAAGGCAAGTACAGCTTCGAGGGCATCGTGTACTCGAGCCCCGAGATGAGCCGCGTGCTCGAGCTGGTGCGCAAGGTGGCCTCCACCGACGCGACGGTGCTCATCCAGGGCGAATCGGGCACGGGCAAGGAGCTGATCGCGCGGGCGCTGCACGAAAACAGCGTAAGGCGCTCCGGCACCTTCGTCGCCGTCAACTGCGGCGCGCTGCCCGAGGGCCTGCTGGAGAGCGAGCTCTTCGGGCACGTGAAGGGCTCCTTCACCGGCGCCGACCGCAACAAGCGAGGCCTCTTCGAAGAGGCGTCGGGCGGCACGCTGCTGCTCGACGAGATCAGCGAGACGACGCCGAACCTGCAGGTGAAGCTCCTGCGCGCGCTCCAGGAAAGCGAGGTGCGGCGCGTCGGCGACAACCATCCGATCAAGGTCGCGACCCGCGTCGTCGCCGCGACGAACAAGGACCTGGCCGCGCTCGTGAAGGCCGGCAAGTTCCGCGAGGACCTGTACTACCGCCTGAAGGTGTTCCCCATCGACCTGCCTTCGCTGCGCGAGCGCAGGTCGGACATCCTGCCTTTGGCCGAGCACTTCCTGCGCAAGGCGCGCAAGAAGATGGCGGCCAAGGCGGCGCGCCTCTCGACCGAGGCGGCCGCGGCGCTCCACGCCTACGACTGGCCGGGCAACGTGCGCGAGCTGGAGCACGCCGTCGAGCGCGCGCTCATCATGGCATCGAGCCCGACGGTCGAATTGGCGGATCTGCCGCCCGAAGTCCAGGCGGCGGCCCCGGCTCCGACGTCGAAGAAGGGGCACCCGCCCCTCGATGAGCTGGAGAAACGGCACATTCTGGAAGTGGTGAAGGCCAGCGGAGGCAACCAGGCGGTCGCAGCGAAACGCCTCGGCATCGGCCGCAACACCCTCTGGAGAAAGCTCAAGAAGTACGGCGCGGCTTAGTCAGCGGCCTTGCCCGTATTAATATTTCCCTTGATTAAGCGGTCACAGTGTTGCAAGTTAACGGAGTTATGACCGCTCCTGCTAAAGCCCGCGCTGCAAAGACCGTCGCCGATCGTTCCGTCCTGCTGAAGCCCGCCCTCGCCGCCTCGTCGGACAAGGCGTTCTTCGAACAGCTCCACGCGGCTTACGCCGCGTTGTCAATTTCGTGCCGTGCTCCGGGCATCCGGGAGGAAGCCTCTCGGCCGGGCGCATCGCGCAGGCGCTCGTCTTCGGCGGCATGGACTATGACTTCGCCGATCCGCGCGCGAGCGGCGCCGACCTCGTGGTGTTCACGGCCGGGCACAAGGCGCTCGGCCTCTATGCTCTGTGGGCCTTGCGCAACGAGCTGGCGCGCATCGGCGCGCCGGAGCGGATGCCGGCCGAGGCGGCGCAGATGAGGATCGAGGACCTGCTCGGCTTCCGGAAGAACCCGACGACGAGCACGCCGCTCTTCCGCCAGTTCCGCTCGCGGCCGCTCGACGGCCACCCCACCCCCGCCGTGCCGCACGTCCCCATCGCCACCGGCGCCAGCGGCGTCGGCTTGGCCGCCGGCGTCGGCCTCGCGCTGGCCGCCCGCGACTACTACGGCGAGGATGCTCCGCGCGTGCACCTCATCGAGGGCGAGGGCGGCATGACGCCGGGCCGCGTGCACGAGGCCCTCTCGGCGGCGGCGACGCTCGGGCTCGATAATCTCGTCCTGCATCTTGACTGGAACCAGGCGTCCATCGACTCGGGGCGCGTGACCGGCGACGAGAAGGGGCCGGGCGATTACGTGCCGTGGAAGCCTCAAGACCTCTTGCGCGTGCACGGCTGGAACGTCGTCGACGCCGGCGACGGCCGGCGCATCGAGCGCGTGCTGGCCGCCCAGCGCGCGGCGCTGGGTCTCGCCAACGGCCGGCCCACGGCCGTCGTGTATCGCACGGTCAAGGGAGAAGGCTACGGCATCACCGGCCGCGCCTCGCACGGCGCCGGGCATCCCTTCTGCTCCGACGGGTACTTCACGGCCCTGGGGACGTTCGAGACGACCTTCGGCCTGCGCCTGCCGCGCCCGGTCCCGGACCGCGCCCCGGAGGCGATGGAGAAGGCCTTCTACGACACGCTCATGGCGGTGCGGGCCGCCCTCGAATCGCGGCCCGAGCTGAGCCGCCGCGCGGCCGAACTCTTGA
>JAPLKK010000081.1:0-5626 GCA_026388115.1 Elusimicrobiota bacterium | reverse complement strand
TCAAGCGCGGCCGCAAGCCGCGGCAGGGCGCGCCGGAGCTCGAGAAGCTTTACCAGGGGCCGTTCTCGGCCCAGGAGCCGCCCGCCGAGGCGGCGATGGCGCCCGGCCGCTCGATACCGACCCGCGGCGCGCTCGGCAAGGCGCTCTCGGTGCTCAACCAGGCGACGGGCGGAGCGCTGCTCGCCAGCGCGGCGGACCTGCTCGGCTCGACGAGCATCTCGGACGCCAACGCCAAGTTCCCCCCGGGTTTCTATCACCCGCTCAGGAACCCGCACAGCCGCCTCATCCCCATCGGCGGCATCTGCGAGGACGCGATGGGCGCCGTCATGGCGGGCGCGTCGAGCTACGGCCGCCACATCGGGATGACGAGCTCGTACGCGGCCTTCATCGCTCCGCTCGAGCACATCGCCGCGCGCCTGCACGCCATCGGCCAGCAGGCCGACGCCTCTGTCCGCGGCGGCCCCGCGCGCACCTGGATCATGATCAACGCGCACGTCGGGCCGATGACCGGCGAGGACGGCCCGACGCACGCCGACCCGCAGGCCCTGCAGCTTTTGCAGGGCAACTTCCCCCCCGGCGCGCTCATCACCCTGACGCCGTGGGAGCCGGCCGAGGTGTGGCCGCTGCTCATCGAGGGCCTCAAGGCGCGTCCGTCGGTCCTCGCGCCGTTCGTCGCGCGGCCGCCGGTCCAAGTCCCGGATCGCCTGGCGCTCGGCTTGCCGCCGGCCGCTCACGCGGCGCAGGGCGTGTACGCCTGGCGGCGGGCCGACACGCGCGCGGCCGTCGTCCTTCAGGGCTGCGCCGCGGCGACGGTGTTCGCGCGGGACGTCCTGCCGCGCCTGGACAAGGAAGGCATCGCGCTCAACGTCTTCTACGTCGCGAGCTCCGAGCTGTTCGACCTGCAGCCCGAGGAGAAGCGCAAGGCGATCTTCCCGCCGGAGTTCGCGGCGCGGGCGATGGGCGTCAGCGATTTCACGCTGCCGACCCTGCACCGCTGGGTCCGCAGCGAGGAAGGCCTGAAGCGCTCGCTCCATCCCTTCGCGCGGGGCAAGTTCCTCGGCTCGGGCGACTGGGAGCGCGTGCTGGAGGAGGCCGGGATGGACGGGGCCTCGATGTGGGAGGCGGTGCGCGCCTGGGCTTGGGAAGCCGCATAAGACTCCGTTGGCCAAGACGCTGCTGATCAAGAACGCGCTGGTGTTGGCGCGGATGGACGACGCCCGCACGGAGGTCGCGGGCGGCGACCTCCTCATCGAGGGCAACGTCATCAAGGCGGTCGGCAAGAGGCTGCGCGCCAAAGGCGGGACCCCCGTCTCGGGGGCGGGCACCCCCGCCTCGGGGGCCGACCGGACCATCGACGCCTCCGGCTGCGTGGTCGTGCCGGGCTTCGTCAACACCCACCATCACCTCTACCAGACGCTCACCCGCAACCTGCCGGCGGTCCAGGACAAGAAGCTGTTCGACTGGCTCCTGTACCTCTACGAGGTGTGGCGCCATGTGACTCCGGAAGACGTGCATGTGAGCGCGCAGGTGGGCCTGGGCGAGCTGCTCTTGACCGGCTGCACGACGAGCTCGGACCACTTCTACCTCTTCCCGGGCGGAAAGAGCGCGAACCTCATCGACCGCGAGATCGAGGGGGCCGCGTCGGTCGGCATGCGCTTCCACGCCTGCCGCGGCTCGATGTCGCGCGGGCGCTCGAAGGGCGGCCTGCCTCCCGACGACGTCGTGCAGACGGAAGACGAGATCCTCAAGGATTGCGAGCGCCTGGTCCACAAGCTGCACGACCCGAAGCCGTTCGCGATGACGCGCATCGCGCTCGCGCCGTGCTCTCCGTTCTCGGTGACGACCGAGCTCTTGAAGCTGACGGCCGAGCTGGCGAAGAAGTGGGGCGTGCGCATGCATACCCACCTGGCCGAGACGATCGACGAGGAGACCTTCTGCCTCGAGCTGCACAAGAAGCGGCCGCTTGATTATATGGAGTCGGTCGGCTGGCTGGAGGGCGGGCGGTCCTGGTTCGCCCACGCGGTGCACATGAACGAGGAGGAGTCGCGGCGCATGGGCGCCACCCGTACCGGCGTGGCCCATTGCCCCAGCTCGAACCTGCGCCTCGGCTCCGGCATCGCGCCCGTACGCATGTATCTCGACCACAAGGTCCCGGTGGGGCCCGGCGTGGACGGTTCGGCCTCCAACGACTGCTCGGCCATGCTGGCCGAGGTTCGCCAGGCGATGCTGGTGGCGCGCGTGCGCTCGGGGGTCGCCTCGATGCCCGCCCGCGACGCGCTCTGGCTGGCGACGCGGGGCGGAGCGGCGGTCCTCGGCCGCGACGACATCGGCGAGCTTTCGCCGGGCAAGGCGGCGGACGTCGCCGTCTTCGACGTGAGCGGCATCGATTTTGCGGGCTCGTTGTCCGATCCCGTCGCCGCGCTGCTCTTCTGCGGCGCCAGCCACAAGGCCAAGCACGTCCTGGTGGACGGCAAGGTCGTGGTCGAAGACGGGCGCCTGACGCTCGTCGACGAGGCCGCGGTGGCCCGCAAGGCGAACAAGCTCTCGCGGCGGCTGCTCGAGGAGGCCGCGTAGCGTGGCGCAGATATTGGTGAAGCTGTACACCACGCTGCGCCAGAGGCTCAGCAAGGACCAGGTCTGGGTCGAAGGCGAGACGGCGGCCGAGGCCATCCGCCGCGTGGCCGAGCAGGGGGGCGCCGACCTGGCGGGCGTTCTGTTCGACGAGGAAGGGGCCGTGCGCAACCATTTCCTGATCGCCCTCGATTCCGAGATCCTCGACCGCAAGACGCTCGGCGCCGTCAAGCTCGCGCCGGGCAGCGTCCTGCACATCTTCCCCCCCATCTCCGGAGGCTAGCCCGTCCATGAGAAACAACATCCGAGAGTTCTACTTCCCGGCGGCCGTAAAAGAGGCCGTCGGGCTGATGACGAAGCTCAAGAGCAAGGCGATGATCGTCGCGGGAGGGACGCGGCCGCCGGGCGATGTCCCCTCCTCCGTGGAGACCGTCATCGACATCACCGACCTGCCGCTGCGGCATCTGCAGGCGGACAAGGGCTGGCTGCGCATCGGCGCCTTGTGCACGCTGGAGGAGCTGGAGAAGTCCGCGCTGCTCAAGAGCTGGGCGCGCGGGGTCATCGCTCAGACGGCCGGCTTCGGCACGACGGCGTTGGCGCGCTCGATGGGCACGGTGGGCGGCAACGTCGTGCGGCCGCATCCGTACAACAACCTTCCTCCGCTGTTCCTCGCCCTCGACGCCCTCGCCGTGTGCGCGCACGACGGCGGCGAGGAGACCGTGCCGTTCGGCGACATCCTGAAGCCTGACATCATGAGGCGGTTCGGGCACAGCTGGCTGTTGACCGAGCTGCGCGTGCCCGCCCACACGAAAGGCTGGGCCGCGGTCTCGACCAGGCTCGGCGCCACCAAGAGCGATTGGAAGGGCTACGCCAATTGCGTGGTCGCCGCCGATGTGCACGGCGGCGTGTGCCGCAAGGCGGCGGTCGCGGTGAGCGCGATGCTGCCCAGGGCGACGCGCATGGCGAAGGCGGAGACATTGCTCGCCGGCGCCGCCGCCGACGAGGCGGCGGCGCGCGAAGCCGAGGCGGCCGTGCTCGTCGAACTCGAGGCGCTCACCGGCAAGTCGCCGGCGAAAGCGCACGCGGTGCGGACGGCGGGAGTGCTCGCGAGGCGGGCGCTGTTGCAGGCGTTTTCATCCGGGAGGTAGGCGTGGCGAAAAAGACCAGGAGAGGCCATTTGAAGGCGATGGACGGCCAGTTCGAGATCGAGCTGACGATCAACGGCCGCGAGGCGAAATGGCGCGTCGGGGCGAGCGAATCCTTGATGAACGCCTTGCGGCGCCAGGGCTTCAAGAGCGTCAAGAACGGCTGTGACAACGGCGACTGCGGCTCCTGCACCGTCCTGCTGGACGGCAAGCCCGCCGCCTCGTGCATGCTCTTCGCGGCGCAGGCTCATGGCCGCGCGCTCACGACGGTCGAGGGCCTGGGGACGCCGAACGACCCGCACACGATCCAGCGCGCTTATGCCGAGAGCGGCGGGGTGCAGTGCGGCTTCTGCACGCCCGGCATGGTGCTGGTCACCAAGGCGCTGCTCGATGAGAACCCCCGGCCGGACGAGGCTCAGGTCCGCCGCGCGCTCGACGGCAACCTTTGCCGCTGCACGGGCTACGTCAAGCAGGTCCAGGCGGTGCTCGACGCCGCCGAACGGCTTCGCCGGGAGAAGAAATAATGGGAAACGTCTCCGAAAAGCGCGATTTCTCCGTCGTCAACAAGCGGCTCGTGAAGATCGACTCGCTCGCCCTCGCCTGCGGCACGTCGCAGTTCACCGACGACATCGAGGTGCCGGGCCTGCTCATCGGCCGCATCCTGTACAGCCCGCACGCCCACGCGCGCATCAAGTCCATCGACACGGCCGCCGCCAAGAAGGTGAAAGGCGTGCTCGCCGTGCTCACGCACCAGGACCTTCCGCGCGTGCGCCACACGACCGCCGGCCAAGGCTACCCCGAGCCATCGCCCTACGACACGCTGGTCCTCAACGACAAGGCCCGCTTCGTGGGCGACCGCGTCGCCGCCGTGGCCGCCGAGACGCCCGAGGCCGCCGAGGAGGCGCTCGCGAAGATCAAGGTGGACTACGAGGTCCTGCCCGCGGTCTTCGACACGCTCGCCGCCATGGAGCCGGGCGCGCCGGTCATCCACGACGAGGCCGACGCCAAGAACATCCCGGACGCCGCGCGCAACATCTGCGCGAAATACGACTTCGAGGTGAAGGAATCGGAATGGTTCTCCGAGGCCGACGTCGTGCTCGAGCGGACGTATAAGACCCACTGGGCGCAGCACTGCGCCCTTGAGCCGCACGTCACCATCACGTTCTTCGACGGCGACGGCCGCCTCGTCATCCGCACCTAGGTGCCGTTCCACGTGCGGCGCGTCGTGGCGCAGGCGCTCAAGATCCCCCTGCGCTCGATCCGCGTCGTCAAGCCCCGCATCGGCGGCGGCTTCGGCTCCAAGCAGGAGATCGTGCTAGAGCCCTTGTGCGCGGCGCTCACGCTCGCCACTCGCCGGCCGGTCAAGATTGAGATGACGCGCAAGGAGGTGTTCGTCTCCTCCCGCACGCGCCATCCGGCCGTCGTCCGGCTCAAGACGGGGGCGAAGAAGGACGGGACGATCACCGACGCGCAGATGGAGATCATCTGCGACAACGGGGCCTACGGTCCGCACGCGCTGACGGTGATGATGTGCGCCGGTTCCCATACCCTGCCGATGTACCAGGCCAAGAACACGAAGTTCGTCGGCCGCACCGTGTACACCAACCACCCGATCGCCGGCGCCTATCGGGGCTACGGGGCGACGCAGGGATTCTTCGCCTGGGAATCGCACATGGACCAGATGGCCGAGAAGCTGGGCATGGATCCGATCGAGTTCCGGCGCAAGAACTACATCCGCCTGGGCGAGGGCTCGCCGGTGTTCAAGGCGATGGGCGAGGGCCGCGAAGGGATCGAGCAGAAGATCACCTCCTGCGGCCTGGACGGCTGCATCGACCAGGGCCTGGCCGCCATCGACTGGCACGCGAAGAAGGCGCGCTACAAGAACCAGCAGGGGACGATCCGGCGCGGGC
>JAPLKK010000182.1 GCA_026388115.1 Elusimicrobiota bacterium | reverse complement strand
CCTCGTCTGCGGCGGAGGTTCGCCCGGCTGGCTGACCAGCGCGGAGATCTACGACCCGGTCGCGGCGACCTGGGCCTTCACCGAGTCGATGCGCAAGGCCCGCGCCTTCCACGCGGCCACCCCGCTCGACGACGGAAAGGTCCTGGTGACGGGCGGGGAGGGCGAGGGGCTGCGCGCGCTGTCGAGCGTTGAGATCTACCTGCCGCGCGAGGGCACCTGGGTGGGCGCCGATCCCATGGACGCCGTCCGCGCGTTCCACACGGCGACGAAGGTCCCCAACGGCAAGGTGGTGGTCACCGGCGGGAACTCGCCGCGAGGTCCGGTACTCACGATGGAGCTTTACGACCCGCGCGACGGCACGTGGACCGCGGCCGGGGAGCTTCCGGCCGCGCGCTACCGCCACACCGCGTCGATGCTGCCCGACGGCGGGCTGCTGCTGGTCGGCGGCCGCGGAGGCAAGGGCGCGCTCGCCACGGCGGAGCGGCTCTCCTTCGGAGCGGCTCAGGCGCAGACGACGGCGACGACCTTCGCGCAGCCGGCCCCCCGGCCGGCCGCGAAGCCGGCGCCGGAGCCTCCCGAGCTCGAAAAGGTGTTCTGGGTGCAGCTCGGCGCCTTCGCGGACGTCGCGCGTGCCGACGCGCTCGCCAACGCTCTCAACGCCGACGGCAATTTCGTCGAGGTCTTCTCCCTCCGGAGCAAGGGCGTCCAGTACAAGCGCGTGCGGGTCGGCCCCTTCGGCAGCGTCGATGACGCCCGCCGCGAGCGCGATCAGCTCGCCCTTCAGCATATCGACGGCGTCATCGTCGAGCAGCTGGCCCGCAAGAAGCAATAACCCGGCGTTCTTTTCCTTAAATAGCGTCCCATTCCCACGAGGGGATGAGAAGTCCGTTGACGAACGGGTGACGAGGTTGTAGAAAGAGGAGCCCGAGGGAATCCATGAAGCACGCGCTCCTCAAAGCCCTGCGGCTCCTGCTCGCTTTATCAGTCACAGTACCGTCTCCGCTGTGGGCGAATCCGTCCGGCGGCCAGGTGGCGGCCGGCATCGCCGACATTCTGAACCAGGGCGGACAGACGGTCACCATCCAGCAGGCGAGCAACCTCGCCGTCATCAACTGGCACGATTTCTCCATCCAGGCCGGGGAGCTGACGCGGTTCATACAGCCATCGCAGCTCGCGGCCGTGCTCAACCGGGTCACGGGCGGCGATCCCTCGGCGATCTACGGCGCATTGCAGGCCAACGGCCGCGTCTTCCTCGTCAATCCCAACGGCGTGCTCGTCGGAGCCTCCGGCGTCGTCAACGCGCAGAGCTTCACGGCCTCCACGCTCGACGTGCGCGACGGCGAGTTCATGGCGGGAGGCGACCTCCATTTCTTCGGCGCTTCGCTCAACAGCGTGAGGAACGCCGGGACGATCAACGCCCTCGGCGGCGACGTCTATCTCATCGCTCACCAAGTGGAGAACTCCGGCCGCATCAGCGCGCCCGCGGGCACCGTCGGCTTGGCGGCGGGCTCCGAGGTCCTGCTCAAGGCCGCGGGCGACGAGCACGTCTTCGTCGAGGCCGGCGGCGCGGCGGCGGACGAGGGCGTGGACCAGCAGGGTCAGATCGAGGCCGCGGCCGCCGAGCTCAAGGCCGCCAGAGGCAACGTATACGGTCTTGCCGTCAATAACGGCGGCTCGGTGCACGCCACCGGCCAGATCGACCGCGACGGGCACGTCTACCTGACCGCCGAGGACGGCACGGTCTCGAATTCCGGCGAGCTGACGGCCAAGCGAGGCGACAAGGGCGGCACGGTGAAGATCGTCGGCGGCGACATCGCGCTCAAGAGCGGTTCGAAGATCGACGTGAGCGCGCCGGCGGGCGGCGGGACCGCGCTCATCGGCGGCGACGAGCACGGCGCGAACCCGGACGTGCCGAGCGCCAAGACCACGACCGTGGAGAAAGGCGCGGTCATCGACGCCGACGCGACATCCAGCGGCGGCGGCGGCAAGATCGTCCTCTGGTAGGGCGACAGGACTGATTTTGAAGGGAACCTGAGCGCGCGGGGCGGGCCCTTGGGCGGCGACGGAGGCTTCGCCGAGGTCTCGGGTAAGGACAGCCTAGTCTTCAGCGGCTCGGCGGACCTGTCGGCGCCCGCAGGCTCGGCGGGGATGCTGCTGGTGGACCCGGCCGACCTGACGATCGACGGCTCGATGGCGGACAGCTTCGACGCCATCCTCGCGGGGGGAAGCGACCTGACAGCCACCGCGACCAACGACGTGACGGTCGCCAGTCCCATGACCTGGAACAACGGAGGCTCGACCGGCGGCTCCCTGACCCTGTCCGCCGGCAACGAGCTGTTCGTGAACTCGCCCATCACCAGCTTGGGCCGCGGCAACCTTACCTTCAAGGCTGGCCCGGACACGATCTACCTTCGCGCGGATGTAACGACGGCCGGAGGTGGCCTGGACTACGCGGAACCGGTGGTTCTGGACCTCGTCGACGTGACGCTGACCACCCATGGCGGAGCCGTCCATTTTGAAAGCACGCTGAGCGGCGCTTTCGCCCTCACCGTGGACGCATCGGGGGACGCCCCCGCCTTCAATTGGAACTTCCCAGGAAACGGCGGGAACGGCGGCAGCATCACCTTCGGGGGCGCGGTAAACTCGAGCGGCAACTTGAGTTTGACCAGCAACGGCGGCAGGGGCGGCGATGGCGGTCTGAGCGCCGGCGCCGGAGGCGCTGGAGGCGACATCACGTTCAGCAACACGGCGACCCTGACCGGGACCGCCGGCGGACACGGCGGCGTGGCTTACGACAATAACGCGGGCTCCGGCGGCCATGGAGGAAACATCGCCTTCGGCGCGCTGAACCTCGGCGGAGCCCTGACCTTGAATACTGCTGGCGGCGTAGGCGGCGACGCGTCGGACGTCGGCAACGGAGGCGCGGGGGGCTACGGAGGTGGCGTCACCTTCAACGGCAAGGCCACCCTGACCGGGGCGGACGCCATGACGTTGACCACCACCGGGGGGAACGGCGGGATAGGCGTGAACGCCGGCGCCGGCGGGAACGGAGGCGCCGTCAGCTTCGGCGCGGTGGACCTCGGCGGCGCGCTGGCCGTGACCAGCGATGGCGGCCGCGGTGGGACCTGGGGCGCCGGCGTGGTGGTCATGAGCGGCAGCGGCGGCGCGGGCGGCGCGGGCGGCGCCATCACGTTCGGCGCCGCGAACCCCGACGGCGACCAGGGGGGCGCCGGCGGCGCGGGCGCCGCTATCCACTTCGGTGCTGCGGTGACCCTGACCGGCACCGGCGCCATGAACCTCACCAGCGATGGGGGAGCGGGCGGGGACGGCACGGGCAACGGCGCCGGAGGTCTGGGCGGAGCCGGCGGAGACATCGGCTTCGGCGGCACGGTGGGCTCGGCCGGCGCCATGGCCTTGCACAGCCGCGGCGGCGACGGCGGAGCCGGCAGGGGTGCCGGTGGGACCGGAGGCCAGGGAGGAGGCATCACCTTGAGCGGCGCCGTGGATCTCGGCGACGCGATAGCGTTGGACAGCCATGGCGGCGCCGGAGGCTACAGCTATTACCTCAGCGGCGCCGCGGGGGGAGGAGGAGGCGCCGTCGTCCTCGGCGGCGCTATCGACTCGGGAGGCGCGCTGGCTTTGAGCAGCGGCGGAGGCGCGGGAGGCGTGAGCCTCTTTGGTCCCGGGCCCGGCTCCGCCGGCGGCGTCGGCGCCATCGGCGTCAATGGCGGCGGCGTGACGACCACGGGCGCGCAGACGTACAACAACGCGGTGACTCTCGGCGCGAGCGCAACGCTGACGGGCTCCGCGCTGAGCGTGCCGGGCCTGAACGCGCAGAGCAACGACCTGACGCTGGACATCGGCGCCCAGGTGACCGTCCCCTCCGTTTTCACGAACGTAGCGAACTTCACATCGGAAGGAGCGGGCGGGACGCTCATCGCCGGCGATTTCAGCACTTCCGGCACCCAGTCCTACAACAACGCGGCGACCCTCGGCGCCGATAATATCGACCTTACGACCACCAAAGCCACCTTCGGCGGCACGCTGAACTCGGCTGCGAGCCATGCCTACGCCCTGACGGTCCACGGCGCGGCGGAGTTCGACGACGCGGTGGGCGGCGGGGTGAATCTCGGCGCGCTCCAGGTCACGGGAGCCTCGACGCTCAAGAACGCGGTGACGACCGATGGGACGCAGACCTACGGCGGCGCCGTGACGCTGGGCGGCGGCACCCCGCTGACCAGCGGCGGCCACGACATCACCTTCAGCGGGACAGTCGACGGCGGGCGCACGTTGACGATCGCGCAAGGCGCCGGGACGCTCACCTTCGCCGGCGCGGTCGGCCACTCGACGCCTTTGAGCTCGCTGAGCGTCACCGGCGCCGGCACCGAGCGCCTGAACGGCGGGGAGATCACCACCAGCGGCGCGCAGAGCTACGGCGGACCGGCTCTGCTCGGCGCGGACACGACTCTGACCGGCTCGGCCTTGACCCTAGGCTCCAGCTTCGACGCGCAGAGCCACGACCTGACGCTCGGCTTCTCCAGCGCAGTGACGCTGCCGGGCGTATTCTCGCATGTGAAGAATCTCACCTCGAGCGGCTCCGGCGGCACCCGGATCACAGGGGACTTCACGACGACCGGCACGCAGACCTATCAGAACGCGGTGACCCTCAGCGGAGGAGCCCGCTCACTGACGGCGACTGCAGTCGAGTTCGACGCCGGGGTGGACGGCTCGGCCGACGGCAGCGGGCTGACCGTGAACGGGGCGGCGACGCTCAACGGCGCGAGCGTGAACACGGGGACGGGCGACCAGAGCTACTCGGGAACGGTGACCGTAGGCGTGAACACGGCGCTGACCGGGAAGAACTTGACCCTGGCGGGGGTTGCGTTCCCCGCGGCCCGTTCCCTGACGCTGGGAACGGTGACCGTAGGCGTGAACACGGCGCTGACCGGGAAGAACTTGACCCTGGCGGGGGTTGCGTTCCCCGCGGCCCGTTCCCTGACGCTGACCAATAACGGCGGTGTGGCGACGCTGAACGGAACAGTGAACGGCGTCGACACGCTGACGGCGAACGGGACGGGGACGGGGACCTCGCTCGCGGTGAACGGCTTGATCTCGGGCAACTGGGTGGATGACCGAGAAGCGACGACGCTGGCGGGCGGGAGCGTGATCACGTCGCACGACCAGAGCTACTCGGGCACGGTGACCCTGGGCGCGCCCACGACGCTGGCCGGGACGAACCTGACGCTGGCGGGGGTCGGGGGCGCGAGCAATGACCTGACGCTGACCGATCACAACAACGGCGTAGCGACGCTGAACGGAGCGGTGACGAACGTCGGGACGCTGACAGCGAACGGGGATGCGGGCACGTCGCTCGCGGTGAACACCACGATCTCGGCCGGCTCGGTGATCGATCAGGTAACGACGACGCTGGCGGGCGCGAGCGTGAACACGGGCGGCGGAAACCAGACCTACAGCGGCGCGGTGACGCTCGGCCATGACGAGGCGCTCACGGCCGGCACGGTCGAGTTCGACGGCACGGTGAACGGCTCGGCCGGCAACCATGGACTGACGGTGACCGGCGCGACGACGCTCAAGGGCGCGAGCGTGAACACCGGCAGCGGCAACCAGACCTACAACGGCGCGGTCACGCTGGGCCACGACGAGGCGCTGACGGCCGGCACGGTCGACTTCGACGGGACGGTGGACGGCTCAGCCGGCAACCATGGCCTGACGGTGACCGGCGCGACGACGCTCAACGGCGCGAGCGTGAACACGGGCAGCGGCAACCAGACCTACAACGGCGCGGTGACGCTCGGCCATGACGAGGCGCTCACGGCCGGCACGGTCGAGTTCGACGGCACGGTGAACGGGTCGGTCGGCAACCATGGACTGACGGTGACCGGCGCGACGACGCTCAACGGCGCGAGCGTGAACACGGGCAACGGCAACCAGACCTACAACGGCGCGGTGACGCTGGCTCACGCCGAGGCGCTGACTGCCGGCACGGTCGAGTTCGACAGCACGGTGAACGGCTCGGCCGGCAACCATGGGCTGACGGTGACCGGCGCGACGAAGGTGTACGGGGCGAGCGTGAACACGGGGACGGGGGGACAGACCTACAACGGCGCGTTCCACTTCTACCAGCCGGAGGTGTTGACCGGCGGCAACATCGATTTCCAGGGCACGGTGAACGGCGACGCCCTGACGGTCCACAAGGGCGCGGGGACCGTCACGTTCGAGGGCGCGGTGGGCGGCTCAGGGCAGTTGTACTCGCTCACGGTGGACGCCGGGGGGCACACGGTCCTCCAAGGCGGCTCGGTCGACACGTTCACCGACCAGAACTACAACGGCCCGGTGACGCTCAAGAGCAGGGAGCAAGACCTGAACGGGGCGCACGTGAACTTCGGCGACACGGTCGGCGAGAACGCCTCCGAGAACAACAACCTGGTCGTCAACGGCGCGGCCGGCCTCAACGGGCCGAGCGTCGACACCGGGACCGGCAGCCAGACCTACGTCTACGCGGTGACTCTCGGCCATGACGTGACGCTCACAAGCCCGTCGATCGAGTTCCTGAGCACGGTCGACGGCGGCTACGGCCTGACGGTGAACAAGGGCGGCGGGTCGTTGAAGTTCGACGCGGCGGTGGGCGGTTCGGGCTCGGGCCTGGCCTCGCTCACGGTGGACGGCGGCTTAGGCGCGGCGTTCCTGCAGGGAGGCTCGGTCAGGACGAGCGGGGACCAGACCTACGGCAGCGTGGTCCTGCTGCAGAATGCCGACGAGACTCTGACCGGCGCCCATGTGATCTTCGGCAACGACGTGCACTCGGCCAGCTACGGCCTGACGGTCAACGGCGCCACGAGCCTCAACGGCAGCGTCGTGAACACGGGCACCGGCGCCCAGAGCTACAACGGCGCGGTGACGCTCGGCAACGCGCAAACGCTGACCGGCCCCGCGATCGACTTCAAGAGTATGATCGACGGCAACTACGCCCTGCTCGTGAACAAGGGCGCGGGAACGGTGACCTTCGAAGGCGCGGTGGGCGGCTCGGGCTCCGGCTTGCTCGTACTGATCGTGGACGCGCTGGGGAACACGGTGCTGCAAGGCGGCTCGGTCAGGACAAGCGACTTCCAGACCTACAGCGGCCCGGTGACGCTGAAGACCCGCGACCAGGCGCTCACCTCGGGGACGCAGGTGACGTTCGGCGGCACGGTGGGCGAGAACGCCTCCGAGAACAACGGCCTGACCGTCAACGGCGCCGCGAACCTCAACGGCGCGAGCGTGAACACCGGGACCGGCGGCCAGCTCTACAACGGCACGGTGACGCTCGGGCACGACGAGGCGCTGACGGGCGGCTCGATCGACTTCCGCCATAACGTCGGCGGAGGCTACGGTCTCACCGTGACCAAGGGCGCCGGCACCCTCACGTTCGAGGGAGCGGCGACCCCGGGGTCGCTGACGGTGGACGCCTTGGGACAGACGATCCTGCAGGGCGGCTCGGTGAGCACGAGCGGCGACCAGAACTACGGCGGGCCCGTGATCCTGAAGAGCCAAGGGCAGGCGCTGACCGGCGCGCACGTGAACTTCGGCGGGACCGTCGGCGAGAACGCCTCGGAGAACAACAGCCTTTTCGTCGTCGGCCCGGCCGGCCTCGGCGCGAGCGTGAACACCGGCGGCGGCGACCAGAGCTACAACGGCGCGGTAACGCTGTCCGGCAATGCGACGCTCACGGGCGCGGCGTTGACCCTCCAAGCGGTGACGCTTGGCGGCCACAACCTGACGCTGACCAACAGCGGAGCCGCGTCCTTGAACGGGGCGGTGAGCGGCGTCGGAGCTTTGGCGGCCAACGGCGGGGCAGGCAGCACGCTGGTGGTGAACAGCACGATCGGCGCGGCATCGCTCAGCGACGACGAGGTTACGACGCTGAACAACGGCGCGGTCACGACCACGGGCGCGCAGACTTACGGCAAGGCCGTCACCCTGGGTCATGACGCGACCCTGGACAGCTCGGCCGGCCACGGCGATATCACGTTCTCCGACACCGTGGAGGGCGCCTACGCCCTGGTCGTCAACGCCGGGACCGGCCACGCCGCGTTCGGCGGCCCGATGGGCGACGTCACTCCGCTCGGCTCTCTGGCGGTCACCGCCGGGGGCGGCATCAACCTCAACGGCGACATCGACAACGGTAATGGCATCAATACGACCGGCCACGGCGCCTACACCGGCAGCCAGACCTACACCGGGCCCGTCCTGCTCGGCGCGGACACGACCCTGACCGCCAGCAAGGGCACCCTCGCCAGCCCGACCGCCGCCGACGGCGCCATCACATTCTCCGGCAAGGTCGAGGCAGCCGCCAACGCCGACGGCAGCGGCGCGAACTACGGCCTCACCACCTACTCCGATGGGGCCACCACGTTCTCCGGGAAGGTGGGCGACAGCGGCGCGCCGCGTTGGGTCGAAGCCCACATCACCGGCAGCGACCCCGTCAACGACGTCATCAAGCTCAACGGCGGCGAGGTCGATACCGGCCAGTTCCAGGAGTACGACGGGAACGCCGTCATCGGGGAGAACACGACTCTTAACGGCGGCGTCATGGTCTGGTTCAAGGGGACGGTGGATTCGCCGGGGCATTACGACCTGACCGAGCTGGGAAGCATCGCTGCCGAGTTCGACGGACCGGTGGGCGTCGGCAGCGCGCTCGGCAAGCTTTCCGTCGGCGCCGGGGATATCCATATCGACGGCGGTACCGTCAAGACCGTCAACGACCAGGATTACTCCGGCAGCTATATCGATCTCGGTAGTGCGAGCGACGCTCACTTCATCTCCACGAGCGGCTCGATCGACTTCGAGAACATTATCGGCGCGGACACAGGCCTCGGCCTGAACGTCTCGGCGGCGAGCGACATCACGTTCGGCAAGGCGGTGGGCTTCATCCACGGCATGGGCCCGCTGCCTGGCCCGCTCGGCTTCCTGACCGCGGCCGCGAGCGCCATCCACATCAATGGCGGCGCGGTGAACACGCACAGCAGCAGCGCGACTGGAAGCGACAACGGCAACCAGACCTACAGCGGCCCGGTGACGCTCGGGGCCGACGCGACATTGACCAGCTCCGGCCATGACATCACCCTCTTGGGCACGGTGAACGGCGCCGCTCACGGCCTGACGGTGAACAAGGGCGCGGGGACCGCCACGTTCGGGGGGATCGTGGGCGGCGGCGCGGGGCTGGGCTCCTTGACGGTGGACGCGCTCGGCGCGACGGTGCTCCAAGGCGGCGCCATCACGACCACGGGCGACCAGACCTACAGCGGTCCGGTGACCCTAAAGACGGTGAACCAGGCGCTGACCGGCGCGCACGTGAACTTCGGCGACACGGTGGGCGAGAACGCCTCCGAGAACAACGCCCTGACCGTCAACGGCCTGATCGGCCTCAACGGCGCGAGCGTCAACACGGGCAGCGGCGCGCAGACCTACAATGGGGCGGTGACGCTGGGCGCGAACGAGACGTTCAGCGGCAGCGGCATCGACTTCAAGGGCACGGTCAACGCCGATTCCTCGGCGAGGACGCTCCGGGTGACGGACGCCGGCGCGACGGCGTTCGAGGCGGCGGTGGGCGGCGCGAACGTGCACCTGTCGTGGCTGAACGTGACCTCGGCGGGCGGGACGACGCTGGGCGGCAACGTCACCACGGCGGGTATCCAGACCTATCAGAGCCCCGTGACGCTGAGCGGCAACGCGACGCTCACCGGGACGGCAGTGACCCTCGGCGCGGTGACGGGCGGCGGCCACGACCTGACACTGACCAACAGCGGCTCCGCGACCCTGAACGGCGCGGTGAGCGGCGTAGGCGCCCTGACGGCGAACGGGGCGGGCGGCCTGACGACGTACAGCACGCTTTCGGCGGCGTCGGTGAGCGATAGCGAGGTGACCGCGCTGGGCGGAAGCGTGGCCACGACCGGCGGCGACCAGAGCTACACGGACACGGTCGCCTTGACCGCCGACACGACCCTGACCGCGGCGACGATCGAACTCGCCGCGGTGACGGGCAACACCAAGAACCTGACGCTCACCAACAGCGGCGCCGCGACTTTGAGCGGCGCGGTGAGCGGCGTGGGCGCCTTGCGGGCGAACGGGACCGGCACGCTGGCCGTCAACAACACGATCTCCGCCGCGTCGCTGAACGACGCCGAGGCGACGACGCTGACCGGGACGGGCGGGGCGGCAAGCGTGACGACGACGGGCGACCAGAATTACGGAGGGGCGGTCACCCTGGGCGCGAACACGACGTTGACCGCCTCGACCCTCGAGCTGGCGGCAGTGACGGGCGCGGGCCACGACCTGACGCTGACGAACGCCGGCGCGGCCGCGCTCGGCGGCGCTGTCAGCGGCGTCGGGGCCCTCACGGCCAACGGCGCGGGGACGCTCGCGACGAGCGCCGCGATATCCGCCGCGTCGGTGGCGGACGGCGAGGGCACGACCCTCGGCGCGGCCGTCACCACGAGCGGCGGCCAGAGCTACACCAACGCCGTCACGCTTGGCGCGAACACGACGCTGACCTCCAGCACGCTGGACCTGGCCGCCGTGAACGGCGGCGCGAGCCATTGCGACCTGACGCTGGCGAACACCGGGGCGCTGACGTTCAACGGAGCGGTAAGCGGGGTCGGCGTCCTGACCGCCAACAGCATCGACGGCACGGGCGCGCTGGTCGGCGGCGGTCCGGTGACCTGGAGCGCCGCGCTGGGCGCGGCGAGCGTCAACATCTACGGCACGGACCTGACGATGAACGGGGATATCACCACGACCGGGGCCGGCGGGGTGCGGCTGTACGCGACCGGAAAGTTCGAAGACCCGGCCTCGCAGATAACCATGACCGGCGCAGGCCGATTCCTCATCTACTCGGCAGACTGGTCGCGCGACAACCTCGGGCCGCTGACGGGGTCGAAGCAGTACAACGCGACTTACGCCGACTGGCTGCTTCCCGCCTTCGCCGGCAACGGCTTCCTGTTCGAGACGCCGGATCCCGCATTGTCCGACTATACCGGCTTCTGGAACAACAACGTGACCCATCCCTGGAGCCCTCCGTCGCCCTTAGGCTTCGACGGAAACCAGGGAAGCGGCGGCTCCGGAGGCGGCGGAGGGGCCGGCGGAAGCGGCGGCTCGAGCGGCGGCGACCGCGACGACACCGAGGACAACTGAGATGCGCGTCCAGGCCCTGCTTCTCGCCCTCGCTTGCGCGACGGCTTCGCGCGCCGCCGCGCAGCCCGTCGCCTCGAGCACGGCCGCTCCGGCGGCTCCCGCGCTGGCGGGCCTCGTCGTGCTCGGCGACCCGCAGCTCGTCGTGCCGGTCCTCTCCGGCGTGACCGGCGTGCAGGTCAAAGAGCTGCCCTTCCTCGACACTGAGGAGTTCAAGAGCAGGATAAGCCTCCATCTGGGCCAGCCGCTGAATCGGGCCGGGCGCGACGCGATCGTCGACGACATCGTCCTGTACTTCCGCGAGCACGACCGGCCGATGGTCAATGTCACCATGCCCCCGCAGGACATCTTCGCCGGCGTCGTGCAGGTGCTGGTGGTGGAGGGGAAGGTCGGCGAGGTCCGGGTCCAGGGCAATCGCTGGTTCAGCGACGAGACGCTGGCCGGGCGGCTGCGCGCCAAGCCCGGAGAAACGCTCTACGCGCAGAAGATCGACGAGGATCTGGACTGGATCAACCGCAACCCGTTCCGGCAGGTCGACCTTTCCTATGCGAGAGGCTCGGAGGTGGGCAAGACGGACCTCGTTCTGCGGGCGCGCGACCGCTTCCCTCTCCGGCTCTACGCCGGCTATGACGACAGCGGCACGCCGGTCACCGGCAACACCCGCTGGCTGGCGGGGCTCGGGTGGGGCAACGTCTTCGGCCTGGATGGCCAGCTCAATTACGGCTTCTCGGCCTATCCGAAGAACATCAACGTGTTCCGGGCGCACACGGGAAGCTACGTCCAGCCGCTCCCTTGGCGCCACATCCTGACGGTCCTCGGCAACTACGGTGACGTGCGTGCCAAGGACCTGCCGGATCCCTTCACGATGAAGGGCTTCAATTGGCAGGCGGGCGCGCGCTACGAGGTCCCGCTGCCGCGGCTGGAGGCGTACAGGCACTCCCTCATCGCCGGCTTCGACTTCAAGAGGGCCAACAACAACCTGGCTTTCGGCGGCGCCAAAGTGTATGGCACGACCACGGACATCCTGGAATGGAGCCTGGGCTACGAGTCGAACCTTAGGGACAGGTGGGGGGCGACTAATTTCCGGGCGAACGTGTATTACAGCCCGGGCGCCTGGACCGCCGGCGACACCAACGCCGACTACGAGCAGTCCCGGGCGGGGGCGACGGCGCGATACGTCTACGGGAGGGTGGGCTTCGACCGCACGACCGGCCTGCCCTACGACTTCTCGCTCTTCAACGCGGCCACGCTCCAGATATCGGACTCGAACCTCTTGGCCAGCGAGCAGATCGGGTTCGGCGGCTACGACTCGGTGCGGGGCTACGACTCGCGCGTCGTCAACTCGGACGAGGGCGCGCTCGTTTCGGCGGAGCTGCGCAGCCCGACGGTCGGCCTGCTGCGGAACTTGGGGCTCAAGAGCGTCCCGGACCAGCTGCAGGGCCTGGGGTTCGTGGACTACGGCGTGGCCATCAACAAGCGCCGGCTGCCCGGCGAGGAGTACCAGAAGTCGCTGGTGGGCGTGGGCCCGGGCGTCCGCTACGGCATCGGCCGGTACCTGTCGTTCCGCGCGGATTACGGCTGGCAGCTGCTGAAAGCCGAGACCAGCCGCCGGCTGCCGGCGCGCTGGCATGTAGGAGTCATCGTCAGCTATTAGTTAGAATAGGCTCTGCGGGCATGCCCGCGACTCATGCGCCTCGAGAATCTCGCGCCGATCCTTCTCGTCTTGACGCAGCTTTCCTGCGCCTTCGCGACCCAGGCGCCGTCCGCGCCGCCCCGGTCGGACGCGATGCTCGGGGCGCGTGAAGGCCATACGGCCGTCCTGCTCCCCGACGGCAAGCTCCTGGTGGCCGGAGGCTTCAGCGGCCCGGAGGCTCTCAAGAGCGCCGAGCTCTA
>JAPLKK010000040.1 GCA_026388115.1 Elusimicrobiota bacterium | reverse complement strand
GCCCCGACCCGGGGCCCGGCGGTCCGGGTCGCGGCCTGCGCCTCCCACAAGGCGGCGCGCCTCTCGAAGGCGGCCGCGGCCCAGGCGGCCGTCACGTCGTCGAGCTCCGCGCTCCACGGCCGCCACGCGCGCGCGATGGCGACGTTGACGTCGGCGAGCGCCCCCTCTCCTTTTCGGGCATTCGCGCGGCCCAGCCACGGCTCCGGCGAAGCCGGGTCGAGGACCACCGCGGCGGAAAAGGCGCGCTCGGCCTCGTCGAGGCGCCCGGCCTCGAAGGCGCGCCAGCCGCGATCCTCGACGTCCCGCGCGCGCAGGGCGACCGGGTCGGCCGCTTCCTGCGCGAGCCGCAAGACGCTCACGAAGGCCATGCAGGCCAGCGCGCCGAAGGCCAAGACGAAGCCCGCGCTCGCGGCCCGTCCGGCCGCGGGGCCCTGAGCGAGGGCCTCCGGCTCCTTCGCTCTTCCCTCCAAGCGCGCCGTGAGCTCGGCCAGCGCCGCCGCCGCGAGCGTCAAGGCGAGAGGAAGGACGGGCAGCAGATAGCGATCCTGGAAAGCGACCAGGCTCAGCACCGCGAGATAATATAGGAAGAGGAGGTACAGCGCCCGCCACGCGGGCGCCGTCAGCAGCGGCCAGCCGGCGATCAGAAGCGCCGCGCACGGCCAGCCGGCCAGGCGCACGAACACGGCCAGCATGGCGGCGCATCGCTTGGCCCAACCCCAGGCGTAGGCCCACGGGCGTCGCCAGAGGTTCTGGAAGGCGAGATACGACAGCCCGCCATAGAGCGTCTCCGAGTCCTTGGCTCCCATCAACGCGCCCGCTTGCGCCTCCATCAGCGGCGTGCGATCGGCGGCGAAGCCGAAATCGGAGGGCGCGCGCGCCGCTCCCGCGCTCGCCAGGTACAGCGCGTGGGCCACGGCCCGATCCTCGAAGGGGATGAAGCGGCCGAAGCGGCAGGCGTTGCGCAGCGCCCAAGGCGCCAGCGGCGCGGCGGCGCACAACAGCAGGGCCAGCGCCGCCCGGCGAGCCCCGGGTCCCCGGCCCGGCCGCCCCGACCCGGGGCCCGGCCCGCGCCGCGCAAGCCAGCCCGCGCATAGGACCGGCGCGGCGAACAAGTTCGAGCGGCACAGGAGAGTCGTTCCCAGGACCGCGCCCAGCGCGGCCGAGCGCCAAGCGTCCGGCCGCGAGGCCCACAGCGCCAGCGCGGCGGCCGCGCACAAGACGAGGAAGCCGTACACCGTTTCGATATAGACCGTACCCGTCCACGCGGCCAGCGCGGAGTTCGCGGCGACAAAAGCGGCGCCGGCCGCGCCGGCCAGCGGGGAATGAAGGCTGGCGCCGAGCGCGAAGGCGAGCAGGAGCTCCACGCATGACAGCGCCGCCTGGACCATGCGGACGCGTCCCGGCTGGGGCGGCCGGCCGGCGACGGCGGAGATCAGCGACGGATACAGGGGCGCGCGGCGCGCCGTCGGCCGCCAAGGCCGCCCCGTCTCGCCGAGCACGCGGCCGTCCTGCAGGCCGGCGCCCATCGCGAAGTACATCCGCTCGTCGCCGAAGCCCAAGGGCTCGTGGTAGCGCGCGCGCGCCTGGAGCCCGCGCCAAGCTCCGCCGAGGACGAGGACGATCGCCAACGCCGCCGCCGCGTCGCGTCTCACCGCCCGAGTATAGCCGTCTGGGACCGGCTGTCAACTTTGTTGCCGGTTGGTCGCCGTTTCGTTACCCGTCCATCGGCGCGCCTGGGCCTTGAAATCCGGCGGTTCCGGAGCAAAACTAGGAGTTCCAGAGCCATACCGGGTATATGCCTATGATCCCTAACGATAAGCGCCGAGAAGTCATCGACTTTCTCAAGAAGCCCACCACGCTCGTCGTCGGCGGAGTGGGCGTCGCCTGCGCCTTGGCGCTCTATGTGATGATGTCCCCTGGTCTCGGCAACAACAGCTACCGCCGCGTGGGCTACGATTCCCCGGAGGACACCGGCATCGTCAAGAGCGCGCGCAGCATGACGGCGCGGCACATGAGCTCGCTGTTCACCTTCGGCAAAGTCGCCGCGCCCGAGCCGGGCGGGGCGGCCCCGCTCGAGGCGATCAGCGGCAAGGGTGCCGCGGGTCAGAGCCTCGTCGGCGACGCCGCCAAGGCGGTCGCCGGCATCCCGGGCGCCTTCGAAGGCGCCCTGGGCGAGGTGCAGGGCGGGCCGGACAGCCCGGCGGCCGCGCAAGGAGCCGCCAACGCGGGCAGACCCGACGCGGCGGCGGTCCCGGCGGCAAGCGGCGGAGGGCTCGGCAGCTTCGGCTCGAAGAGCACGCCCGGCTCCTCCGGCGGCGGCGGGGGCGGCGCGATGATGGACCCCAACGCTCACGCCGGCCTGCAGGGCGGCTCGGCCGGGGCCGCGGGACGGGCGGCGGTCGCGCCCGCGGGGCGGGCCGTGGCGCCCGTCGTCTCGCGGCGCGGGGCGGCCGTCGACGTGCGCGGGCCGAGCTCGCTCGCCTCCGCGCGCAACCAGGCCTTCGGCGCTCCGGGGGCCTTCGGCTCGGGCGCGCGCTTCGGCGCGGGCACGAGCGGCGCTCCGGTATCGACGACCGGGGCGGGCGAGGCGGGCGTGCAAGGCGGCGGGACGCCGGCCAGCATCGGCGCGCAGAACCCGGGCGCCAACACGGGCGGCACCGGCGCGGGCAACTCGACGGCGATGAACCCCGAGGGCGGGGGCGGGGGGGGCGGCGGCGGCGACGGGGGCGGCCGGATGGGAGCCTTGGCGACGGCGGCGGGAAGCTTCAACTCGCAGCCGGCGCTCACCACGGCCCGCAAGTATCTGATGTGCCTCATCAAGACGTACGAGGAGCGCTACTCGCGCGCGCAGAGCGCGCTGGGCTCCATGGTCTCCACCGTGGGCAACGCGCAGATCGCCCTCGCGAAGTACCCGGGGCCGTACGCGAAGCTGCACGAGCTGTACCTCGATCTGACCGACAGCACGCAGTGGGGCTTCAAGGTCGAGTTCGACAACGCGGTCAAGAATCTGGAGGCCGGCAAGAAGTGCCTCGGGCAGGCGTTATCCCAGGACGACACCGCCAAGTGCTACCAGCAGATCGCCGGCCCCCTGCGCGCGATGAAGAAGCCCTTGGGCGACGAGCTCAACGGCCTCTATAATCTCGTCGGGCAGGAGGGCCAGGAGGCGATGGACGCGTTCATCAGGGAGGGCGACCAGTACAAGTACTGGGACGAGTACGACTATCCCAACCGACACTACTATCCGCGCTGGGGACCCTGGAACGGCGCGTTAGGCTACCTGAACGACACGATCGCGGCAAGCCAGAGCCAGATCAAGGTCGCCCAGGACGCCATCCTCGGCATGTACGACTGGGGCGACCGGCAGAACGTGCAGAAGGTCAAGGAAGCTTTCCTCGTGCAGTATGGGATGGCCAGCACGCGCATCGCCGACGTCCAGCCGACCGACGTGCCGAGGGCCCAGCAGGGGGAATTCCAGAAGGCGCAGACCGCCGCCGAGCTCAACTTGGCCAGCGCGAACGAGGAGTGGAACCAGTACGATCCGGGCGGCGACAAGTTCGACGAGATCGGCCATTTCGTCGAAGCCGAGCGCCTCACGAAGTTCGCCGCCATGTCGATCGCCTCCGTGGCCAATGCCGGCAAGCTCCAGGCCGCCAACGGCGGGATGGACCCGTCGGCGCAACTGGGCTCCATCGAGGACGAGCCTCTCCACGGGCAAGCGGGAAGCGGCGCCTGCGACGTGGATGCGCCTCCTCCATCGGACGACAAGAAATAATATAGTCAGCTCGTGCGCCGTCCCATCTTCGCCCTGACGCTGGCGCTCGCCGCCTGCAGCATCCTCTATGAGCTGGTCCTGGCTCAGACGCTTGGGGCGCTCCTAGGTAACACGCTGCTGCGCTACAACGTCACGATCGGCCTCTACCTCGCCGCCTTGGGCGCCGGCGCGCTGCTGGCCCCCCGCGCCGAGGGCGGCGACCCGGCGGGGACGCTGGCGCGCATCGAGTGGCCGCTGGCGTTGCTGGGCGGGGCAGGGCCGATGCTCTTCTTCCTTTGGGACGCGGCCGTCTTCCGCGCGGCGCGAGCCATGGGCATCGCGTTCCGCGGCTTCCTTTATCAAGCGGCGATCTACGGCTTCGACCACGCGGTGATCATCGCCGTCGGGATCCTGTCCGGCTTCGAGCTTCCGCTCTTGATGCGCCTCGCCGAGCGAGAGGGCCCGGACCCTGGGGCGGGCTCCGCGGTGCTCGCCGTCGACTATGCGGGAACGCTCTTGGGGGCGGTATGCTTCCCGCTGCTGCTGCTGCCGCGCCTCGGCCTGTTGGGCACCGCCGCCGCCGCCGGGCTGGTCAACGCCCTCTGCGGCGCCTACCTTATCATTAGGCGCGCCCGCGGCCCGTCCGGCGGCCGGCTCGCCCTCGCCGCCGCGACCCTCGGCGCCGCGTGCTTGGCCGCCGCCGCGCTGGCCTACAACCCCTCGCTCGAGAGACTCGCGTCGGCCTCGTTCACCCTGCCATGAACCGCTCCCCGCTGAGCCGCGCCGAGATCCTCGCCCTCGCCGCCGTGCTCTCCTTCTGCAGCCTCGTCTACGAGCTCGATATCGCGGCCTGCTTCGTCTCGATCACCGGCGACGCGCCGTTCTGGGAGAGCCTGACGCTCGGGATCTACCTCGCCGCCCTCGGCGCGGGCGCCCTGGCCTGCTCCCGCCGGCCGGACTCCGACCCCTGGCCCTCCCTGTGGCGCGTCGAGGCCGCGCTCGCCGTCGCGGGCGGCGCCTGCGCCGCGGGCGTCCTCGCCCTGGAGACGGCGTTCCGCATCTACTCCCGGTTCTACGCCTCGGGGCCCTCGCTGGCCATCGCCGTGGTCGCGCTGGCGCTGGGCCACGGCTTCACCGTACTCGTGGGCTGGCTGTCGGGCTTCGAGCTGCCGCTCCTGATGCGCGCGGCGCGCCGCGACGACGGATCCGGCGCGGAGGCGGCGTCCGCCGTACTCGGGCTCAATTACTTCGGGGCGCTCGCCGGAAGCCTCGCCTTCTCCTTCTGGCTGCTTCCCCGCCTCGGGCTCCTCGGCTCGACCACGGCGGCTTCGGCGCTCAACCTCGCGGCCTGCGCGTTCCTGCTGCGCCGCGGCCCCCTTCCCGCGAGCGCCGCGCGCCTGACGGCGCTGGGCGCGGCGGCCGCCGCCTGGCTCGCGCTCGCGCTGGGGAGCCCCGCCCTCTCGGGCCTCGAGGCGGCGAGCTGCTACGCCCAACGCCTCGGCGTGATCGAGGAGGTCGGGGGCCCGGGCAACGCGCCGCTGGGGCGGATCCTTCGGACCCTGTGGCGCCGCGCGCACGCCGTCGAGCGGGTTCCGAGCCGGTATCAGCGCCTCGAGCTGGTCAACGGCGTGTTCAAGGACTCGCCCCTATGGTCCTTCTTCAACCACCGCCTGAAGCTCGAGCCCGGCCTGCCTTACGGCCTCAGCCTCTTCCTCGACCGCCACTTCCAGTTCCGCGGCGGCGCCGAGACCGTCTACCACGAGTACTTCGCCCACGTGCCGGTCCAGATCTTCTCGCGCGTGCCGCAGGACGTGCTCATCCTCGGCGGCGGCGACGGGCTGCTCGCGCGCGAGCTCCTGAAATACGACGGCGTGCGCTCGATAACCGACGTGGAGCTCGACCCGGCGATGGTCGAGCTGGCCCTGCGCGACCCGCGCCTGCGCCTGCTGAACTCGGATTCCTTCCGCAACCCCAAGGTCCGCGTCGTGACGGGCGACGCCTTCTTCTTCGTGCGCAACGACCGCGCGACCTACGACGCGGTCTACATCGATTTCCCCTTCCCCCACACCTACGACACCGCCAAGCTCTACACCGCCGAGTTCTACCGCAACGTGGCGCGGCGCCTGCGGCCCGGCGGCTTCGGGGCGCTCGACTACCCGATGCTCGCCGACGACGCCGGCCAGGACTCCGGCAAGGAGGAGGGCCTGCGCAAGAACTCGATCATCGTCAACACGCTCCTGGCCGCGGGCCTGAAGACGATCGTACCCTTCAGCGTTGAGTCGCCGGAGCTCGTTGCCGCATGGCAGTCGGCGACGCTCGAGCCGCGCCCGGAGCCCGACATCGACCCCGAGATCTCGCGCCTCTTGCGCCGCGTCGCGGCCAAGCGGTTCTTGCGCAAGCATCCGGGCGTCGTCGTCAACGAGAAGGAAGACCTCGACCTGGTCTCCAACCGGTCCATGACCGAGACCTTCCTGGCCTTCACGCCGGAGCGCTCGCAGCCGGACTTCGACTTCAAGGACAACGGCGTCATCCTCTACGCCCTCACGCCGCTCCGGCTCAAGACGCTCGAGGGCGGGCACTTCTCCTTCCGCGACGATCCCCAGCTCGTCAACACGCTGCTCCGGCCGACGCTCTTCAAGCCGCTCGGCCTCCAGTCCTCGTCGTTCGACTAGCTTCCACGCAATAGCTTCCATGCAACCTTGCGCCGTTTTGGCGTTCATGTTACACTCGCAAACGATGATCCTCGCAGCTCTTATGGTCTCCGCGAGCCTCGCCTCGCCCGCCCGGGCCGAGTTGGACGTGTGGAAGGCGCTCGGTGAAGACGCGCTGCACACCAAGACGTATACGACCTACAACGGCAAGCCGCCGGACATCTTCGCCACCTGCGACCAGGCGGGCAACCTCCATCTGCCGAAGCCCTACCTGCTCGACTACACGCTGACGCCGCGCGACACGAGACTCTTCGAGCGCGGCCTGCGCGCCGTGAAGAAATACGCCTCCATCAAGGCGGCGCTCGACGACGGCTATCTCCCCATGAAGGAAGGTTTCCAGCCCGGCATGGGATTGGGGCTGCTCCACCCCGACCTCATCAAGGACGGGGTATTCAACTTCGATCGGCCGGACGGGCTGACCTACGTGAACAAGAAAGGCACCGGCCAGTTCCGGCTCGTGGGGTTCGCCTACATCGCCGGCGCCGGCGAGCACCCGCCGAAAGTGGCCAACGTCGACTTCGACGACAAGTCGCGGCGCAAGGACGCGCAAGGAAAGGCGAAGACGGGCGTCTGGGAGTACGGCGACGAGGTGTGCTTCCAGGTGGAACCGGGCAAGTCGGTCACGGTGCTGCACGGCGGCGGCACGAAGGAGCATTGCAAGGGCCATACGTTCTACAAGCGGCTCTGGTACATCAATTCCTGGGGGCTCGTGTACAATCCCATGGGCCTCTTCGCCGAGACGAACACGGTCGTCGACTGGCTCGACCACACCCAGAAGTTCGGCCCGCTTTGCCCGAAGCCTCAGCCGCCCGCGAAATAGATCTGCCCCGGCCGCAGCTTCTGGCAGCCGCGGCCGCCGTCGTCTTCTACCTCGGTTTTCCGCCGGTCGCCTGCTGGCCGCTCACGATCGTGGGCGCCTCGCTCTTCTTCGGCGCGCTCGCCTCCGCGCGCTCCTGGCGGCAGGCGCTGGCCGTGGCGCCGATCTTCAAGAGCGTCTCTATCCTTCCGATCGGCGCCTATCTCAGCGGGCTCGGCACGGTCATCTATGTCCTGGCGTGGCTGCTTTACCTGATCCCCTTCGCGCTGGTCGTCGGAGGCGGCTTCTGGCTCGCCCGCAAGGTCGCGGGCTCCGCGGCGGGCTTGCTGGCTCTGCCGAGCCTGTGGACGCTCTCGGAGTGCTACGGCACGAGCCTGCATTTCCTGCCCAGCCTCGTGACCACCTGGCCGCAGGCCTTGGCCCCGGGCGGGGTGTCGGTCGCCCGCTACACCGGGCTTTGGGGAGTGATGACGCTCGCCGCCTTCATCGCCGCGTTGCCGTGGCTCGCCCTGCTCGCCCGACGCTCGCCCGCCGCGCGGCGCCAAGCGGCATGGGGCGCGGCGCTCCTGGCCTTGGCGCTCCTCGTGCCCCCGGTGCTGGCACGCCTCGCCGACCCGGGCTCGGCGCGGCCGGGCGGCGCGCCTCTCGCCGTCGCCGTGGCCTCGCTCGAGGCGAACGACGCGATGGAATCCTATCTCGCCCAAGGGACCGGCACGCCGGAGGGCGCCGCGGCGGTCGCCGTCTACCTCAAGAAGCGCGCCTCGGCCATCGCGGCGCTCTTGCCCCCGGCCAAGCCCGACCTCTATCTGATCCCCGAAGACGCGATCGACCTCGTCCTCTCGCGCTCACGCTCGCAAGAAGCGTACGAACGCTTCGGCATCGAGAACAACGGGGCGCTGCTCGACACGTTCCGTGAGTCGGCGCGCGAGCGCGGCATGGCCTGGGCGCTGGGCCTCACCACGGTCCGGACCGGAGGACGCCGCAATTCAGCCCTGCTCATCGACGAGACAGGAGCCATCGCGGGGCTGCGCGACAAGTGGCGGCTGACGCCCGGCTCGGAATACTGGCCGCTCAGCCCCTGGATCCCGCTATGGCTCGTCTTCAGCGGCGACGAGTATCTCGACCCGGCCAGGCCCTATGTCCCCGCGCAGACGCCTTTTCCGCTCATGCGCTTCAAAGGCTGGCCCGTGGGCGTCCTCATCTGCCTGGAGGGGCATATGCCGGTGATGTACCGGGGCTGGCGGCGCGCGGGGGCCGACGTCATCTTGTTCATGGCCAACGCCCACTGGTTCCACCACGAGCCGAGCGCGTTCAACAAGCAGGTGCTCAACATCATCCGGCTCTCCGCCGCGGCTTACGGGATCCCGGTCCTGCTCACCGGCAAGGCGAGCTATTGCGGGCATGTCGACGAGTTCGGGCGCTACGAGGTCTGGCCGTGGGCCGGCTCGCCCGAAGAGGAGGCGGCCCACGTCGTCACGGTCGAGCGTCCCGCCGCCGGGCTGACGATACCCGCCCGCCTGGGGGAATACTACCTGGCGCTCTCGGCGGCGCTGCTGCCGCTGATCCTCCTCGGCGCGCGCCTGCTGCGGCCCGACTGACCCTTAGGGCCGACGCCCCAGGCGCGCGTTCGGGCGCCCCGCGCGCGGAGAGACCGCGCGAACGCCGCCGCCGCCGGGCCGACGTTCCGCATCGGCCCGCACAGGAACAGGTCCAGCACCGCGTACTCCTTCTCCGGCCACGAGCTGTAGGCCAGGTGGCTCTCGCGCAGGATGAAGAGGACGGTGAGCCCGTGCGGGGTGAAGCGGTGCTGGACGCGGCGCACCACGTTCAAGCCCGCGTCCCGGCACAGCCGCGCCAGCGCCCGGCGCACGAGCGCGGGGTCGTCGGAGCGCTCGGGCGAGCAGCCGTCGAACTCGATGACGTGATGGCGCGCGACGATCACGGCCGCAGTCTATCAAATGTCGCGAGGCCGGCTCCCGGCCGCGGAAGCAGATCGTGGGCCCTTCGGCCCCTTTCCCCCGGGACCTTCGGGCCCAGGCGGACACGAAGCATCCGCAACAATCTATGCCGCAATGGCGCACCTTGCAACGCTTGCCGCCGCCGGGCTCCTCTCCCTCGCGGCGCCCGTTTGCCGCGCGCAGGTCTTCGAGGGGACGGCGGCGCTCGATGAGCAGATGGCCTCCATCCACCTCGTGTCGCGCCAGACCGCCGCACGGCTCACCGCATCCCACCATCGCCAAGTCAGCGCCGCGCGCCGCCACAAGAAGCGCCACGGCCAAAGGATGGGCGCGGGCCGCCGCCACAGGAAGACGCAGCCGGTCAAGCCCACCGCGAAGCCGGACATCAGCCCCTACCCGGTGCGCGGCATGGACGTCTCGCACTACGAGAACACCATCGATTGGGACAAGGTGAAGGGCCACGGCCTGTCGTTCGTCTACATCAAGGCGACCGACGGGGACGATATCCAGGACGCGCAGTTCAAGGCCAACTGGGAAGGCGCGACGAAAGCGGGCCTGCTGAAAGGGGCTTATCACTTCTACGACTTCTGCACCGACGCCGCTCCGCAGGTGGACAACCTCCTCGCCGTGCTCCCGCCCGAGGCCGGCATGCTGCCTCTGGCCGTCGACCTCGAGATGTCGGTCGAGTGCAAGCCGAAAGAGATGCCGACCAAGGAAGCCTTCTTGAAGCAGTTCGACATCTTCATGGCCGCGGTGGTGAAGGCCTACGGCAGGAAGCCGATCCTCTATCTCGAATCAGGCATCTACACCAGGTACCTGCAAGGCATCGCCGAGAACTACGTCCTCTGGTACCCGGACCCCGACAGCGTCAAGCCCGAGACGCCGAACAACCTGAAGTGGTCGTTCTGGCAGTACTCCTTCCACGGCCACACGCCCGGCGTCCCCACCGAGGTGGACCTGGACGTCTTCGCCGGCACCCTGCAAGAGCTCTCCGCCCTCGCCGGCGGCTCCTCGACGGTCGCCGCCCGCTGACCCTCCGCGCAATTTGATACCCTCGGCTCCATGCTCCTTCCGGCGCTCCTCCTGTCGGCGGCGTTCGCCGGCGCCGGCTCCTTCGAGCCGGCCGACTTCGAGGCCTGGACCTCCTCGCTGACCGAGGAGGACCTGCACACCAAAACCTTCTCGACCTACGCGGGCCGCCCCGCGGACATCTTCGCCCCCTGCGGGCCGGGCGGAAGGCTCGAACTGCCGAAGCCCTACCTCAGCGACTACCGGTTCAGCAAACAGGACCTTGCCGCCCTGCAGAAGACCCTCGACGCGGCGCGCCGCTACGCCAATATCGAGGACGCCGCCAAAGACGGCTACCTGCCCTCCGCCCTCGGCTTCGTCCCGAGCGTCGGCCTCGAGATGGCGCACCCCGACCTCGTGCGCGACGGCGATTACGACTTCGCCCACCCGGACGTGCTGTCCTACCTCCGCAAGACCGAGACCGAGGAGTACCGCCTCGTCGGGATGATCTTCATCTCCGGCCCGAGCCGGCCGCTGCGCAGGCGCGTGGATTTCGGGGAGTACTCCCGCCTCATCACGCGCGGCGGCGCGCCGGCGAGCACCTGGGGCCGCGACGACGACGTCTGCATCGTCGTCGAGCCGGCCCGTTCGGCGACGATCTATTACGGCGCGGACGCGCCCCGCGGGTGCAAGGACGGCGCGCGCTTCGACCGGATGTACCGCCTTTACGCCTGGACCGTCGTATACAACCCGCTCGGCCTATTCGCCGGCAAGAACACCGTCGTGGATTGGCTCGACCACGCCCAGAACTTCCCTCCGCTGTGCCCCAAGCGGCCCAAGCCGTAGCCTCCGGCGTTTAGAAAATTGCTAGGCTAACGACGTGAAGAACGCGATCCCCTCCGCTTTCATCCGGGCCATCCCCAAGTCCGACCTCCACCTCCATCTGGACGGCTCCTTGCGGCTCAAGACCTTGATCGAGCTCGCCCGCAAGGCGAAGGTCAAGCTCCCCTCCCAGACCGAGGAGGGCATGCGCAAGCTGGTGTTCAAGGACTCCTACAAGGACCTCCTCGAGTACCTGCACGGCTTCATGTACACCTGCGCGGTGCTGCAGGACCTCGACAACCTCTCGCGCGTGTCGCAGGAGCTGGTCGAGGACAACGCCGCCGAGGGCGTCCGCTACATCGAGGTCCGCTTCGCGCCCCAGCTGCACGTCTCGCCGAAGGGGGGCGTGCGCGACGTGGTGGCCGCCGTCGTCCGGGGCATGCAGGCCGGCGCCAAGGCGCACAACTCCTCCAAGGCCGTGCGCTCCGGCGCCGACGTACCGTTCCACTTCGGGATCATCCTCTGCGCCATGCGCCGGTTCAAGAAAGGGATGTCGCCTTATTTCGCGGACATCCTGCGGATCATGGAGAACGCGCCCAAAGACGAGGTCTACGCCGCGGCTTCCCTCGAGCTGGCGCGCGCCGCCGTGGAGCTCAAGGACGCGGGCATGCCGGTCGTCGCCTTCGACCTGGCCGGCGAGGAGGCGGGATATCCGCCGGGCGACCACCGCGACGCCTACCAGTACGCGCACGACCACTTCATCCAGAAGACCGTCCACGCCGGCGAGGCCTACGGCCCGGAGTCCATCTGGCAGGCCATCACCCAGTGCCACGCCAACCGCATCGGCCACGGGACGTTCCTGTTCGCGCACGAGATGATCAAGGACCCCCGCATCACCGACCGGAAGAAGTACGTCGAGGACCTGGTCAACTACCTCGCGGCCCAGCGCATCGGCATCGAGGTCTGCGTGACGAGCAACCTGCAGACGATCCCCTCGCTCAAGTCCATCGCCGCGCACCCCGTGCGCAAGATGATCGATTACGGCCTTTCGGTCAGCGTGTGCACGGACAACCGGCTCATCTCCAACACGAACGTCAGCCGCGAGCTCGAGCTGGTCTGCGAGCACGCGCGCGTGACGCTCCTGGAGCTCAAGCGGCTCGTCATCGCCGGCTTCAAGGGAAGCTTCTTCCCCGGCCCCTTCAGCGAGAAGCGCCGCTTCGTGCAGAGCGTGGCGGCCCGCTACGAGACCCTCGAGCGCCAGCTGCTCGGCGCCGGCATCCAGGAGATCCCGGACTAGGCCCTGATCAGCTCCTTCTTCAGCTCGTGAGGCAGGCGCTTGATCTCCGCTTCGCGGACCAAGGCCTGCGAGCGGGTGAATCCCGTCTCCTTGTAGCGCAGGCGCACCGGCTTTCGCGAGCGCGTGTACGCCCCGCCCTTTCCCGCGTTGTGCTTCGCCACGCGCGCCTTCACGTCCTTGGTGATGCCGGTGTAGAGCGAGCCGTCGCGGCACCGCACGACGTAGACCGCCCAGTCCTTGGCGGAAAGTTCAGCGGCCGGCCGCGACTTGGTCAATGTCCGGACTCGATGCGGCTTGGGCGGACGCGGCGCCCGCCTCGGACGCCAGGCGCAGCGAGAACCGGAACCGCGTGCCCTTCCCCGGCTCGCTCTCGATCTCGAGGCTGCCGCCGTGCATCCGCGCCAGGTCCGAGGCGACTTTCAGCCCGATCCCGAAGCCGGAAGCCATCATCTGGCCCGCGGGGAGCCGCACGAAGGCTTCCGCAAGCTTGCCGATCTCCTCGGGCTTCATCCCGATGCCCGTGTCGGCCACGCAGACCTGCGCGCGTCCCCCGGGCGTCCGCGCCATCGTCACCTCGACGCGCCCGCCGGACTCGCTGAACTTCAAAGCGTTCCCGAGGAGATTATTGACGATCAGCACGAGCGCCGCCTCATCCGCCTCGACCCGCAGGCCCTCCCCCCCCTCGACCCTGAGCGCGATCCCGCGCGCCGCCGCGGTCGGCTCGAAGAGGCGCGCCGCCCCCTCGACGCAGGGCCGCAGCTCGAGCGGCCGCGGCTCGAGCTTGAACTTCCCCGACTCCATCCGCGCCTCGTTGAGGAAATTCGTGGCCGTCCGGTACACGTTCTGGACGGCCCGCGCGATGATCTCGCGGCTGTGGGCGGTGGACGAGCCCTCCGCGCCTTCGATCCCTTCGAGGGAAAGCTTGATCAAGGTGACGGAGTTGATGAACTCGTGGCTGACCAGATTCACCAGGTCCCCCTTGAGGGCCGCGAGCCGCCGGCTCTGCTCGCTCGCCTCTTTCTCGCGGGAGAACGCCAGCCGCAGCCGGTCGAGCAGCCACACGAAGATGACGAATGACAGGATCCGGCTGCCGAGGTCCCAGAAGATGAAGCCGGGGTGGGCGTAGACCATGCCGCCCGCCAGGTCGGTGGACACGGCGACGCCGACGCTCGCCGCGGCGAAGCCCAGGCCCCAGATCCGGTCGAGGTACCAAGTCGAACAGGCGACCGGGATCCAGTAGAAGGTGAGGAGGCTCATCTCGACGCCGTTGAGCCAGTCGAGCCAGCCGATCAGGACCATGAGGACGGCCGACAGGCCCAAGACGACCCGCCGGTCGCGGGGCGATTCTCTGTCCGGATGCCAAGCCATCCAGACGCATGATACAACGACGCCGGCTCCTCGACAAGCGACCGCGACCTCTCCGCCGGCAATTGCTATCATGCGCGCATGAAGAAGCTCCTCGCCCTCCCCCTCCTGCTGCTGCCGCTCGCCTGCAAGAAGACCGCCGCCGTGGCGAAGGACGTCTCCCAGGCCGCCGAGAACGCCGCCAGCGGCGACACGGCGCCCGCCCAGGCCGTCCAGGCGATGCACGACGACATCAAGAAGGCCCAGTCGGCCGTGGACAAAGCCAACAAGGCCATCGGCCAGATGGACAAGCAGGTGGATCAAGCCGCCAAAGAAAGCGGCCAGTAGCTTGTCTTTCCTGCTCGCCGCCGTCCTCTGCGCCCTTCCCGGCCGCGCGGGACAGTTCAGCGTCGCCGAGGGGAACAACCTCAACTTCTTCTATCGCGACGACCGCGTCCAAGCGCACGCGGTCGCCACGGTGGCCGGGCGCCGCCCCCGCCTCGTCGTGGCCTTCCCCACCGGCAACAGCGGCGCCGGGATATGGTTCGCCGAACCCGCCTCATCGGCGCCGTGGCTCTCCGCCGACGGCCTGCGCCGCCTGCAGACGCCGGAGTGGCCCGCGGCCGTCGAGCTCGACCTCGAGCTCAAGGTCCCCGAGCTGCGCGTCGAAAAAGTCCTGCTGGACAGCGTGCGCGCCCTGCGCGACTTCAAGGACAACGCCTACGCCGGGCGGGAAACCGCGCTGCGCAAAGCCGACGCTCTCCTCGCCCAGGCTCCCGCCGGCGCCGCCGCGGCTCTCAAGGACCGCGACCGGGACATCCTGGCCGAGTGGCTCAACCCGCCCGCGACCCGCACGAGCGAGGGCGGCTGGCAGTGGCGCCGCCGCGCCGCCGGCTCGGCCGCCGAGTACCGCGTCGCGCTCGATCCCGCCGAGGGCATGGATCTGCTGGGCGACCCGCAATCCGGCCTCCGGCTCGTCTCGCGCAACGAGGGGCCGGCCCGCTTCCATCTCCGCGCCTCCGTCGGCTTCGTCCCGCTCACGCCCATCGAGGCGGACGCGCTCCTCAACGACGCCGGGCGCCGCTGCGTCCAGGCCGCGCCCGAGACGTCCAGGCTCAAGCGCGCGGTGCGCGACCTCGCCTTCTTGTCCTATGAGGAGAAGCTCCTCGCCGGCTCCTGGCAGTACCTCACCTATTTCGGCCGCGACACGCTGATCACCGCGCATTTCCTGGCGCCGCTCGCCTCCCCCGCCCTCCTCGAAGGCGCCATCCGCGGCGCCGCCGAGCGCCTCTCGCCCGACGGGACCGTCGCGCACGAAGAGGACATCGCCGACCAGGCCGCCTACCGGCATCTGCGCGAGCTGGTCGAGGCGCGCGAGCGCGGCGAAGCCTGGGACAGGCTCGCCAACCGCCTGCCGCCCATCGATGCCCCCGTCTACGACTACAAGATGGTCGACAGCGACTTCTTCCTGCCCCTCGTCGCCGCCGATTACCTGGCGGCGGCCGACGCCGACCGCGCGCAGCGTTTCCTGGAGAGCGCCGCCGGCGGCGGCACCGTGGCCGACGCGCTGACGCGCAACATCAAGGCGGTCCTAAGCGAAGCCGAGCCCTACGCGCAGGCGCGCGCCAAAGGCGAGAGCGGCACTCCGCTGGCCAAGCGCCTCGTCAGCCTCCGCCCCGGCCAGGCCGTCGGCGACTGGCGCGACTCGACCGACGGCCTGGGCGGCGGGCGCTACCCCTCCTCCATCAACCTGGCGCTCGTCGCCGCTTCGGTGCGCGCCGCGGCCCACGTCCTTGAAGCCGCGATGGACATGGGCTTCGAGGACGCCGCCGGGGAGTTCTCGCGCGCCGGCGCGGCCGACGGGGTGGAAGTCGTGGCGCAGGCATGGGACAAGGCGCCTGAGCATTTCAAAGTCAGCGTCGGCCTGGAGGAGGCGCGCGCCCGGGTGGAACGCTACATCGGCGAAGGCGGCTTCTCCCCGCTCGAGCAGGAGGCGCTGCGCAAAGCCTCCCGCGTCGAGAACGCCGCGGTCCAAAGCTACTTCGCCCTGGCCCTGGACGCCGACGCCCGGCCGATCCCGGTGGAATCAAGCGACGCCGGATTCCTGCTGGCCGAGGCCGACCCGACGCCGGCTCTAGCGGCCGACGCGGCCGGCGCCTTCGCGCGCCCCTTCCCCATGGGCCTGGCGACGCCGGTGGGCGTGGCGGTCGCCAACCCGGCTCTCTCGACGCGGCCCGGCGACTACGCGATGTTCGGCCGCGACCGCTACCACGGCGCGGTCGTCTGGAGCTGGCCCATCGCGGTGGCGCGCATCGGCCTGGAGCGCCAGCGCGGACGCATCAAGGACCCCGCCGCGCGCGCGGCGCTCGACAGAGCCCTGACGGCCGTGAAGCACGGCGAGGCCGGCGTCGAGGCCGTGCGCGGCTCGGAGCTATGGAGCTGGACCGCCGCCAACGGGACTTTCGCCCCCGTCCCCTTCGGCCAGCGCTCCTCCGACGCCACCGAGGCCAACGCCCTCCAGCTCTGGAGCAACCTCGACCTGGCCGTCGATTGTCCCTCCCCCCTTCCGGAAAAGCGATAGCCGACGGCCGCCGTCCAGGGAACTTTCCAGCGATTCATTCGTACTTAGTGGTATGGGCGGGCGAAAGCCGACGCTGGCCTCTTATCTGCCGGGATTCCTCGATTACCAATACAGCGACAGGCCGAAGGCCCGGCTGACGGCGGAGCGGATCATCAAGCGCTTCATCGCCGTCTCCGGGAATCGGCCGCTCGCCGCCGTCTCCCGGGCCGTCGTTTCGGACTACGTCAGGCGCCGGCTGCGGGATACGAGGCGATCGCCATTCCGCGGAAGGTGGGCGAGCCATGAGCGGGCCGCGGCCTGGCAGCCGGCGGAAGCGCGCAAGGTCTCCAAGAGCACGATCAACCGCGAGGTCACGTACCTATTGGCCATGCTCAATCGCGCGGTGGCGGACGAGCTCATCGCCGCGAACCCCGTCGTGCGCTGGAAGAAATTCAACGAAAGGCCGTACAGGCGCAGACGGTACTTGAGGGACCACGAGATCACCGCGCTCCTGGCGGCTTGCGAGGACTGCGGCAATCCCCTGCTCCAGGATATCGTCAGGCTCGCGCTCTACACCGGGCGCAGGAAGCACGACATGCTGGCCATCCAGAAGCGGGACTACGACAGGGCCAACGGCATCGTCACCCTGCCGGAGACGAAGAAGGGAGAGGTCGAGCAGATCGTCCTGCCGGCCTCGGCTCAAGCGGTCCTGAATGCGCGTTTTGACGGCGCTCCCGGCGAGTGGCTGTTTCCCAACAAAGCGGGCACCGGGCCGCTGACGGACTTCGACACCTCCTTCAAGACCGTGAAGAAGCGGGCCGGGCTCACGGATCTCCACTTCCATGACCTCAGACACACCGCGATCTCCGGCATGGTCATGGAGGGCTTGGACTTCTTCGCCATCGCCACGCTCGTGGGCCACTCGACGCCCACCATGATCGAAGAGCGGTACGGGCACCTGTCCCCGGAGCACATCAAGAACGCCTGCGAGAAGTTCGGGCGGCGCATGGACCGCATCATCAGCGGCGCGCCGCGATGCCCTCCTTGACTGAGGCATATATCCGATGCATACTCATATGCATGAGGACAACATTGATCATTAGGGATGACCTCCTAGAGCGCGCGGCCAAGCTGACCGGGACTCATGAGAAGACCGCATTGGTCCATGCCGGCCTGGAAGCCCTCATCGAGAAGAAGGCGCGCGAGCGCCTTGCGGCGCTCGGCGGATCAGCCCCTCGCTTTACGGCAGGCAAGAGACGCCGATGATCCTGGTCGACACCTCGGTCTGGTCCGATCATCTGCGAGCGTCCGAGCCCAGCCTGGTCTCCTTGCTGAACGAGGGTTCCGTTTTGATCCATCCGTTTGTGATCGAGGAGCTGGCCTGCGGGAACCTCCCGGATCGCAAGGAAATCCTCGAGCTGCTTCATGCTCTTCCGGCGGCGCCGGTCGCGGAGCACGAAGAGGTGCTCGAGTTCATATCCGCCGCGCGGCTGCATGGCACCGGCATTGGATGCGTTGACGTCCATCTCATGGCGTCGGCCAGACTGGCCGGCGCGAAACTTTGGAGCAAGGACAAGGCTCTGTGCCGCGAGGCGAAGCGGCTTCACCTGCTCGGCGGAGTGATGCCCGCCTAGCCCGATCCCATGCGCAACCCGCGGGAGTTCCCGCCGGAGTGCCGATCCAAGCCGAAGGGACCCGACTGCGCATCCCTCACCGGAGGTCGATCCGCCATCCTCGACCCTGCGGATCGCGGCGCGACGTCACGAACAACGCGATAAGGCCGAGAGCCACATGCAAGCCGGTCCGATTGCCGGCCGCCCTGTCCCAGCACAAGATGACCCCGCCAAGGATCGCGAAGCCCGCCATGACCGCGACGTCGACATTGCGCACCGCTCTCGCCCCTGTCTGAAAACTCCTCGCCCTGAAATAGACGAAAGCCATCACGATCGGAGCCGCGCAATAGCCGATGGGCCCCGTGACGCCTGAACCCTCCGCGAAAAGGGACCAGATGCCTCGCCATCCCATTCGGGACAACTCCCTTAAGTCGCACCACACGAACAGGGGATAGGCCGCGGCGCCCAGGTAAGCGGCTGCGACCGCAAGCCGCGCCATCCACTCCGGCGCTTCCCTCGCGGCGACGCCGGACCATTGAGGCGCAATCTCGAGAGAGGAGGGCTGCGCCGGGGCCGCCTCTTTCCGCGCTCGCAAGATGAGGTCATGGACCGAGTGGACATCCCCGATGAAGTCGAACTCCGGATAATCGCCGGTTGTCGAATTCGACCGTACCCACTGGCTCGACATGAACTCGATGTTCCCCGATCCGTCCGGGGTCTCTTGGGTGATCCTCATGTCGTGGAGCCGGCTCAGGTCCAAAGTCATGACCCACCGCCAGGGCCACGGTTCGATCGCGATCACGCGCCGGTCGGTGACGCCGTAGAAGGTCCGCACCCGTCTGGAACGGTCGACGAAGGGGTAAAGGCCGACGTAGAGCCCCGCCGCGATGAAGGCGATCCCGAAGAGCAATACGATGACGCCCGGGAGGGAGAAGGCGTAGGAGCCCTTGAAGGGACCCCGGACGGCAAGCGCTCCGAACCCCCCCACGAGCAACCCGATCGCCGGGCCCGCGATCCGCTCCCACCACGCGGCGCGCAAGTCCTCGCGCGGCTTCCCGTGCCAGAGCAGGCGCTCGCCCGGCCCGAGCCGCTCCCGCAGCGGTTCCGGGACGTCGTCGGCGATCCGGGCCTTCGCGGCGGGTCCGTCTTGTTGGCGCAGCGGCTTGTAGCACGCCCAACAGACCTCGCGCTCCGTTTCGTTAAGTTGGCTGCAATGCGGACAAGGGATATCAGGCATCACTTGCGCGGAGATCCGCCGGAGGTCAGCCGTCTCGGCCTTTCATCCGCCGGACGAGCCGCGCCTGCTCCTCCAGTTTTTGCACGTCCAGGCGGTCCTGGCCGCGGCCGGCGGCTCGCTTGTTTTCCAGCAAGCATTCACGCGAAATAAAACAAACGGGATGCCCTTGATAAGTTCCCTTGACCCGCGTCTTCCATACCTTTTCCGTGCGGACCCCGCTGATCCCGGACAAGAGGTCGACGCGGTTCGGAGGATAGCCGAGTTGAACCACCTTGTCCCCGGCAAAGTCCGCCGCCTTGAGCCCCAAGGAACCGAACCCGAAGTCCTTGAGCGCGGCGAGCACTCTCCGGATATTCTCCGAGGTGGACCGGATCAGGATATCGAGGTCCTTGGTGCCGCGCGCATAGCCATGGAAGGCCACGGCGTGCGCCCCGACGATCACGAACTCGACCTTGTTTCGATTCAAGGCCGCCACAAGCTCGGCGAAATCATCGGCTTGCGTCTCAGGCATCCGCTCTCCGCACGACCCGGGCCACTCGGCTCATCGGCGCCGGCTTGCCGCCGCCCTGCGCCAGGCCGCCCAGCCGGACCCGCAAGAGATCGACCTCGCCGACGCGCCTGTCGGGCGACATGGACGCCATCCCCAACAGCATCTCTTCCTCGGTCTTCGCGAAAGCCTCGGCGGCCGGCCTGACTTGAACGACACGCGCGATCCTATCCGCCGCGGCGCCCTGTTCCCATCCGATGCCGAGCTCCGACAAGCGCCGCAGCGCCAGGCCTCGCGGTCGGGACCGGCCTTCGATCCAGCGCCAAAGCGTCGTTTCCGCGATCCCGATGAGGACCGCGGCCTTAGCGCGCCCCCCGGATCGCTCCACGAACCGTTCAAGAGCAGTCATGCGGTCCCGAATAGGATAGTGCATATGCATTGCATTTGCAATACCTGGGCCAACGGGGCGCTTTACGAATAACTTTACTTATGCTTTACTTATTAATATATTGCCTTCATGCCCTTCGTCCCCGTCATCCAGACCACGCCCCATCTCCTCAAAGTCTTAGAAGAGGTCGCTGCCCTCAACGCCCGCATCCAGAGCGCGGCCGTAGGCGTCAGCTGGATTCCAGACCTCCGGAAAGACACCGCCGCCCGACAGACCCACGGCTCCACGGCCATCGAAGGCAACCCGCTGACCCTGCCTGAGGTCCTAATCATCGCAGGCGGCGGGGACCTTCCCCAAGCCAAGCCGCGCGCCATCCAGGAGGTCCTGAACTATCTGGCGGTGTTGCGTTTCATCGAGAAGAACGCCAAGGCGAACAAGATCGAGACTCGGGACGTCCTAAAACTGCACTCGCTCATGGGCCAAAAGGGCGCTTTGGACCGCGAACCGGTGGGGCTCTTCCGTCCCTATCAGGTCAAGGTCGGCATGCACATGCCTCCCGCACCAAGGGATGTGCCTCGCCTCATGACCGAACTCCTCGATTGGCTCAACGGTTCTGGCCGAGCTTGGCCGGCGGTCGTAAGCTCGGCCATCCTCCATTACCAATTCGAGTTCATCCACCCATTTGGCGACGGCAACGGCCGTGTCGGAAGAGCTCTGGCCACCTGGGAGCTCTACCGCAAGCAGTTCGACACGCACCACATCTTCGCGGTCGATGAGGTCCTGCTGGAAGATCGGCAGAGCTACTACCGCGCCTTGCATCGCGTCCAAGCCGAAGGCCAGGGATTGTCCGGCTGGGTGGAATACATCGCAGAAGCCGTCAACGAAGCCCTGCACCGCACCTGGAAGCGCATCCAGACGGTCAGCGCCTCGGCAAAAGACAAGAGCCTGACCCTGACGCCCAGACAGGAGCGGCTCATCACCCTCCTACAGACCGCTCCGCTGGGCATCCAGGAGATACGGGTTGCGCTCAAGGTCACGAAACCTGGGGCGCATTTCATCCTCAAGCCGCTCTTGGCAGCGGGGCTTGTCAAACGCGTGGGCGGTCATAAGACCGGGAAGTACGTCATCTCCTGAGTCAACCGCATCCATCACTGGATACGCTTGTAGTCAGGATGGAGAACAGTCTTGCGTTTCCCCAGTCCTCAAGAATCTGAAGCTAGGGCAGACTAGTCTTTCGCGGCGGTTCACCCGGATCGCGGACGCCGGACTCCGGCCGGCCGACATGCCGGGCCTCGGAGTCGGAGAGTTCCCAGCGGTTGCGCGCGCCGCAGCTGAGGCATAAGCCGGAGACCGGGATGGTCTCCTGTAGGCCGAGGGAGGTAATACTCAACCTCTGCGCGTGCGAACCGCAGGCGGGGCAGCCGAGCAGGTGACGCAGCCGGCGGACCACAAACAGGCGATGGACCCAGATCAGCAGACATCCGACGGCGATCCCGATGAAGGGCGGGCCGGCTGCCCAGAGTGCGGCCTCAACCCCCGGCGGCATCCAGGCAGGGCGCCCGTAGCGTTCGTTGAGGTCCACCACCCGGAAGATGCTCCACATCCAGACGACGAAACCGACGAGGCCGCCGAGCGCCCCAGCGAGGTCCAAGCGGGCCCATGGCGGAAGCCTGAAATCCGACTCGACATGGACCGGAGGAGGTTTGAGGCTCATCGCTGTTTCGCGCCGCGCGGCGACCGCCGCGCTAAAGGTGAGGGGACCGCTCCCGGATTCGCTCGATGATCTGGGCGAATCTCGGTCGCGGAGGCGAGATCATGCCGCCCATCGCCGAGAACTCCCGCTCGAAGAGCGCGTAGGTAGCCGCGTCTTTGAGCAGCAATGCCTCGCGCGCTGCAAACTCCGCGGCATCCGTCGTCTTTAGCTTCTGCTTCTTGTATGCCTCGTACTCTCCCGTGCCGATGAAGTCCTTGACCCGCGGTGTTTCCAGCAGCATGTAGAGGTCGTAGTAATGCCGCAGGAAGAACTGCGGCCTGTCTTTCTCGGGGTCGCTGCGGTCCCGATGTTGGCGGAAGCGGCGACAGATCGTCTGGAGCTTGTCTACGAAGGTGTATTCGGGATTGAAGCACCTCACGCCAAGGGCGCGGTTGTCGATCACTTCGACCTTCCTCTCCCGGGCGCGATCCAGCACCCAGCTGCTGAAGTCGCGAGGCTCGTTGGGTGCCGTCTTGTCGAAGCCGACCTCCAGAAGCACCTCGGGTTTCAGGGTCGATGCGCGCGGGTAGTGGGACGGATACTTCAAACTGATTCCTCCGTTCTTAGCCTTCGAATCATCGTACCCGCGATTACGCTGGACGGCAACGCCGGCGATCTTGATCCGATCGGCCAAGTCATCGTAGAAAGCGAAACGCGCCGCGACATGAGCCGGCTTGTCTCCCTTGGGATTGAGCCTCGCTGGGGCGTCGAACCGGATGTCGATGTCCTCCGAGAATCGGTCGACGACGCCCCAACCCTTCGACAGGGACGTTCCGCCCTTCATCTCGAATTGGAGCCCCGATCTCTGGAGGCCCCAAAGGCAGTGCATGATCCAGTAGTCCTTCTCTACGACTATCGGAAGGATACCCTTCTCGTCGGCGATGAGTCCGAAGTACCCTTTTGCCTCGCCGAGCTCGTGCAAAAACTTAGGCATAGGCATCTCGGAGCAAACGTCTTCCCGCTGGATTCCCGTAGCGCTCGAGGCACTCGAGAACCTTGGCCCGGTCGAATCTCCGGACACCGTTCTTCAAGTTCCGGAGGACGAGCTCGACATTATCGGGAAGCCGCCTGAGATTGCTCAACATATCGACGAGCAGGTACTCCGGCGCGACGACCTCTTCGATCGGATACGCGGGGACGAGCCGGAACTTGTAATGCCTCCCACCCAGTTTGAAGTCGCCGGCGCGCTTGTGGTTGTAGACGACGTAGGTGTTGTAGACCTGGGTGAGCCCAAGCCCGAGGAGGTTGAAATCGTTGTAGGAGGTAAGCCGAAAGTCGTCGGTCTTGAGAAACGCGCGAACGACCTCTCGATCCTCGGGAGGCAACGGCCCCAAGGAACTGGGCCGCGGCCGGACGTAGAGACCACCGCTGAGCTTGCGGACATCTCCAGAAGCTACGAGGGTCTTGAGATCGCGGTCCACTGCCGTCGAGAATCCTTCCAGATCCTGTCGACGGTAGACGCGCCCCAGGACCATGGCCTCTTTGAGTTTGTCTGCATTCTTCATCGGGTCCTCAAAGACACTCAAAGTATAGCTCCAGCCAGGCCGTATTGCAAGTATATTTTTGTAAATATCATGCAGTTCATTGCAGACCAACGGGACGTTTGCAATCGCGACAACGGGACGTTTGCAATTTGCCGCCCTCACCCGCCGACTGGCCGATCAGGCGATCTGCGACGGCAAGCGCAAGCACCAGCTTCGGCGTCCAGGAGCCCTGGCCGGCGGTCGTCTCTCTTGCCATCGAAAACAGCGTCCGGCGCTATTAGCGGATAGGGTGGGTTATGGCTAATAGCCTCGCAAGGCAGGCCAAGGGGAATCGGAACTCACGAGGCGTCGGCTTCGACCCATCGCGTGCAAGGGACTTGGGATTCCATTAAGCCCCGTCCGAAAAAATCGAAGCCCACGGGGAGAGTCGAACTCCCGACCTACCGCTTACAAGGCGGTTGCTCTACCGCTGAGCTACGTGGGCGTTGCGAGATAATTGTACTTATGTCGGCGGCCAAATCCGAGGGGATAGTTTCCGCGCTCGCGGCCGGTTTCGGGGGAAGTGTCCAAAAAGTGTCCACTCCCCTGTAGCCGCACAGCTTGTCCATCGCCGCGCCGAACACCTGGGTGGCCATCCTCTTGTGGTCGGGCGACAGGTGCCCGTAGCGCTTGTCCACCATCTCGGCCGTCGTGTGCCCGACCAGCTCCGCGATGGTCTTGAGGTCTATCCCGTTCATCATCATGTACGAGACGGCCGTGTGGCGCAGGTCGTGGAAGCGGAAACCCTGGATCGCGGCCGCCCTGAGCGTCCGCTGGAAAGAGTAACGTATGGTCTTGCGCGGCGAGCCGTCGGCGCAGCCGAACACCTGCTCGCCCTGCGCGCGCGCTTTAAGGTCGCGCAACACCTCCACCACTCGCGGCGGCAATGCCACCTGATCCGGCTCCTTCTTCTTGGTCTTGGGGAAATAGACGTAGCCGTTCTCCAGGTCCACGTCCTGCCAGCGCATGCCCATGATCTCGCCGAAGCGCCGCCCGGTGTAGAGGGCGAAGAAGACCAGCTCCCGGATCTTGGGAGCGCAGTTGTCCAGGAGCGCGCGAATCTCCTCGGGCTTGAGGTAGCGCTTGCGGATGAACTCCCGCTCGTCGAAGAGCTTGATCCGGCCCATGGGATTGGCGGGAAGGAGCTTCCAGTCCACGGCTTTGTTGAGGATGCGCCTGAGGCAGGACACCTCGCGGTTCACCGACGCCTTCGAGATGGGCTTGGTGTTCCTGGCCGTCCACGCCGCGATGCGCGCCGCGCATTCCGCCTCGCTCATGTGCATGACGGCCTGCCCTCTGAACGGATGCCGGCGCCGCTCCTGCTGCCGCGCCGCCATGTACTTCTCGGCGCGCGCCATGTCGATATCCGACAAGCGGAGGTCGCCGAAGTTCTCGTCGAGCTGCCGGATCAATGACAGCTCCCGCTCCGGACCCCGGATGCGGCCTCGAACCCACTCGAAGTAGCTCTTCGCGAATGATCGGAAAG
>JAPLKK010000276.1 GCA_026388115.1 Elusimicrobiota bacterium | reverse complement strand
TGACCGACAGGACTCTTCGCTGCGGAACCAATGCTCGAATTCAAGGAGAGTCTTCGGATAAGGTTGTCTCACCTCAGTAGTCTAGGATTAAGGTTGAGCCAAGTGCATATGCCAGGACCTATCGAATCAAAAATACATGGGCTTGGGAAGGGGCTCCTGGCACGGCAGGTGGAGCGAAGGCCGAAACGGATGTTTGTCCTCCGGCGCCCATGAGGGGCCGCCGCTGCTCACGCCAATGACGCGGCGGCCCCGTTGGGTGGCGGCCGCCCAAAGCAGCCGCCAGAAGCCGCAGGACAAACATCCGTTTCGGCCGACTCACTGCGGGTCAACGAAAGGAACACTGACTCCAGCCCCCTTGACAAAAACGGGTTCGCATGCTACTGTACTAGCACACTAGTACAGTTAACCAGCCATGCTCCAGCTCGACCTCCGCTCTCCCGTTCCAATCTACGACCAGATCAAGGCCGGTCTCCGAGGACTCGTCGCGCGAGGGATATTGAGGCCCGGCGACGCGGCGCCGTCCATCCGGTCCTTGGCCGCCCAGCTCAAGGTGAATCCGAACACCGTGGCGCGCGCCTTCCGGGAGCTGACGCTGGAGGGCTTCTTGGAATCCCGGCGAGGCGACGGCAGCCTGATCGCCGAAGGCGCGGCGCGGCACGCCAAGGACGGGCTCTCCGAGGTGCGCGCGGGGCTCAAGGACGCGCTGCTGCGGGCGCGGCGCGCGGGGCTCGCCTGGGGCGACGTCGACTCGCTCGTGCGCGAGAGCCGCAAGGAGGAGGCATGAACGACGCTCGAGCGGCGCGGGGACCGGCGTTCGTCCTCGATGGAGTCAAGCGTTCCTTCGGCTCTCGCCATATCCTTCGCGGCGTGAGCGCGCGTGCGGAGCGAGGCAAGGTCATCGGTCTTCTCGGGCGCAACGGCGAGGGCAAGACGACGCTCCTGCGCATCCTCCTCGATCTGCTCGAGGCCGACGCGGGCGCCGTCGAGGTGCTGGGGCTGCGCCCGGACGGCTCCGGACGCATCCGGCAGAGGATCGGCTACGTTCCGGAGCGGCCGGCCTTCCACGAATACATGACCGCCGCGCAGGTCTTGTCGTTGCGCGCCCGGTTCTGGGAGCGCTGGGACGCGGCGCGCGCCGCGGCGCTAGCCGCCTCGCTGGGCCTCGACCTTGCGGAGCGCGTCTCCTCCGCGAGCAAGGGGACCGTGGCGAAGCTCGCCTGGGTGTGCGCGGCCGCGCACGACCCGGAGCTCTTCCTTTTAGATGAGCCCACCTCCGGCTTGGATGCCTTGGTGCGCGAAGAGGTCCTCTCGAAGCTCATCGAGGAGCTGCAAGACGCGGGCAAGACGATCTTCGTCGCCAACCACCGCATGGAAGAGCTGGCCGGAGTCCTCGATGAGATCTGGCTGCTCTCGGGCGGCGTCATCTCCCGCGTGTGCGACGCGGAGCGCCTGCGGCGGGAAGCCCGCGTCGTCAGCGGGCGGCTCGCGGACACGGCCAAAGAGCCCGCGGGGCTCTGCGCGGTGCGGCTGCGAGCCGACGCGCCGCTGGCCGCCTGGGCCGCCTTCGACTCGGAATCCGCCGAGCGCCTTCTGCGCTCAGGCGCCATCGAAGGCGCTCAGGCTTCGGCCATGCCTTTCGAGGAGACGCTGAGACGCCTGCTGGCCTTGGGAGGCGACCATGACTGAACTGCTGAGCCTTGAGCTGCGCAAGCAAAGGATGGCTTTCCTCGGGGTCGCCGGCGTATTCGCCGGCTCCTTCCCCTTGGCCGTGGTCTGCGCCCGCTCCCTGAAGCAACCCCTGGAGCAGACCCTGGGCGGGGCCATCGTCTTCTGGCTCTTTTTGGGGCTCGCCCTTGCCGCCGCCGTCCTCGGCGGCTCGGCAGGAACGGGGCTGCGCGCGCAGGCCGAGGCGGAGGCGCTCTTGCCCGCCTCCGCCGAGGAGCGCGCCAAGTCCGCCGTCGCCGCGGCGTGGGCGTACCTCGCCGCCCTGGCGCTTCTGGTGATCCTCGCGAGCTTCGTGCAGGGCATGGGGTGGAAGCTCCTCGAGCCGGATTCCGCAAGCGGGTCCAACGGTCTCGTCTGGGCCAACGCGGCGATCTTTTCGTTCGCGGACGCCCTGATCTGCCTCGCATCCTTCGTCTGCGCCTACGGCCTCGCCCACGGGGCGGCAGGCGGCATCCTGGGCGCGGCGATCGGCGCGGCGGCGGCGGCTGGAGTGGGGCTCGGCCTGTTGACCAGCCTCGTCCTCGGCGTGCCCATGGGATTTTCCCGGCAGGCGGTCGTGATCGCGGCGGCGGCCATGGCGGCGGGCGTGTGGGGGATGCTCAAGCTCGCGCGCTCGATCGAGCGCCAGCGCAAAGGCTGGGCCTGGGCAGCCGCGGCCTTGTCGCTCTTGTGCGGGCCGGCGCTGTCGTTCGGGTCGGCGGCGTCTCACTTCAGGAAGGCCATGAGCCTACGCATGTTGGACTACGATCTCGCGGCGGGCACACGCGGGTCCGAGGCCACGCCCCCGTCGGCGCTCCGGCTGGAGCACGAGGGGGTCTTGCTGTCGACGCGCCGGGGCGACGTCCTTTGGATATCGCCCGATGGAACAAGCAGGAACCTCATCTTGGGAGAGGACCGGTCGCTCAAAGACATCCTGAACTCCCCGCTGTGGAGCTGGCAGGAGCACGCCTGGGACGCCGACGGGAGGCTCTGGGTGCTCAAGCGCGAGTATTCGACGGCGACATGCGACATCTATCGCGGTCGCCCGCGCGACGGACTGACGCTGTTCCACAAGCTCCCGCTGAAGCAGTGTCCGTCCGGCCTCGTCCAACGCGGCCGCGAGATGGGATTGCGCGGCTGGAATCCGCTCCAAGGGACTTGGAGCTACGCGTCGATCCCCGAACGCGGAGAGAAGTTCCATTGGACATTGGAGACGGACGACCACGGCCTCTCGTCGCTTGAGGCGCTCCACCGGCAGGGATTGGCGGCCAAGCTCGACAAGAACGGAAGGACGCTGCGCCTTGGACCCGCGGGCGGCGGACGACGCTGGCAGCTTCCGGGGGCAGCGGTCATCGGGAAGCCCGGCTCGGAGTATGTCCCGGCCATCGCGACCGAAAGCGGCTTGATCTTCGCCCGCGCCGTCGCCCTCTCCTCCGGACGGCGCGCTCTCGCGGTGTGCCGGCCCGACGGGACGGTCCGTCTCGCCTGGGAGGGTTCCGGCGCGGATTCCTACTCCGTGAGCGCTCTGCCGGACGGCAGCCGCGCGGGTTGGCGCGACACGCGGACCTTGCTGAGGATGACCGCCGCAGGCGAGTTCCTCCCCCCCTTAGACGTCGGCCCGGCCGTGGACGAGTTGCTCAAGCGCATGCCCCTTGCGCCCGACTTCTCGAAGATCGTGCGCTTCGACCGCGAGTCGGTCTGGCTTCTCAGCGGCGACCAGTGGCTTATCCGCCTGAGCGGCCGCGACGGCCGCGTCCTTGACCGCTGGGCGTTGCCTGACACCTCGGCAATGTGGAAGAGACATCTCCCGGCGGTACACCTCGGCATCGATGGGCTCTTCGTCCACACGGGCGCGCGGCTCTTCTTCATCGGCTTCGACGGCAGCCGGCGGAGCCTGAGCGTCCGCTAGAGAGGCACCGAGAGGGGCGACTTCGGCTGTTGGCAGCTCGACGACGCCGCGCTCACGGACCGACGGCTCAACTTCCCGTCAGGTCGTGACCCACCAGCTTCGCGCCGGCAGGCGAGGTCGGGGGCGTCGTTGTTCCTCGCCGCTCCGCCTTCGTGAACGACAGGAACGGCGCCGCCAGACGCACCAGGGAGACCGCCAAGGTCGCGAAGGCGGCGATGGCGAGCGAAGTCCCGATGGCGATGTCCTTAAGCAGGAAGCCGTAAGCGAAGGTCGACAGGATCGCGGCCGCGATGCCGAGCAGGGACTCCGCGGCGAGGATCTTGTTGACGTTCTCGTCTTTCTGCTCGCCCAATCTCTTCTGGTAGAGCCCCTGGATCGCGATGCCGATGAAGCCGACGGCCAGCGACTGCAGGCCGTAGAGGGCGACGGCTCCAAGGATCACGGGCGTGTGGATCATGAGGAAGAAGAGCGGGGCCTCGAGCGCCGCGATGACGTAGAACGGGATCGTCAGCGCCTCCTCGGTCTTGAAGCCCATGCGGTTGAAGAGCTTGGTCAGCGGCTTCATGAGCAGGGTCGCCGCGATGCTGCCGAGGCTGGCCATCACCATCATGAGCGCGAAGTTGCCCATCGGCGTCGCGACCAGGCTCTTGAGGAACCAGCCGACGCCCGGGATCTGCAGGAGCGCGCCAAGCCCGCCGGGGTTCTTCGTGACGAGCGCCTCGATGTACTCGGGCAGGACGTTGAACACGAGGGGGTCGGAGAACAGGGAACCCAGCATCGAGAGGATGAGCATCGTCCTCATGAGCCGGTCCTTGAACACGATGCGGGTGCCGTCCTTGATCGAAGCCCACAGATGCTTGAGCGTCCCGCCGAGGGTGGTCGGCGCGATGGACGCGTCGCCCGAAGCGGCCTCGCTCGTCCCGTTCTTGCCGCCGAACATCTTGATCGTCGAGTAGATCAGGCCGGTCAGCGCGATGACCCCGGCGTAGATGCCGTAGATCACGGCGCCGCCCACGCCCGTCTTGCCGAAGAACGGCTTGATGAGGGCGATCTGGCCGGCGACGAGCGGGCCGATGATGGCGATCACGGCGCCGAGGACGGTGAGGATCGAATTGGCCTTCGTCCGCTCCTCGGCCGTGACGCTCTTGTCGCCCAGCAGGCGCGTCGTGGCCGCTCCCTCGGTCGTCACTGAGACCCCTTGGAAGAACGACTGCACCGCGATCAGCCCGAAAAGGACCGCGACGGAGGCTTGGAGGCTGAGGACTCCGGTCGCGAAGAACAACACGGGCACCAGCGCGAGCACCCCGGCGCGGATGAGCATGGAGCGGACGAGCCATTTCCTCGGCCCTGCTTCCTCCGCGTTGCGCGAGAACAAGGGCATGCTGATGTAGCTGAAGGCCTGCGCGCTCCAGTGCGCGATGCGCGCGAGCGAGCGGTTGGATCGGATCAGTTCCTTGAGCGCCTGCTCGTTGCCGGCGCGCGGGTCCTTGTGCTCCTTCAGCGAGTTGGTGGTCATCGCCGAGATCAGGTACGGCAGGCCCACCACATACAGCTCATAGCCGAAGAGGAAGAAGCTGTAGCCGGTCACGTAGCGCCAGAAAGCGTGGTTCCTCACCGGATCGTTGAAGACCTGGAAGATGCCGCCCTTGGGCTTCTCCGGCGCCGGCGGCTCCGCCTTCGGCGCGGCGGGTTCGTTGACGGAAGGCGACCGGAGCCCCGGCTGGATCGCGTCGCCGGAGCGCCCCTCGACCGCCGGGACCCGGGTCGGGTCCGCCGGGACCTCCACGTCGGCGACCTGCGTCCTCGGAGCCCAGCGCTCGCCGGTGAGCGCCGCGAACTGGCGGCTCGCCTGCTCGCTCGCGCCGGTGCCTTGCGCGCGGCCGATGCCGTCGGCCGCCTTGTCGGCGGCGGAACGGATGCGGCCGATATTCTCAAGAGAAGAAGCCGCGGCCTTGGGCAGCGTCGCCGCGGTCGACACCCGCCCTTGCGCGACGGCGGTCTGCGCGACGGTTTGCTGCGCGACAGCCTGCTGCACGAGAGCCGACGCGGCCGAGGCGGTGCGGCCCGCGGAGGCGAGGCTCGAGCCCGCCGACGTCGCGGCGATCGCCGGCGCGGCGTTCGCCGCGAGAGAGCGAGAGGGCGCCGTGAGAGGCGCCGGCGGCAGCAGCGCCAGCGACGCGGAAAGGACGAGGCTGCGGGCCTGCGACGACAGCGACCCGACTGCCGGCGCGACCGACATGCCGGCCGCGGCCGCGCCGCTCACCGGAGCGATGGGGACGGCGACGCGGATGGACTCTACCTGCGCGATAGCGGGATGAACGCCGAGATCATACGACACGAGAAGGGCGATCACGGTTCGGGTCAGCCTCATGCCCTGAGTGTAGGAGAGCGGGCTGAGGAGGGCACGGGCCCATCTATCCCCCGACAGGCCGGCCAAAGACCTACGCCGAAACCGGTCTAAAGGCCCGGATTAGGCGGCCGGGTCAATCCTTCTTTTGATAACGCCGCGAGCCCTCGGCCGGCGTCCACGGATGGCCGGGCTCGAACGTCTCCCACAGGGCCTTCGACACGGTCCGGATGAGCCGGGTGCCCTCGTTGTCGTCGGCGTAGGTCGTATCGGCCTGGTCCTTGGTCGCGACGCAGAACACGTAATCGCCGGAAGGCGCGTTGACCAGCACCGCCTCGGAGCGGGAGCGGTACACGACGGGCTGGTTGTACTCCAGCTCGCCGCGCTCGAGCCGGTCGAAGACCGCCAGCAGGATCGGCACTTTGATCATGCTCGCTGTTGGAAACGTCTCCTCGGCGCGGACGGCGGCCGAGCGGCCGCTGGGCAGGTGGCGCGACTGCAAGGCGGGGTCGGGGCGCTCGACCGGCTCGGCAGCCCTCACCGAGGGCTCGGCAGCCCTCACCGAGGGCTCGGCAGCCCCCACCGGCCATGCGGCGGCCAGGCTGAGCGCCGCCGCCGCGAGCAGAGTCGGCGCCCGCTTCACGAGCGGCGCGTCGTCGCGGCGCTCTTGAGCGGCACCGGCATGCGCCCCTTGACGTCCTGCGGATACAGCAGCCCGCGCGCGGCCGCCCGCTGGGAGGCCTCGTAGGGGCTGAAAGCGCACAAGCCCGCGCCCCAGCCGTGAAGATCGTCGAAGACGAAGGGGCTTCCGAAGGAGACGACGACCGACCGGGGATCCGAGCCCAGCGCTTTCTGGGCGGGACCCATTTCCTCCTCGGAGAACCGGATGCGGCCGGTGTAGGCGCGCGGGCTGAGGA
>JAPLKK010000051.1 GCA_026388115.1 Elusimicrobiota bacterium | reverse complement strand
CCATAAGTTGAGGTCTGACACCAACCTTGGTAGACTTTCCGGCATGGATACCCAGGAAGTCGTCGAGCTGACCTCAAAGCACACCTACGGGACGTGGCGCTACCAGAAGGGCTGGAAGCCGCTGCACATCGTGGACGCCGAGGGTTGCTTCTTCAAGGATGCCTCCGGCAAGCAGTATCTCGATTTCTCAAGCCAGCTCATGTGCTCCTCCTTGGGACATAAGAACAAGGCCGTGGTCGAGGCGATCGCCGAGCAGGCGCGCACGCTGGCCTATATCGGCCCGGGGTTCGCGACCACCGCGCGCGCCGAGCTGACGAAGCTCCTGCTGGAGGTCCTGCCGAAGGGCCTGACGAAGTTCTTCTTCACGACCAGCGGCACCGAGGCCAACGAGGCCGCTTTCAAGATCGCGCGGCTGTACACCGGCAAGCACAAGATCATCGCCCGCTATAAGTCGTATCACGGCTCGACCGCCGGGTCCATCGCCGCGACCGGCGACCTGCGCCGCTGGCCCATCGAGCCGTCGGGCAAGATCGAGGGCGTCATCTTCGCGCCCGAATGCGATTGCTACCGCTGCCCCATTGGCGCGCATCACCCGGAGTGCAAGGCGGCCTGCGCCGACTACATCGAGCACATGATCGTGCATGACTCCAACGTGGCGGCGATCATCATCGAGCCCATCGTCGGCACCAACGGCATCCTCGTGCCGCCCGACGAGTACCTGCCGAAGCTGTTCGACATCGCCCGCCGCCACAACGTGCTGGTGATCGCCGACGAGGTGATGACCGGCTGGGGCCGCACGGGCTCCTGGTTCGCGCTGGACCATTGGAAGCTCGTGCCGGATATCCTCTGCACGGCCAAGGGCATCACGGGGGCGATGGTCCCGCTCGGGCTGACCGCCACGACGCAGAAGATCGCGGACTTCTTCGAGGACCACTACTTCCCGCTCGGCCATACCTATGAGGCGCACCCGATGACGATGGGGCCGGCGGTCGCGACGATCGGGGAGATGAAGTCGAAGAAGCTCGTCGAGCGGGCGGCGAAGCTCGAGCCTTTCATGCGCGAGCGGCTCAAGAAGCTGATGGAGAAGCATCCCTCGGTCGGCGACGTGCGCGGCAAGGGCCTCTTCTGGGCGGTCGAGATCGTGAAGAACCGCAAGACGAAGGAGCCCTTCAACGTCCAGAAGGACAAGCTTGACCGTGTGCCGCTGATGGTGGACAAGGTCTGCGCCGACCTGATGCAGAAGGGCGTCTTCATGATGGGCTGGGTCAGCCACTTCATCATCGCCCCGCCGCTGATCGCGACCGAGGCGGAGCTGGAGCGCGGCATCGCCGCGCTCGACGAGAGCCTCAAGCTCGCCGACGCCGAAGTAAAGTAGCTGCGGTTTTCGCAGTTCCCCCTCTCTGTTCTTGGGGGACGGCGCCGCGTGAGTGATGTTCTTTTGGGCGCCGGTCGGAGCCGGGCATGCCGGCTCCTCCGGGCAGGGGTGAGGGCAAGGGCCGTTCAATGAAGCTGGTCATCGTCGAGTCGCCCAGTAAGGCCAAGAAGATCCGCGAGCTCCTCGGCCCCGGCTACCGCGTCGCCGCGTCGATGGGCCACGTGCGCGACCTGCCTCCCAAGGGCGCCCTCGCCGTGGCGTTCAAGGACGGGAAGGTCCTGCCGACCTACGAGCTGCTCGAGAAGTCCTCGCGCGCGGTCAGCGAGCTTTCAGCGCGCTTTCCACGCTCGCCAAGGAGGCCGAGATCGTGCTGCTCGCCACCGACCCCGCTCGCGAGGGAGAGGCCATCGCCTGGCACGTGAGCGAGCTGCTGGGCAAGCACCCGTACAAGCGCGTCGAGTTCCACGCCGTCACGAAGGCCGAGGTGCAGAAGGCCGTCGCCTCGCCGCGCGAGGTGGACATGCGGCTCGTCAACGCCCAGCAGGCGCGGCGCGTGCTCGACCGCGTGGTCGGCTGGGTCGTGAGCCCGACCTTGCGCCGGGTCGGCAAGGAGGCCAAGAGCGCGGGGCGCGTGCAGTCGGTGGCTCTGCGGCTGGTGGCCGAGCGCGAGCGGGAGATCGGGAAGTTCAACTGCGTGGACTATTTCATCCTGCAGGCGAGGCTCGAGAAGCCGGGGACCCCCCCGCCCTTCACCGCTAAGCTCGTCACTTGGAAGGGCGCGCCGCTCAGCCAGCGGCTCACCGACGCGGCCGTCGCGGAAAAGACCGTCGAGTGGTGCAAGAAGCAGCAATGGAAGGTCCTCTCCTGCGACCGCCGCGACGGCACGCGCAACGCCCCTCCCCCCTTCACCACCGCGACGGTCCAGCAGGCGGCCTCGGTGCGGCTCAAGCTCAATCCGGACGCCACGATGAAGCTCCTGCAGGAGCTGTTCGAAGACGGCCGCATCACCTATCACCGGACCGACTCCACGGCGCTCGCGCCCGAGGCGGTCGAGGCCGCGCGCAAGACCATCGCGAAGGATTTCCCGCCCGAGTATCTGCCGAAGGCGCCGATCGTCCACGCGACCAAGGCGGTCAACGCGCAGGAGGCCCACGAGGCGATACGGCCCACGCACCCCGAGTCGGGCCCCGACGCCCTCGGGGCGGGCGACGCGGGCAAGCTGTACCGCCTCATCTGGCAGAGGTTCATCGCCTGCCAGATGGCGCCCGGCAAGGACCAGCTCACGGTCATCGACGTGGCCTGCGCTTCCGACGCGTGGAAGACCGCCAAGGGCGAGCTGGTGCCCATGGGCGTCTTCCAGTCGAACGGCAGACCAAGACCAAGAAGGACCATAATAAAGGAGAGGCGGAGGCCGAGGAGGACGACGAGACCTCCGAGGAACTGCCGCTCCTTCAGACCGGCGACCCGCTCGAGGTCCGCGACTTGAAGTCGGCCAAGCGGGCGACCAAGCCGCCGCCGCGCTACACGCAGGCCTCCTTGATCAAGAAGCTCGAGCGCGACGGCATCGGCCGCCCTTCGACCTACGCCGCCATCCTGCGCACGATCCTCATGCGCGCCTACGTCGAGGAGAAGAAACGCAAGCTCCACGCCACCACCCTCGGCATGTCGGTCACCGAATTCCTCGTGCGTCACTACTCCGGCAATTTCGTGGACCTGAACTACACCGCGCGGCTGGAGGAAGAGCTGGATCGCATCTCCCGCGGCGAGGCGGATTGGGAAAAAGTGGTGACCGAGGCGAGCTTCGCCGTCTTGGCCCTTGCCAAGCGCGCGGGGCTGTGGGGCAACCCCCTCGACCCGCCGCCGCCGAAGCCGCCCGCGGCGTAGGCCGGAGGGAGTCTAGATGCTGACTTGGAAACGCCTTTGTGGACCGCTCCTTTTCGGGCTCGCCTGCGCCGCTTGCGCGCCCGAGACTCCGCCGCCGACGCGAGAGTTCTCGCGGCGGCCGGCGAACGCGTTCGAGGAGGCGTTCGCTCGCGAGGAAGGCGTCCAGCCGATACGGTGGGGCGGCTGGATCAAGATCTTGGTCCCGGGGACCGGGCAGGCTCCGAACGCGGACAACGTCGTCAAAGTGCAGTATCGCGGCACGTTGACCGACGGCACCGAGTTCGACAGCTCGTACCAGCGCGGCGAGCCGGCGACCTTCTCCCTGCGGAACGTGATCCGCTGCTGGACCTTCGGCGTGCCGATGATGAAGGCCGGCGGGAAGGCCAAGTTCGTCTGCCCCTCCGCGGTCGCCTACGGGGAAGCGGGCTCTCCCCCCTTGATCCCGGGCGGAGCGACGCTCGTCTTCGAGATCGAGCTGCTCGACGTCGTCCGGTAGACCGATCCGCGCGCGTCGAGTCTATTGCTGCGGTCGTTTGCGTTCGACGAAGGCCTTTCGGAATGGCGCTGCTTGTTTGGGAACCGCTTCGACCGGACGATTGGTCGCTTCTTTGAAGGCAGGCACGAATCCGGGCGCCGCGGGCGGGCCGGCGCTCGGCGCGGTATCCGTCCGCCCGGCCGCCGTCATATTGGGGTCCTTCTGGATCATCCCGAGCGAGCTTTCGGCCACCGATGGACCGGGGGTGGAATGCTCCCGCGCCCGCGTCGCGAGCTCGCGGTCGCGGTCTGAGCTTATCTGAGCCGCGCGGGAAGCGGAGTCCCGCGCGACCGCCTCGAGCGTCGCCGGCGACTTGACCGCGTCCAGGATGTCCCGGGCGACGGAATGCCCCCAGCTCGGGAATAGGTCGCCGGCCGGATGCCGGACCGGCTCGCCGCCGCGGACGCTGAGATCGGCGACAGCCACCGTCGTGGCGCCGGCTTGCTCCTCGTGTACGCTCGCCCACTCGAGCACGTTGCGCGGCGGCGCCTGCGCGAAGACCTGACGCGGCGCGCCGAGCGAGATGAGCTTGCTGACCCCGACCGGCACGCCGCCGCGCGCCGTCCCCGCGACGCTCGCCAAGGCGTTGAGCGCGGGCACGGCCGCGGGCCCGAGGGTGACCACGTCGACCTCGCCGCCCCCGTCACACGCCTGGACGAGCAGCCCGGCGAGCCCGACCACGAATTCCGCCCCCCCCTCGCCCGCGGCGCCGTCGAAGCTCAGGCCGAAGACCAGGGGCTCCTCCTGCGTCTCCTTCAGGAACTGTTCCGTCTCGGCGGAAGGCCTGCCGGTCCGCAGGAGCCGGCTCAGCCAGCGCGAAGCTCGCGACGCTTCCGGAGCCGCCGGCTCCAGCAGGCTTCCCGCATAGGACCGGTCGTACACCAATAGCGTCAGCACCCGTTTGTCGAGCGGGACCTTGTCGACCGTCCAGCGCGCCACCAGGGTCTGCGCCTTGGCGACCATGCCCCGCGGGTCGGGCCCGGCGGGCTGCCGGTAAACCAGGCTCAGGGATAAGGCCGCCCCGCCGATGGCAACGGCGACGAGCCCGAGGATGACGGGATACCAGATGCGGCGAGCAAGCGGCTGTGACGTGGCGTTCACCTCCTAAGCAGATAGTAGCACGCGGGAAGGCTCAGCGCGCGGCGACGAGCTGGCCGCAGGCGGCGGCGACGTCGCGGCCGCGGTTCCTGCGGCGGGTGGCGGCGAAGCCGGCCTCGCGCAATCGGGCATGGAACGCCGAGGCGCGGGCCTCCGTCGAGGGAGCGTAGGGCGTCGCGGTCGGGTTGAAGTCGATGAGGTTGACGTGCAGGCGTCCGGGCGGGCCGAGG
>JAPLKK010000188.1 GCA_026388115.1 Elusimicrobiota bacterium | reverse complement strand
GCAGGAACAGATAGCAGTTCATCCAGTCCTCGGAGGCGGGGCGCGGGGTGTCTCGCGCGAGGGTCCAGCCGTTGGTGTGAGCGAACCAGCCCAGCTGTTCGCGCCGCTTGGTCCGCGCCGAGTCCCGGAGCGCGCGGAACCCGAGGCCGAGGGCGAGCGCGGCGGGCAGGATCAGCAGCTTCAGCGTCGCCGAATCCATCGAGACGCTAGAGTGTACCAGCGCGCCGTCCGGCCCGCAAGGTGTTGGTTGGATTCCGCCTGACGACATCCCCGCCAGTAACCAAGCAAGCTGCGAGGAATAAGGCAGAACTCGCAACCTGACAGCGGCGAGCGGTCCGGAGGACTCGGAAAAATCGGTTGCGCGAGTGCGGCGGGGCTGTTAAAGTTGAGGCGAGGGAGGGGGAGCGGGGTTATTTCTCCTACCTGGTCGGTTCAGCCGCCGGCTAGAACGGGGAAGATCTCGATCACCGAGCATTGCCCGACGGGGTCGTCGGGCTTGCGGGCGAGGCCGTCGACGAGCGCCTGCATCACCTCTCCCGGCGGCACCGAGAGCTTCGCGTACACCTCGCGCATCGGCGTCTCGGGATCGAGCTCCAGCTCGAGCGTCTCCTGGCCCTGATGGAAGTGGCGCAGGCCTCCGAGCAGGTGGACTTTGACCTTCATCAGGGAGCGTACGACGCGATGCCGAGCTTCTCGAGGCGCTCGCGCGTCGGGATGCCGGAGTCGTTCCAGCCGCGCAGCTCGTAGTACTTGGGGAGCATGCCGGCGAGGTCCGCGACGACCCCCTTGGCCTTGCCGTCGGGCTTGCCGACGACCATGCGCGGCGGGAGCACGTCGTCTTTGCGGCTGATGCCCTGGCGGACGTTGAAGAGCCGCTTCAGGTTGAAGATCCTCTCGCCCGCCGCCATCACCTCGTCCATGTCGGAGTCCCAGCCGCAGACGGCCTTCTGCCAGGAGGCGACGATCTTGGGCCCCACCCGGCCGGGGAAGAGGAACTTGCACAGGCCCAGCGGGTTGAAGACGGACAGGTAGTTCTGCATCGTGAAGACGACGGGGGGCTTGTCGTCGGAGACGTGCGGGTCGAGCGGGGTCATGTAACCGAAATCAGGCGCCGTGACGCCCCGGTCGAGGAAGTACGTGAGGCCCTCGAGGTGGCAGCCGCCGCGCGCCGCGGTCGCGTAGTTGAGCGACATCGAGACGTGGCCGCGCGGGTCGTGGCCGGCGATCTCCAGCCCCTTCACCTCGACCGCCAGCTCCTTGGCGCCCTTGCCGATGATCTCCGCCGCCTTGCGCACCCCGTGGGCCAGGAGGCCGCCGATGCCCTCGCGGCGGGCGATGAGCGGGATCAGCTTGACCACCGTCGGGCCGCCCCATTCGAGCTTCAAGCCGCCGGTGTCCTTTTCGGTCAGGATGCCGCGCTCGAACGCCTCGATGGCGAACGCGATCGAGTGGCCCGTCGACATCACGTCCATGCCGTAGACGTCGCAGGCGTGGTTCGCCTGGACCAGGTACTCCGGGTCGTCATTGAGGCAGTTGGCGCCGAGCATGGCGATCGACTCGTACTCGGGTCCGTGGCCGATGTGGTCGCCGCCCGGGATCTTGTAGATCTTCGCGCACCGGATGGGGCAGGCGTTGCAGGCGTAATGGGCGTGGAGGTACTTCGGCTGCATCGTCTGGCCGGCGATCTTCTTGGCCTGCTCCTTCCAGCTGCCGAGCTGCCAGTTCTTGATCGGCAGGTCGCCGAACATCTCGACCGCCTCGACGCCTCCGGAGGTGCCGAAGTTGTGCAGGCCCATGGCAGAAGGCTCGCCATGAGCGGCCGGTCGGCGATCGGCAGCATGTTCCTGCCGGCTTTGACCGCGATGGCCTTGATGTTCTTCGACCCCATGACGGCGCCGATGCCGCCGCGCGCCGCCACCCGGTAGTTCGGAGGGTCGAAAAGGATCGAGGAGAAGGCGACGCGGTTCTCTCCCGCCTGGCCGATCATGGCGAAGCGCCATCCCGGCCCCAGCTCGGCGCGCAGCGCCGCGTCGGTCTCGTGGGTGTCCTTGCCCCAGAGCGCGGAGGCGTCCCGGAACTCGACCCCTTCCTCGGTCACGAGCAGCATGACGGGCTTCGGGGCGCGTCCCGTGAGGAGCATGCCGTCGATGCCCGTGCGGCGGAGATCCGCCGGCCAATGGCCGCCGACGGTCGCCTCGTTCCAGATCCCGGTCGCGGTCTGCTTGGCGCAGACGGAGAGCTTGGGCGTCGCGGGCAGGGGGCCGCCGCAGAAGAGGCCCGCCATGAACATCAGCGGCGCCTCGGGAGCGCAGGGGTCGATGCGGTCGATGCCCGGCCATTCGAGCATGAGCTTCGCGCAGAGCCCCGAGCCCAGGTAGAACTTCCGAGCGTCGGCCTCGCCGATGGGGAACTCGGAGACCACACCCGACGCGCAGTCGATCCTCAGGACCCGGCCATGCATGCCGTTCGCCACCGCAGCCACCTCTCGAGTTGATGGTAGCAAGGGAAGGCGGCGGCTTGCCAGAGGCGTCCGGAAGGCGCCAGTTGCGCGCGGGCCGATATATATGGCGATATATATCGCTTTTTGACCTCGCTTCGAGGCGAGCGTCCACTGGAGGGGTGAATGCCGACCGATCGTACGCGCGCATGCGCGCCGGCCGCTCTCGCGGCGTTGATGACGTTGTTGCCCGCCGCCGCCGTCGCCGAGTGGCCCGCGGGGCCCGACGACATCGTGGTGACCGCCACGCGCTATCCGCGCGCGCTGCAGGACCTGCCGGCCCGCGTGACCGTGGTGACCGCCGCCGACCTTCAACGGCTTCCGATCGAGCGGGTGGACGAGGCGCTCGCCTACATCGCCGGCGTCGACCAGTACCGCTCCGACGGCGCCTTCACGCCGAAGTCGGTCGTATCCCTGCGCGGCACGCCCACGACGCAGCAGGGCCGCACGCTCGTGCTGCTCGACGGCGTTCCCGTCAACAAGGGGGCGACGGGCGACGTCGTCTGGAACCGCATCCCCATCGAGATCGTCGACCGCATCGAGGTCTTCAAAGGGCCCGCGTCGTCTATTTATGGGGCCGACGCGATCGGCGGGGTCATCAACATCCTCACGCGGCGGCCCAGCAGCAAGGTGGAGGCTCTGGCCGTCGGCGAGACGGAGCCCGCCTTAACGGTGGACAACGAGAGAGGCATGCTGGCGCTAAGGACCTCCTCGGGCGCCGCGCCGGGCTTCTACGTCCGCGGCTACGGCTTCCGCGGCTACGGCGGAGGGTACAACTCGACGCCGCTGGACCAGCGGACGAGCAAGTACACGCAATACGGCAATCGGTACTACCACGAGGACGGCACCTCGGCTTTGGGCGGCTGGAGCTGGAAGACGGGGCGCGCCGAGTTCGAATACTCGGAATCGAACGACATGCGCGGAGAGGGGCAGCGGATCCAATCGAGCGAGGGCCTGAACCGGCGCTACGGCCTCGACAGCTGCCGGGTCACCGCCGAAGGCGCGCTCGGCGACACCTCCTGGCGGCTGCTCGGCTACCGCCAGAAAGAGCTCTATCGGCGGCTCAACGAGAGCCAGACGAGCGCCACGAACTACCAGCGCGTCGACACGGTCGTGGACAGGAGGGACTACAGCGTGCAAGGCGGCGTCACCCAGCCGCTCCCGCTGGGCCAGCGCCTCACTCTCGGCGGCGAGTTCAAGTCGGGCAAGGTCAATGGCCTCGACAACTACCAGACCACGCCGTTCACGACGCTCAACGACCGCGGGGACATGGATACTTGGGCCGTCTATCTCCAGGACGACGCGAAGCCATGGGAGTCCGGGCCGTCCATCTTGGCGAGCCTGCGCTACGACGCGGCGCGCTTCTACAACGGCTTCTACAGCGATCCCAGCAACCTTGGCTTGAGCGGCCCGATCCCCACGGCGAACTGGGACGCGTTGACCTGGCGGGCCTCGGCGCGGCAGGGCGTGACCGACAGCCTGAGCGCGTACGTCTCCTACTCTCGCGGGTTCCGCCAGCCGAGCATCGAGGACATGGTGCTGACGCTCGTCAAGAGCGGGAAGTCCGTCACGCAGGGCAACCCGAACCTCGGGCCGGAGCGGCTCGACACCTACGAGACGGGCGCCGACTACACCCCGGTGACGGGGCTCAGGCTGTCGCCCAGCCTCTTCTACTCGCGCGGCTGGGACTTCATCTACAGCATCGACACCGGACGCAAGTACTCGAGCGGCGGGAAGCTCGTGCCCATCAGCCAGAATCAGAACGTGAGCTCGGTCGACATCTACGGCGCGGAGGCCGAGGCGACCTATTCGGCCGATCCGGCGACGCTGATGCTCTCGTACACGTTCAATCAGTCGCGCATCCGCGACTACAACCTCAACCCGGCGATGAACGGCACCTACCTCGCCACCGTCCCGAAGCATGAAGCGTCGGCCACGGTCGCCTGGCGCTTCCCGTGGGTGAACCTGTCCGCGGCATGGCGCTACAAAGGGTGGCAGTTCGCCAAGGATCAGGAGACCGGACCCGTGCCGCCCTATTCGACGCTCGGCTTCAAGGCCTGGCAGCGGGTCGGCGCGGGCTTCACGCTCTCCGCCGCCCTCGAGAACGCGCTGAACAACCGGTTCCAGGAGAGCACGACCGACATGGCCCCCGGCCGGACGGTGATGGGCAGGGTCACCTGGGACTTCCGATGAAGGCGCGCGTCCAGGTGAAGGTCTACCTGGTCGACGAGCGCGGCGAGCACCTGATGGGCATGGGAGTGCTCGGGCTCCTCGCCGGCATCGAGCGCCGCCATTCGATCCTCCAGGCCGCCAAAGGCATGAAGATGTCCTATATGAAGGCGCACGCCGTCCTCAAGCGGCTGGAGCGCGGGCTCGGGGGCAGGCTTGTGGCGCGCTGGCACGGCGGGGCGGGCAAAGGCGGCGCCGAACTGACGCCGTTCGCGCGCGACCTCCTCGCGCGCTACGCGCGCCATAACGACCGCGTCGCCGCGCTGGCGCGCAAGGAGTTCGCGCCTCTCATCAAGCGGCTCGGCCGGCTGCGCTAGCGGGGCGGAAGCCCCGCTGTGCCGGCCCTCTTCGGGGCTACGGGGAGGCCGGCCTAGCGGGATCCGCCGAGCCTGCAGCCGCAGGCTCGCTCGTATTCCTTCGCGAAGCCCAGGGCTTGCGCCGCGAGATGCCCGACCTCGCGCAGGCTCTTCCCGGGCCCGGCCTTGAGGCCGCCCAGGCCGGCTCCATGACCGATGCGCTCGGCGATCAAAGGCAGCGGTTCCTTGTTGTGAAAGCCGTAATCGGCGCGGTGCTGCATCCCGTGGTCGGCGGTGATGAGCAGCAGGTCCCCCTTGCTCATCCTCTTCTCGATGAGCGGCAGGATGCGATCGACTTCCTCCATGCAATGGAGCGCCCCCGGCACGTCCCGCGTGTGGCCGTAGACGCTGTCCGCGTCGACGAGGTTCGTGAAGACGAACGTCCCGCGCGGCCGGTAGACGTGCGCGGCCTCCGCCAGCGCGTTGATCGTGCCCTGGACGCCGTACGGGTTGGTGTCCTTCTTTTTCGGATGCACGAAGCGCAGGCCGAGCGACGGGTCGAGGAACGAGGGGCGGGTGAGCTTGATGCGCTCGCTGTAGGCCGTGTTCACCAGGTCGCTGGTCTTGCCCACCGCCACGGTCCAGACGTCGCCCTCGTTGAACACGTCGACGAGGGTCTTTCCCTGGATGGGTAAGACGGTGTCGTGGCGGTTGGCGGTGCGCACGATCTCGCCGCCGGAGGCGCGCACGTAGGCGCGGGCGATGGCGCGGGTGACGGGGATCCCCATCTCGCGGGCCAGGGCAAAGGCGGCGTCCGCGATGGCGTGCTGCTCCTTGACGGGGATGACGGCCTCGTCCATGGCGATCTGGACCAGCGGGTCGCACTTGCTGGCGTAGACGATCGGGCGGCCCGTCCTCTCGTGCTCCTTGGCGTTGAGCTCGATCGCCTCCATGCCTCCGGCCATCTTGTTGAACATGGTCTTGCGCCCGATCCGCTTCTCCAGCGCCTGGATGAACCGCGGCGAGAAGCCGTTCGGGAATAGATCGTAGGTGCTCGGGTCCACGATCCCCACCATCTCGCGGTGGCCGATGACCGAGTCGGCGGAGGCGGAGGCCTGCTCGACCCGCATGGCGACGGACCTGCGGCCGTCCGGCCCGAGGCGCGCATGAAAGCGGGGCGCCAGGATGCGCCCGAGGCCCAGGCGCGAAAGGTGGGGAAGCCGCAGCTTGCCGGGATAGCGGTCGAACAGATATTCCAGGGTGGTGACGCCCACCGCGTCCAGCACCAGCAGCAGCACCGTCGGTCTTTGGGGAGCCATGGACCTGAGTTTAACACCCAGGCGGCCGGCCTGGCAACGCCCGCCGCGCGGACGACAGGGTCCCGACGGGAGGGAGGCGCTAGGCCTTCGGCTTGAGGGCCATGTGCCCGCCGCCGCGGCGGTGATGGACCTTGAAGATCTCGGCGAGGATGGACAGCGCGATGGCGCCGGGCGTCTTTCCGCCGAGATCAAGCCCGATCGGCGCGTGCACCCGAGGATCCTTCTCCGGGCGCATGCCCTTGCGGCGCAGGTTCTTGAAGACGGTCGGCACCTTCGAGCGGCTGCCGACCATCCCGATGTAGGCGGCCCGGGTCTTGAGGGCGGCGGCGAGGCATTGCTCGTCCAACTCGTGGCCGCGGGTGACGATGACGACGTAGGTCCGCTCGTCCGGCTTGGCGCTCGCCACCGCCTTGTCCGGCCGTTCGACGAAGATGCGGCCCGCGCCGGGGAAGCGCTCCCGGTTCGCGAATTCCTGCCGGTCGTCGGCGACGTCATAAGAGACGCCGACCGCGGCCGCGACGGCGGCGACGCGCTCGCCGACGTGGCCGCCGCCCACGATCAGCAGGGACAGCTCGCGCGCCTGCACGTCGATGAACACCTCGACGCGCCCCATGCAGATCATGCCGGTGCCGCTCGGCTTGAGGTCGTAGACCGTCTTGCGGCTCGTCCCCTCGGCGATCGCCTGGACGGCGTCGCTGATAGAGAGCGCCTCGAGCTTCCCGCCGCCCACGGTGCCGACGGAGGAGCCGTCGGGGTAGACGATCATGCGCGCGCCCGCGTCGCGCGGGGTGCTGCCCTGCATCGACACGACGGTCACCAGCGCCGCGGAGGCGCCCGATTCGATGGCTTCGGCGAAGAGTCGGATGACGTCTCTTTCGTTCTTCATCACTTTCCCTGTTAAGCCTTGTATCCGAACTGGCGCAAGAGCTTCTTGCGCGCCGCGACGTCGTCAGCCGTCTCGACGCCCTTGGACTTGAGGCCGTCCACCACGCCCAGGACGCCCCGGCCCTGCTCCGTCTCGGCGAGGATGACCTGCACGGGGTTGGCGCTGGCGCAGTAGATGGCGCAGACCTCCTGCACCGCCTTCACCGCGTTGAGCACGTTGATCGGGAAGACCCCGCGCAGGAAGATGATGAAGACGTGGCCCGCGGACAGGGCGAGCGCGTTCTTCTTGGCCAGAGCGACCAAGTCGGGGTCCGTTCCGCTGGCGCGCACGAGGCACGGGCCGGAGGACTCGCAGAAGGCGAGCCCGAAACGGATGCCTGGGATCGCGGAGACCAGCGCTTCGTGGAGGTCCTCGACGGTCTTGATGAAATGAGCTTGCCCCAGGATGAAGTTGATGTCCTCCGGCTTCTCGATGGCGACGGTCTTGAGATCCATGGTCGCTCCCGGTCCGTCAGGCCAAGACCGGCTCGGCGCTGGGGCGCGCCGGCTCCCAGGAGCTCTTGAGCTCGCCGATCGCGCTCTCCACGGCTTCCAGCACCTCGCAGCGCTCGACGGCCGCCGCCATCGCGTTGTGGTCCGTGAACAGCGGCCGGTCTACATCCAGGTGCGCCACGACCTTGCGCACCGCGGCGTGCGCCGCGCGGGTCCCCTTGCCCGGGGTGAACTCCCTGAAGTCGAGGGCTTGGGTCGCGGCGATGAGCTCGATGGCGAGGACCCCGTAAGCGTTGTCGAGGATCTGCCGGGTCTTGAGCGCGCCGTTCATCCCCATGCTCACGAAGTCCTCCTGGTCGGCGGCGGCGGGGATGGACTGGATGCAGGAGGGGACGCTCAGGATGCGCTGCTCGACGATGAGGGTGTCCGCCGTGTACTGGCTCAGCATCAGGCCCGAGAACATCCCGGCGCCCTTCGTGAGGAACGCGGGGAGCTTCACGCTGAGAGCGGGATTCAAGAGGCGGTTCAAGCGCCGCTCGGAGAGCACGCTGACCATCGTGACGCCCGCGCCCAGCATATCCAAGGGCATGCTGACCGGCGTGCCTTGGAAGTTCGCTCCGGTCAGCACCGTATCGCTGTCGGGCAGGAAGATCGGGTTGTCGGCGACGCCGTTGAGCTCGATCTCGAGCTGCTTGCGGGTATGGGCGATCTGGTCGCGGAAGGCGCCGATGACCTGGGGGGAGGAGCGCATCGAATAGGCGTCCTGCACCTTGACCTTGAGCTTGCCCGTGACGAGGTCCGAGCCCGCGATGACGGAGCGGATGTTGGCGGCCGAGGTGACCGCGCCCTTGAACCCGCGCAGCTCATGGAGGCGCGCGTCATAGGGCTTCATGTTCGCGAGCAGGGCTTCGAGGCTCATCGCCGCGGCGATCTCGGCCTGCTTGACCCAGCGCTCGGCGTCGTAGAGCTCGAGGCAGCCGATGCCCGTGATGAGGTTGGAGCCGTTGATGGCGGCAAGCCCGTCTCTGGCCTTGAGTCCGGGGATCGGGATGCCCGCCTTCTCCATGGCGGCCTTGGAGGGCATGCGCTCTCCTTTGTAGAAGCACTCGCCCTCGCCCATCAGCGTCAAGGCGGCCTGGCTCATCGGCGAGAGGTCGCCGCAGGCGCCGACGCTTCCCTTCTCGCACACCACGGGCGTGACGCCCTTGTTGAGCATCTCGACGTAGGTCTGCGTGATCTCGAGCCGGCAGCCGGAGTGGCCATGGGCGTGCACGTTGATGCGGCTGAGCAGCGCCGCTCGCACGTGCTCGATGGGGCATGGCTTGCCGATGCCCGCCGCGTGGTTGTAGATGAGGTACCTCTGGAACTGCTCGACCTGCTCGTCGTTGAGCACGACCTCGGAGAACTCGCCGATGCCGGTGTTGACGCCGTACATGATCTCCCTGGCGACGATCTTCCTCTCGAGCATGGCGCGGCACTTCTTGATGGCCGCGACGGCCTCGGGCGCAAGCTCCACCTTGTCGCCATGGCGGGCGACCCGCACGACGTCTTCGATCGTCAAACCGTTTCCGCGGACTTGGATTGGCATATTCGCTCCTCAAAAGATGAATGTATGACGAAAATATCATTTTCAGCGGTGCGCATGAGAAGTCCGTCTCTCTTTTCTCCCAACATTGGTACAATTTGCGCTCGCATTGCCAGCAGGACTAGCTGCATCGATAGGAAAGGAGGAAAGGGTTCATGATGGCTCATATCTTGCTTGCCGTTGCGGCCGCCGTCTGGTCGGCACAGGGGCCCGAGGCGGACACCGTGAAGGCGCGCATCGCCGTCGGTGAGAGCTATGTGATCAAGCTGGACTGCAACCCGACCACGGGTTACAACTGGGAGCTTAAGAGCATCAACCGCAAGATCGCGGCTCCGAAGGGCGACGTGGCGTTCCAGCGCAACGAGGCGCCCCCCGGCATGGTCGGCGTCCCGGGCGTCTGCACTCTCGAGGTGGCCGGCGTGAAGCCCGGCAAGACCAAGGCGGTCCTGGTGTATCGGCGCCCGTGGGAAAAGGATGTGGCGCCGGCCAGGACGTTCACGGCCGAGATCACGGTCGTCAAGAAGAAATAGGGGACGTTTTCCGCCTTTTCGCCTCGTTTCTCGACGGAGAAACTGCCCACACAACAATCTAGGCCCTGGGGCCCAAATCATGCTGGGTCTTCGGGCCCTTCGTAATCCGGAACAAAGGACCCATTAGCTAGGGACCTTGTAATCCCCGGGATTGGCTGGGGAGCATCCACCTTCGGACCGGAATCCGGAGTCACCAGGGGAAGCCGCGAAGAACGGCTTCCCCTTTTTTGTTGGGCGGGAGGCGTCCGATGAAAACGGGAAGCTGGACGGCGGTAGCGGCGGCGGCGCTGTCGGCGGCGTTGTCGGTAGGAGCCTTCGGCGCCGAGACGCCGGAGTCGCTCAAGAGCCTGGACTCCATCGCCCAGGCGGCGTCGTTCTCGCTCAGCGCCAACTCGGTGGCGGCGCTCCCCGACTTCGCCCAGGTCTCCCCGGGCGTCTACCGCTCGGGCCAGCCGACCCAGCAGGGCATCGCGCAGCTGGCGGCGAAAGGCATCAAGACCGTCCTCAAGCTCAACAACGATGCTCCGGCGGAATCCAATTGGGCGTCGGCCGCGGGGATCGATCTCGTCGCCCGGCTGATGAGCAACCAAGCCGCACCGACCTTCGCGCAGGTCGACGACGCGCTGGCGGTCGTTAATGACGCCGCCCGGCAGCCGGTCCTCGTCCACTGCCACCTCGGCCACGACCGGACCGGCGTCGTGATCGCCGCGTATCGCGTCACCGTTCAGAACTGGAGCATATCGCAAGCGGTCACCGAGGCCAAGTCCCTCGGCTTCAGCAACCCGAAGTTCGGGGACTTGGCGACCTGGCTCAACGGCTATGTTGCCCATCGCGGGGGCGCCGTGAGCGCCATGGCGCTGGCCGATCCCGTT
>JAPLKK010000173.1:1251-5749 GCA_026388115.1 Elusimicrobiota bacterium | reverse complement strand
CTTCGTGGAAGACGCCTTGCTGCCGCCGAGCCCCTGGGACGAGATCATCAGCACGGTTCTCAGCATCGCCCTGGTCCTATGGCTGATCTCTCGCTTCCTGCGCCAGCTGCGCGGGGTGGAGGATGAGCGCGACGCGACGACCGCTGCCCTGGTCCGGAGGGAAGAGCGTCTGGAGGGCGTCGTCGACAACCTCTCCGCGGCGGTGTTCCTCAAGGATATGGAGGGGAGATTCCTCTTGATCAACAAGGAGTTCGAGCGCGTCTTCGGCGTCAAGCGCCGCGACGTCATCGGCAGGACCGCCGGCGACTCGCTTCCGAAGGCCGTCGCGGAGACGCTGGAGCCCATCAGCCGCGAAGTGATGGAATCGAAGGCCGCCCGGCGGACGGAGCGGACGCTGGTGGGGGCGGATGGAGCGTCCCGATCGTACCTCTGCGTGCAATTCCCCGTTCCGGATCCTGAAGGCGATATCCACGCCCTGGGCGGCATCGCCACGGATATCACGACCGACAAATAGAGGGATCATGCCCTTCTTGGCGCCCCGGCTGGAGAAGTGCCGATTCTCATCGCCGTTGTAATTGATTGGCTCCCGCCTGACGACTCGCCGGCCGACAGCCGGCAAAGCTGCGAGGAATAGAGGGGACCGCGTCGCGAGCGAGCGGCAAGGCGGCTGCAACTAAGCTGTTGAGAAACCCTGCCGTTGTTTCCTCTCCCGCGTTCGGGAGAGGGAGAACGAAGGACTTCCTCGGCATCCTGTTAGCTCAAGCTTGGCGCGTTCCCGCTCAGGCTTTCCCAGAACGCGAGAGCGCTCTTCGGGCGTTTTTCTGGATCGGGGTCGAGCGCGGCGTGCACGGCCGCGTCGGCGGCGGCGAGATCGGCGCCCAAGGTCGAAAGCCTCGCGTACGAGCGAGAGAGCTTGGCGGCCCTGAGCCCCGGCGAGCCGAAGGGGGGGCGCGCGGACAGCATCTCGTACGCCATCACGCCCAGCGAGTAGATGTCCCCGGCCGCGCCCACCAGCCCGTCGTCGGCCTCGGGCGGCATGTAGATCGGCGTTCCCGCGATCGTGTTCGTCGCGCTGAGCTTGGCCAGCGTATCCTTCGCGACTCGCGCGATGCCGAAATCCATCACCTTGACCTTGTCGGAGGGCGTGACCATCACGTTCGCCGGCTTGAGGTCGCGGTGGATGACGCGCCGCGAATGCGCGAAATCGAGAGCCTCGCACACGGGCCGCAGCAATCGGCTCGCCTCGGCCAGGCTCAATCGGCCCTGGTCGTGCAGCAACGCGTCCATGGTCAGCCCTTCGACGTACTCGAAGACCAGATACAGCTCGCCGTCCTCCTCGAAGATCGAGTGGACGCCGACGATCGCCGGATGCTCGAGGCTCGCCACCAGGCGGGCTTCCTTGATGAACCGCTCTCGCTCGCGCGGGTCGCGGCTGATCTCCTCGCGCATCTTCTTGATCGCGACGCGCCGGTCGAGGTTCACGTCCCAGCCTTCGTAGACGACGCCCATCCCGCCGCGGCCGATGGGCTGGCGGAGGATGAAAGGCGCCTTCAGGCGGGTGCCTTCTTCCGCATCGGCCGGGGCGGCCGGCGTCTCTGCGCCCGCCGACGACCCCGGCCGGGCCGAGGCCGTCGCGCGCCGCGAGCGCGTCGTCGAGCCGCGCGACCAGGCATGGAAAAGGCCGAGGGCGATCATGAAGCCGCCGATGAGCGTCGCCAGCACCCAGGTCAACAGGCCGAAACGAGAGGAACGCGGCTGCTGAGCGCCTTTGGCGGCGGGGTGCTCGCCGTCCGCGAAGAGCGAGGCGTCTGTGCCGACCGTGACCGGCTCGACGGGCAGCCCGTACTGCGCCGCCTTGGCCTCATAGCGCGGTTCGTATTGCCGGTCGAGCGCGGCCGCGCGCCGCAGGTCTTTCGCCATGTCCTGCAGGCGAGAGAGTCCTTCCTCCGCGTCGGCGCGATTCAAGTAGCCGAACGGGCTGCGGGGCGCATGCTGGATGGAGGCATCGGCGTCGCTGAGGGCGCGCGGGAACTGCCCGAGCTTGTTGAGCGCCAAGGCGCGGACATCAAGCGCCGGCACGTTGTCGGGGCAGTTCTGAAGAGAAGACGTCGCAGCCGCGGTTGCGGCGCCGTATTGACCCATGCTGCTGTGGACGTCGGCGCGAAGGTTGAGCGCGTCGCAGTTGCGCGGGTTCAGCGCGAGGGCTTTGTCGAGCAGGGTGGCGGCGCGGCCGTTGTCGCCCATCTCCCTGCTGTTTTGGGCCTCGCGTACCAACCGCTGGCCGGCGACGCTCGTTTCGCTTGCCGGGGCGCCGGGCAGCGAAGGCGCCGCGCCGAAGGTGGAGACGGACCAGGCGGCCTGTTGCGGGCGCGCGGGCCTGGGCCGAGCGCCCGGCTCCGCGCCGCCGTCGAGGGATTCCTCGTCCGGGACCGCCGTCTTCAGCTGTTGTCCGAAATTCTGCGCCTTGTTGAACGCCTTCTTTCCGCCCGCTTGCTCCATTTGAAGCCGGGCCTGGGCGTATTGCAGGAGCGAGCGTGCCGACGGGTCGCCGGGGGCCAGCCTCATGGCCTCCCGGGCGTCCGCCGCGGCTCCTTTCGCGTCGCCCAGGGCGAGAGACGCCGCGCCACGCACGGTATAGGCGGGAGCGTAGCTCCGGTCGTTCTGGATCGCCAAATTGGTCATTTCGACGGCGAGATCGGGGCGATTGGCGCCGCCGAGGTATAGGTTGCCGGCGTAGGTCTGCAGCTCGGAATCGTTGCTCTGGGTGACGTAGTTTTTCACCGGACTCAGCGCTGCGGCCATGGCGGTCTGAGACTTCCCGTTCTCGGCTGAATTAGCGGCTCCTGATTGACTCGAGGCTTGGGCTTTTGCGAGGTCCGCGATCTTTGAGAAGTTCTTTTGAACGACAAGAGGTGCCAGGGCGAAGGATTTTGTCGGTGGAGTGCCTCCGGGGAGGACCACAAAGGCGCCGGACTTATCGTTATGCCAGAGCTCGCTGAACGTATTGGATTTCATCTTCCCGCCAGTCAAGCTCGGGTCGGCGCCGAAGTTATTGCCTGCGCCTTCTTCATTGTTTCTCGTGGTCTTTTCGAGCGGGTCGCCGCCTATCGAACCCTCTTCCTTCGTGACTCCTTGCGCCTGGTTCTGCTTTCCGGACCGGTTGTTCGCCCGATTCATCTCGTGGGTCACAATCGCGGTGTTCCCGTCCCCGCCGGCGAGTCTCAGCGCCGGGCAGGCGACAAGGAGGACTATGGCGAGAGGGAAGGGAGAGCGGCGCATGAGGCTTGCGGAAGTGTAGGCCCCCTTCGTCGGGATTTCAAGGGCGTCCCGTCGAGGGAGGCCGGGTCCTGTCCGGCTCCTGCCGGTGGTCAGGCTGCGGCGGCGAGGGCGCGCTGAGACTCGGCGATCCTGAGGCCGCGGCGCTTCAGTTGGGGCACGTATTCCCCATAGGGCAGGGCCAGCTCGGGCGGCTCGGCTCCGGGCCTCATCTTGGAAGCGGCCTGCAGAGCCGACGCGGCCGAGGCGCCGATGCCGGTCACCCGCTCGAGGGCGGAGAAGCCGGTGGCGTTGTCGAAGCGGTCCACCAAGTCGTAGTCGATCTCGGTGGCGCGGCCGTGGTTCTTGCCGAGCGCCGAGACGCGGACCACCACGAGGTCTTTCTCCTGTGTCCGGCCCCATGACTTTTCGGCGAGAGCGACGAACAGCTCGCGCGGGGTCGCGCGGGTCCCGTCGAAAACCAGCGGCGTGTCGCCCAAGAACCCCATCGCGCGCAGGGCGGCCATCTTCTCGAAGTGCCCGGGGTAGCGCAGGGTCTTGTGCTCGTAGCAGGCGAGGCGCTTCTCGAAGGAGTACGGGCAGGTCGACTTGCCGCCGCCGGTCAGGCAGGCCTCGAGCTTGCCGACGCCCGGAATGTCGATCAGCTCGGATTCGGTCAGCGAGGGCAGATTCGCGATCTTGCCGCGGCGCAGCACGACGGCCGGCTCCAAGTAGAGCGCGAGCAGCGTCTCCACCGGGTACATGGTCGCGTGACCCATGGGCCCGCAGGGCTGCTGGGGAAGCGCTCCCACGTACACGCGCACCTCTTTGACGAAGTCGAGCCGGGCCATGGCGCTCATGGCCAGGCCGGAGGAAAGCCCGGGCGCCAAACCGCAATCGGGGATGAGGCTCACGCGCGCCTTCTGGGCCGCCGGGGCGAGCTTCAAAATCGCGCGCGCCGTTTCGAAATTCGAGCCGCAATCGCAGTAATGCGCCTTCGCCTGGAGCGCCGCTTGGGCGACGGCCAAGCCGGCGGCGGGGGGGAGGGCGGAAAGCACCGCTTGGCGTCCCTTGAGAGCTTTGGCGAGATCCGCCTTGCGCTCGGGATTGACGGTGCCGGCCTTGATCTTCGCCTTGCTCGCCTTCGCCAGCTTCGTCACGCGCGCGGCGGCTTCCTTGGCGAGCGCTCCGTCCGGATCGGCCAGCAGTATCTCGGCGGCGTCTCCGAAACAAGCCAAGTCGT
>JAPLKK010000173.1:0-1212 GCA_026388115.1 Elusimicrobiota bacterium | reverse complement strand
GCCAAGTCGTAGGCTGCGGCGCAGCCCAGGCCGTTCGCGCCAAGGACCGCGTATCGGAACGGCATATCTGATGAGATTGTACATTTTCTATCATCCGCGCTGTGAAAGTAGTCATCGCGGGCGGCACGGGCTTCGTGGGCCGGCGGCTCGTGCGCCTGCTCGGCGCGGCGGGGCACGAGGTCGTCGTCGTCTCGCGCAGGGCGGAGCCGCCGCCTGACGGCGCGTCGCGCGTCGTAGCCTGGAAAGGCCCCTGGCGCGAGGAGCTCGAGACCGCCGGCGCCGTGGTGAACCTCGCGGGCGCGCCGGTCGCGGGCGGTCGCTGGACTTCGCTTCGCAAGGGCGGGATCAAGGAAAGCCGCGTCCGGTCGACGCGCGCGCTCGTGGAGGCGATGCTCCGCTCGCGCACCAAGCCCGCCGTCCTCGTCAACGCCTCCGCGGTCGGCTGCTACGGCGATCGGGCGGATGAGCGGTTGACGGAGCATTCCTCCGGCGGGCGGGATTTTCTGGCGGAGGTCTGCTCCGCTTGGGAATCGGAGGCGGCGCGCGCGGAGGCGGCCGGTGTGCGGGTCGTGCTGCTGCGCTTCGGCGTGGCGCTGGGCGCGGAGGGCGGGGCGCTGGCGCGCATGCTGCTTCCCTTCAAGCTCGGGCTGGGCGGCCGTTTGGGTTCCGGCCGCCAGTACATGAGCTGGATCCACGCCGACGACGCGGTGGGCTTGGCGCGCTTCGCCATCGAACACGATGAGGCGCGGGGGCCTTTGAACGCGGTGGCCCCGGGCCCGGTGACGAACGCCGAGTTCTCTTGTACCCTCGCCGCGGTCCTTGGCCGCCCCTGCTTCCTTCCCGTGCCGGCGGCCCTGCTGCGCCTTGTATTCGGCGAGATGTCCGGCGTCCTGCTCGCGAGCCAGCGTGTCGAGCCCGCCAGGGCCCTGGCCCTCGGCTATGAGTTCCGGTTCCCCGAGCTCGAGCCGGCGCTGCGCGACCTGTTGTCCCGGCCGGCCGCCCGCACTCCCGCTCAGCGGTAGGCCCTCTTGACGAAAAGGCCTTTTTCGCTTAAGCTGAACATATGTTCAATCTGGATGTCTCGCTGCGCGGCCGCGGCTCCTCGTTCAATCCGCCGAACCGGTTCGAACGCATCGACTACGAGCCGGACCCGGATGCGTCCGAAGAGGAGCGCTCCTCCCCGGCGACGCTCTTCTATCGAGACACGTCGCG
>JAPLKK010000031.1 GCA_026388115.1 Elusimicrobiota bacterium | reverse complement strand
CACCACCAGCGCCCCGCCGATGATCCAGAAGCGCCAGTAGTCCCTGTGCAGGTTGACCCAAAAGCCCGTCGCGCCGGGCTGCAGGGAGATGTGCCAGGCCGTCATCGCGATCGCGAAGGAACAGACGCTGAAGAGGATCATCACCGGCAACAGCCGCCACGGCGACACCTGCCAATCGGTGAGGATGGTCACCACGAACAACCCCAAGAGCGGCCCGTAGGTGAACGAGATCAACCGGAACGCGAGCCACAGCAGGCTGTCGAGGTTGTGCATCGCCAGCCCGAAGGCGATGAAGAGGAGGCCGAAGGCAACGAAGGACAGCTTCGAGATCACCACGCACTTGCGCTCGGAGGCGTCCTTGCCCCAGAACGGCCTGTAGAAGTCGGTCACGAACACCGTCGCCAAGGAAGCCAGCGCCGAGTCCGCGCTCCCCATCGCCGCCGAGGCCACGGCCGCGAGCATGAGGCCGCGCAGACCGTGCGGCATCGTGGTCAGGATGAATCGGGGAAAGACGTGATCGGTGTCCTTCATGCCCGCCAAGAACTCCGGATGCGCGAGCCCGTAGGCGTACAAGCCGACGCCGATGGAGAGGAAGAGCAGGGTGACCGGGATGCCGCCCAAGCCCCAGATGAGCAGGCTCCAACGCGCCTTTCTCGGGTCGCTGCACGCGAGCAGCCGCTGGGCCATATCCTGGTCGGTGCCGTAGGTCGCCGAGGAGTTGAAGAAGCCCCAGACGGTCATCATAAGGAACAGGCCCACCGTCCCCGGCTTGTAGAACTCCATGAAGTTGAACTTATTGTAGACGGTCCCGTCGGGCCGCACGGCGTGGGTCCCGGCCTCGATGACGCCGTGGACGCCTCCGGGCACGTGACAGACGATATAGACCAGCGCGGAGATCGCGCCGGTCATGAGCAGCGTGAACTGCATGAGGTCCGTGTAGGCGACGGCGCGCCCGCCGCCCAAGGTCGTGTAGCACAAGATCGCGCCGACGACGATGAAGAGGCAATGGTTGAAGGGCACGGCCCCGCCGGTGACGACCTCCAGCACCTTCGCGATCGCGACGACGCGCACCGTCGAGGCCAGCGTCCGCGTCAGGATGAAGTAGAAGGAGCAGACGCTGCGCGCGCCGCGGCCGAAGCGGCGCTCCACCGCCTCGTAGATGGAGGTGACGCGCAGGCGCTGGAAGTGCGGGATGAAAAAGGCCGCGATGAAGAAGCAGGCCGCAATGTCGCCGCCGTTGGACAAGAGGTAGCGGAAGTCCGAGCTATAGCCCTCGGCCGGAGTCGCCACGAAGGTCAGCGCGCTGATGCAGGTGGCGAAGAAGCTCGCGGTCGTGATGAGCCAGTGGATGGAGCGCGAGGCGAGGAAGTAATCCTCTGTGGTCTTCGCCGTCTTGTTCGCGGCCCACCAGCCGATCGAAGCCAGAGTGAGCACGTACGCCAGCAAGATCGAGCCATCGAGCCAGCCGAGATGGAGCGCCACGGGCACGGGTCAAAGCTAGCAGAAATGAGCGCGGGAAGCCATAACCCCCCACCCCAACCCTCCCCCACAAGGGGGGAGGGAGAGTCTGAGGCCGGTCACCAGCCGCCCCGACTATCATATAATCGCCGCATGACCGACACCGGCAGGCGCTACGAGTGGTTCGTTCTGGGCGACATCAACGGCTTCTTCGGGCTGATGTTCGACAACATGACGGTGTTGTCGTTCTTGGCGGGCATACTCATCTTCGGCTTCCAGTTCCCCGCGGACATCGTCTACAAGAAGATGTTCCCCGGCACCGCGCTCGGCGTGCTCTTCGGCGACCTCGTCTACACCTGGATGGCTTTCCGCCTCGCCAAGCGCACCAACAACCCGACGGTCACGGCCATGCCGCTCGGCTTGGACACGCCCTCCACCATCGGCATCGCTCTGACCGTGCTCGGACCCTGCTTCATGGCCATGAAGGCCAAGGGCATGGCCCCGCAGGACGCCGCCATGATGACCTGGTACGTCGGCATGGCTACCATGGTCCTCATCGGCGTCTTCAAGGTCATCTTCTCCTTCGTCGGCGGGTGGGTGCAGAAGATCGTCCCGCAAGCGGGCCTGCTGGGCTCCTTGGCGGGCATCGGCTTGGCCCTCATCGGCTTTATTCCCTTAGTGGACGTCTTCTCCCTGCCCCTGGTCGGCATGATCGCCCTGGGCCTCATCCTTTATAACCTCGTGGCCGGCATCAAGCTGCCCCGCAGTTTCCCGGGCGTCCTGGCGGCGGTCGGCATCGGCACGGCGGTCTATTACATCCTCGGCCCCATGGGTCTGGTCGGAGGGACGTATCAGCCGCCCACGGGCGAGCTCCACTTCGGCCTGCCCATCCCGACCCTGGCCTTCAGGCACGGCTTCATCGAAGCCCTCAAGTACCTGCCCATCGCGATTCCCTTCGCGATCTTGACCGTGGTCGGCGGCATCAACGTGACCGAGAGCGCACGGGTCGCGGGCGACGACTTCAGCACCCGCGACATCCTGCTCACCGAGGCCGTGGCCACGCTGATCGCGGGCCTCTGCGGCGGGGTGGCGCAGTCCACGCCCTACATCGGACAGCCCGCCTACAAGCAGATGGGCTCCCGCGCCGGCTACACCCTGCTGACCGGCCTGTTCATCGGGCTGGGCGGCGTGCTGGGCTACATCGGCTTCATCGTGGAGCTCATCCCCCGGGCGGTGCTGGCGCCCATCCTCATCTTCGTGGCTCTGGACATCATGTGCCAGGCCTTCCACGCCTGCCCCGTCGAGCACGCGCCGGCCGTGGCCTTCGCTTACTTCCCCACGGTGGCGCGGCTGTTGTCCATCAAGCTCTCCAACCCCGACTTCGTGCCTATGGAGAACTTCCAGAAGCTGCTCGTCCTGCCCGGCAAGGCCCTGCCGGAACTCCTGGTCACCGTGGCTTTGGGCAACGGCTTCATCCTGACCGCCATGCTCTGGGGGGCGTTCATGGCCAAGCTGATCGACCGCAAGCTCAGGGCCAGCGCGGCTTACCTCTTCATCCTGGCCGCGCTCACCTTCGTGGGCATCATCCACTCGGCCCTTCCCGAGGGCAACATGTACCTGCCATGGTCCTTGCCCATGCCGGCCCGCAGCATCCCGTATCAGTTCACCGAGGGCTACGTGGCCCTGGCGGTGCTGCTGATCGCGCTCTCTTTCACCCAGTCGAGCCGCGAGCCGCGGCCGGCGGGAGCGCATCTCGACTAGTATCCCCCCACCCCGACCCTCCCCCACAAGGGGGGAGGAAGGACTGGGACTGTTCTTGAAAACGTAACAGGCCTCGTCTACCATTGGACGGTCGTACCCGCCGAGCCGCGCCTGAGAGCGCGGTCATTGCCGTCTTCATGGAAGAAGAAGAGAAAGTAGACCCGGCTGAAGTCACCGACATCGACACCGCGCGGCTGGCGCTGCGCTGGGCGCTCGAGCGCGTGCACCTATTGCAGGAGGAGTCCGCTCGCTCGAAGGAGACCGCCCAGAGCGCCGTCGACAAGCTCCGCATCCTGAGCGAGCAGCTCAATCAGAAAGACGAGACGCTGCGCCGCTGGCAGAACACCATCAAGGCCTGGGAGGGAAACGTCAAGGACCACCAGGCGATGGAGGAGTCCATCCGCGAGCGCCTGCGCAAGGAGGTGCTCGCCGAGGGCGACGAGGCCAAGGCCCAGCTATACCTCACCATCGACGCGCTGAAGCGCGAGCTGGCGCAGAAAGAGGGCGCGATCGGCCAGCTGCGCCGCGAGATGATTGACGCCGTGAAGTACGCCCGCGAGCAGTGCGAGCACGAGACGCAGCAGCTCTTGCGCCATCAGGAGAAAGCCCTCGACGACACGCGCGGCTCGCTGATGGAGCGCATGCGCATCCAGGCCGAGTCCCTGCGCTCCAAGGAGAAGGACCTCGAGGAGCAGCAGGGCCAGATCGACGAGCAGATCAAGGCGAAGGAGCTCGAGTTCCGGCGGAGATTCCAGCGCTTCGAGGAGGAGCTGCTCCAGCATAACCGCGACGTGCTCGCGCGCGAGGAAACGCAGCTGCTGGAGCGCTACGAGGCCAAGGGCCGCCATCAAGAGGAGCTCTTGCGCACCCGCGAGGGCCAGCTCGATGACCTGCGCCGCCGCCAGGAGCTCGAGCACACCAAAAAGCTCGAGGAGCTCGAAGCCCAGTACAAACGCAAATACGAGATCGAGTGGGGCCGCTTCCAGGAGCGGCTCGACAGCGAGCGGCGGGCTCTGGAGCAGCAGTTCCACGAGAAAGAGACGGCGCTCGAAGGCCAGGTGCTGGAGCGCAACCGCGCGGTGCAGGAGCATTACCAGCAGGTCGAGGCCGAGCTCATCTCCAAGTACCAGGCCGGCCAAGACCAGCTCGTCGGCAAGGAGAAGGAGCTTTGGAAGGCCCACCGCGAGGCGCTCGAGGCCGCGTCGATCAAGCACCGCGACGAGCTCGCGCGCGAGCGGGCCGCCTTCGAGAGCGAGCTGCGCAAGAAGGAGGAGGCGCTCGACGCCGCCAAGGCCTTGCATCGCTCGGAGCTGGCGCGGGAGCGCGCGGCCCTCGAGGGCGAGCTCCAGAAGAGGGAGGAGGCGCTCTACCAGAAGCAGAAGGAGCTCGAGGGCGGCGCCGAGCGCAAGGAGGCGGAGCTCTTCGAGCGCCACCAGCAGCTGCAGGACCAGTACCGGGCCAAGGAAGAGGAGCTGGTCCGCAAGCTCCACGCCACCCAGCAGGAGACGGCGGAAAAGGAGCGCACGGCCTGGGAGGAGCATCGCCGGCGGCTGCAGGAGAGCCTGCGCCAGCACCGGCTGCAGCTCGAGGCCGAGCGCGACGAGCTGGAGGCGATCTACCGCCAGAAAGAAACGGAGCTCGCCGCCCGGCAGGAAGAAGCGGAGGCCGCCTTGGCGCGCGAGCGCCAGGAGCTCGACCAGCGCCATCAGGAGCGCGCCGCCCAGCTGGAGGCGGAAGGGCTGGACAAGGAGAAGACGTGGCGCCTGCGCTCCAACCAGGTGCAGGCCGAGGAGGCCGCGCGGTGGGCCGCCCGCGAGAAGGAGCTCACGGCCGCCCATCAGCGCCAGCTCGACGAGCTGCGCGAGCGCCTGCAGGCGCAGCTGGACACGGAGCGGCACAACATCGAGACCCTTTACGCGCAGCGCGAGGAGCAGGCCGACAAGACCCAGGCCGAGCGGGAACTCGCGCTGCGCAAGTCTCTCCAGGAAGACCAGGCCAAGTGGCTCGCCGCCCAGGAAACCGCCTTCGACCAGTCGCGCCGCGACCTTCAGGAACGCCTCATGCGCGAGAGCGCCCAGCTCCACCAGCAGTACGACGAGCGGCTCGCCCAGCTCGAGGCCGAGCGCGAGCAGCTGGTGCGCAAGGTCGACTCCGAGACGGCCGCGCGCTACGCCAAGCTCGATCGCGAGCGGGAGGCGCGGTACAAGGAGCTGGAGTCGCAGCGCGACGCCGCCTTCTCCGCCAAAGAGACGAAGCTGCGCGATGACTTCTTCGCCCGCGAGGCCGCCCTCAAAGGCGAGATCGCGAAGAAGGAGGCCTCCTACCGGCTCGCTTATGAAGACGCGCTGGCGCGCGAGCACAAGGCGGCGGACGACGCCTACGCGAAGCTGGAGGCCGATCTGCGCGAGAAGTTCACCCGGCAGGAAGCCGAGGCCCGCGAGATCTGGCTGCGCCGCGAGACCGAATGGACGGCCCAGCGCGAGCAGCTGCTCACCCAGGAGCGCGACCGGCTCGCCGCGGGCTTCAAGGAGAAGGAGCAGGTGCTCGCCAGCATGCGCCTGCAGCTCGAGGAGCAGGCCTCGACGAAGGCGCGCGAGATGGAGCAGGCGTTCCAGCTGCGCGTCCAGCGGGTCGAGGAGGAGCGCCAGCGCCTGTCGGAGGAGCACGAGGCGGCGCACATCCAGATGACCCTCGAGCTGCGCAACCGCGAGGCGCAGCTGCAGGAGCGGTCCCGCAAGCGCGACGAACAGCTGAAGGGGGCCGCGCAGGAGCGCCAGGAGGAGCTGGCGCGCAAGGAGACGGAGGCGCAGCAGGCGTGGATCCAGCGCGAGGCGCAGCTCCAGGTTGAGCTCAGCGAGCGCGAGGCCGCCTGGCTCAAGGAGCAACGCTCGGCGTGGGAGGCGCGCCTGGCCAAGGAAGAGGGGCAGCGGCGCCAGGAGCTCGAGCTCGCCTTCCAGCAGAAGGCGCAGGCGCTCGAGGAGACCGTCCGGAACCGCCAGCAGGAGCTGGACCAGCTATTGCTCCGCAAGGAGAAGGACCTCATCGTCGCTTACGACGGCCAGGTGTTCAAGGCGCGCACCGAGCTGGACCAAGCCTACCGCGCCCGGGAAGAGGCGCTGGAGCTCAAGTATCTCGACCTGGAGCGCAAGGTCACCTCCGCCTGGGTCTCGAAGGAGACGGCCTGGAACCAGCAGAAGACGGAGCTTGTCGAGCGCGAGCTCGGCTCCTTGCGCTCCGAGTTCGCGCGCAAGGAGGCGGAGCTGGCGGCGAAGGCGCAGGAGCAGGACAAGCTCTGGTCCTCGCGCAAGACGGACCTCGAGGCTCAGCTCGAGCGCCAGCGCCGCGACCTTGAGACCTCGGTCGCGCAGGAGCGCGACCAGCTTCGCGCGCAGATGGAGCGGCGGTCCAAGGAGCTCGACGACTCCTACCGCGAGAAGTTCACCTCTCTCGAGGCTGAGAGGGCGCGCGCCACCGCATGGGTCGCGGAGCGGGAGGAGGAGCTCGCCCAGCAGCAGAAGAAGCGCGACGCCGAGCTGCGCACCCAATGGAACCTCAAGAAGCTCGAACTGACCTCGCAGTTCGACGAGAAGCTCAAACGGCTCGCTGAAGAGCGCGCGGAGCTCCAAAAGGATTTCGAGAACAAGGTCCGCGAGATCGAGCTGCGCAACCGCAAAGACCTGCCGCGCTCGAGCGACTGAATTTTCCCCCCACCCCAACCCTCCCCCCACAAGGGGGAAGGGAGAGGATAATGTCACCAGAAGTCAGGCCTTGACAGCGAAACGTCAGCGAGGAAGACTATAGGTAATGGCAAGGATCCTGAGCATCGAAGACGACCCGGACCTTCAGCACCTCATCGGCCTCTCGCTCCACTCCAACGGCTACGAGATCCAGTACGCTTTCAACGGCAAGGAGGGTTACGAGAAGATCCTCTCGATGCATCCCGACCTCGTCCTGCTCGACCTGATGCTCCCGGGCATGAACGGCGTGGAGATCCTGAAGGCGGTCAAGAGCAACAAGGATGTGCGGGATCTGCCGATCATCGTGCTCACCGCTTACGGCGACGACGCGAGCATGCTCGAGCATTCGGTCAAGGCGCTTGGCGCGGTCGAGTACCTGCGCAAGCCCGTCGAGATCGCGGTGCTGCTTTCCCACATCAAGCGCGCCCTGGCCGCCAACCCGCGGCAGACCCCGCCGCCGGACGAGATCCGCCGCGGCTCCATCCGCGCCGACCCGAGTTTCCGGACCATCTTCATCAACGACCGCCTGGTCGCGACGCTGCCCTCGCGGCGCTTCGACCTTTTTAGGCTGCTGCTCGAGGCCGACGGCGAGCTGACGAAGGAAGCGCTGTGCGAGAAGCTCGGCGGCACCGGGACCGTGTACGCTCTCGAGAAGGCGATCCAGCGCCTGCGCGAGGACCTGGGGCCGCTCGAGGCGAAGCGCATCCAGACCACGCCCGCCGGATATCGCCTCATCCCCTAAGATGAAAAGGCCGAGCGCGGAACCGGAGCGCCCGCGCAAGGAGAGGCGCCAGCTCGGCCTCTTGGCGCTCGCGGTCCTGCTCATCGGCGTGGCGCTCGGCGTGGAGATCTGCCGTCGGTTGTGGGTCCAGGGCGGACCCGAAGGATTGGCCGGCGATTGGGGGCCCATGGTCCTGCCGTCGCCGGCCGTGCGGGAGCCGTCGAGGCACGAGAAGCCCGCGATCAAAGATCTGACCGTCGGCGAGTTCTTGAGCATCGTTTCGAAGAAGACGCCGCCGCCCGTGAAGGACAAGTTCCTGAGGGCCTTCGCGCGCCAGCCGGAGCTCAAGCAGGCCTTGATCGATTTCCACAAGACGCGCGGCGAGAAGGCTCCGGCTCGCGAGCTTCTCAAGGCCCTGCTCGAGAAAAAGGGGTTCCGCGACGTGATGGAGGAGATGCGCCAAGACCCCGCCTTCGCCAAGGCCTTCTCGGACGCGACAAAGGACGCCGAGGTGACGCAGACCCTGCGCGGCTCGATCACGCTGGTGCGCGCCGGAGGGCTCGCCGCCCCGCCGGTCCGCGGCGGGCCCGGGGGGCCGGAGGCCGAGGCGCAGGGCGGCAACATCGGCCCGCCGCCCGCGCCGCCGCCCGAAACGCCGCCGGAGCGAAGCGCCGGCGAGACGGACGATCAACCGCCGGGGTCTCAGGACGTGGTGAAGCTGTCGACCATCACGCAGAACGTGGGCGCGCGCAACGCCGCGAAGTACATCCCATCCGCCTTCGCCGTCATGCCGCGCGAGCAGCTCGCGGAGCTCAAGGAGGCGTGCGAGAAATACGACTTCTGCGACCCCGTGCCCGCCTGCCGCATCACGGGGCTATGGGAGGAATGCGCCAAGGCCTGCCGCAAGACCGGGAGCAAGTGCCCGCCGGAGCTGGCGCAAGACAACGCCGCGCATCAGACCCAGCCGCTCACCGGCTACGAGCAGCAGCCCTAATTCCCCCTCCCCCCTTGTGGGGGAGGGTTAGGGTGGGGGTACGTGCCGTTTCCGAACTCCTGTTTCATTTTGTACCATGGCCGCAATGGCACGCTATTTCAAGAAACGCCGTATCGTCGGCCCCTCCAAGAACGAGGAGAAGCTGAGGCGGGCCGCGGACGCCGAAGCGCGCGAGCGCTCCGTCACGCGCCTGTCCGATCAATTCCCGACGGTGGCCCGCCTCACCGTCCAGCTCGATCTGCTGAGCCCGCAGAACCACCCGCTCGCGGAGCATCAGACCCGGGTCTTTAAGCCCGAGGACCGCGCCGATTTCTCGGTGCCCTGCCCCGGCCGCTGCGGCCAGGGCACCTTCAACCTCGCCGCCAAGGTGCAGTCCGTGGTCGAGGCACGCCAGCCGGTCTCCGAGGGCACCGGCATCTGCCAGGAGCCCCTGTTCGCCGGGTCCGCGGATGTCTGCGGCGTGAAGCTCGTCTGCCGCATCGAGGCCGCCTACAAAGAAGAGGCTCCGGCCAAAGAAGTCCCTGCGGCCGCGCCGGCACCGAAGCCTCAAGCCCCCTGAGCCCGGAGCTGTTCCCCGGCGGCCACGTCGCAGAACTCCCGCAACGAATCTAGACGAGCCCGCGGTAGCCGGCGACTCAGGCGACGGAGCTAGTGGAGGCGGTGGATCGAGACGCCGGCCTTGTCGATGTAGGAGCCGACGATCTGTCCGCAGTAGATCTTCTTCGTCTTGACCCAGCCCTCCTGCTCGGCTTGGTCGTCGAAATCCATCTTGAGGTTGCAGATCACCGTCTCGTTGAAATCGTGGAGGCCGCCGATGCAGGGGGTCCGCGAGATGCAGGCCTTGAAGCAGAAGCGCTTGCCGACGGGCAGGCCGGTGTGCACGCCGTTATAGAAGCTCGCGTAGTCGATGGGTTCGCCGCCGCACTCGGGCTCGTCCTCGATGACGGGCGCCTCCCTTTTAGCCGAGGCCTGCACGACCTCCTGTTGCCGGTTCGCCAGGGCCGGCGCAGGACGCTTGAACTTGCGGCCCGCCCTCACCCTCGGGACCACCGCGGCGACCTTCCTCTTGTAGACTGCCTTGTGGACCGCGGGGGCGCACTGGTTCTGGGCGAGCAGGTCTTCGCAGTGCTTGTCGGCGAGCTGCGCCCCCTCCTTCAAGCGGCGGTTCTCATCTTCGAGACGGTCGTTCTCCGCCCTGAGCCGGTCCCATTCCGACTGATAGCAGCCCCGCAGCAGCCACAGGCACAGCCCGAAGATGGCGACGCAGGAAAGAGTGGTATAAACGTACGCTCGCCAGCCTTCTTTCGCAGGAGGCTTCAACGGCTTCGGCCCGGGAATCCCGGCAGGACCGGCAGGTCCGGGTTTGCGCTCCATCTACTAAAGGCTATAGGTTCTGCGTTTCCGTGTCAACGGGACTTTGGACACGGGACTTTGGACACGAGAGCCATTGACAGGGCTGGAACAGTCCTACTATCCTGATTCGCGTCACACGCGCATGAACATCCTTTATATCTCCCCGAATTTCCCGCCGAACTACCAGCTCTTCCCCGTGCGCCTGCGCGAGGCGGGAGCGACGGTCGTCGGAGTCGGCTGGTCGCGCTGGGAAGAACTGCGTCCGGAGCTCAGGGCGGTCCTCGCCGACTATTGCCATGTCCAGGACATGAGCAACTACGACCACGTGCTCAGGGCGACCGCCTATCTGGTCTCCCGGGTGGGCAAGCTCGACCGCGTCGCCGCCCAGGAGGAGCATTGGCTCGACCTGAAGGCCGCCCTCCGCCAGGACTTCAACGTTCCCGGGCCAAAACCCAACGACATCGAGCCGCTGCGCCGCAAATCCCTGATGAAAGAGGTCTTCCAGCGTTCGGGCGTGCCGTGCGCCGAGGGCGAGCTCTTTTCGAGCGCCGAGGCCGCGTGCGATTTCGCCCGGCGCGTCGGCTATCCGATCATCGCCAAGCCGGACAAGGGGGTGGGCGCGCACGCCACCTTCAAGCTCGCCTCCGACGCCGACGTCGACGCCTTCGTCGAGCGCAAGGCGGACGTCGCCTACATCCTCGAGGAGTTCCTCGAAGGCCGCATCGAATCCTTCGACGGGCTCACGGACGGGACGGGCGCCATCGTCTTCTACACCTCCCATATCTTCTCCAGGGACATCATGACCGTCGTCAACGACGATCAGAACCTTCACTATTGGTCGCTGAGGACCCTGCCCGCCGACCTTGAGGAGTGCGGGCGCAAGGCGATCGCCGCCTTCGGGGTCCGAGAGCGGTTCTTCCATCTCGAGTTCATCCGCTCTCCGCAGGGGAAGCTTCGCGCGATGGAGATCAACGCGCGGCCGCCGGGCGGGCTGACGACGGACATGTTCAACTACGCCAACGACATCGACGTCTACCGCGAGTGGGCGAACGTCGTCGTGCGCGGACGCTTCGAGGCCGAATGGTCGCGGCCATACCACGTCTCGTACATCGGCCGGAAGCTGAACAAGCGCTATGAGCACTCGCACGAGGAAGTCCTGCGCGCATGGGGGACCTCGATCCTCACGCATACGCCCATCGACTCGGTGTTCCGCAAGGCCATCGGCGACTACGCCTACCTGGCCAGGGCCGAGAAGCTGGAGCAGCTGTGGCCGCTGGTGGAATTCATCCAAAAGGAAGCCTGATGGATCACCGAAAATGGTTCAGCCCGGCGCTCGGGCAGGACATGGAGCTCAAGGTCTACGGCGAGGCGGGCCGGCCCATCCTCGTGTTCCCCTCCGGGGGCGGGAAGTTCTACGAGTACGAGGACTTCGGCATGGTGGAAGCCTGCCGGCCCTTTTTGGAGCAGCGCAAGATCCAGCTCTTCACCATCGACAGCGTGGACTACCAGTCGTGGTTCAACCGCGACCTCGCCCCCGTCGACCGCGCGCGGCGGCACGAGCAGTACGAGCGGTACATCCTGGACGAGGTGATGCCTTTCATACGCGACACGAACGGCTCGGCCACGGCGATGACGACGGGCTGCAGCGGCGGGGCCTACCACGCGGCCAACATCCTCTTCCGCCATCCCGAAGCCTTCGACGGCGTCATCGCCCTGAGCGGGCTCTACGGGCCGCGCTTCCTGTTCGGCGACGATTTCGACAAAGTCCTGTACTTCCATTTCCCCCTCTCCTACCTGCCGCGTCTGGAGGACCCGCGCGCCCTGGAGCTCTTGCGCCGGGCGCGCATCGTGCTGTGCGTGGGGACCGGCGCCTGGGAGCGATGCGCCGACTACGATTGCATCGGCGACACGCAGGCGATGAAGAATATCCTCGCGGCCAAGGGCATCCCGGCCTGGGTGGACTTCTGGGGCCCTGACGTCAACCATGACTGGGTGTGGTGGCGCAAGCAGATGCCGTATTTCCTGGGAAAAATCCCATAGCTGTCGGGCTCTGCCGGGCAAGCGATTCGAGCCCGACCCGATGCCCTCGGGTCTCATATTCCCTCGACGGGGAAATTGGTAGAATCCCGAAATGATGGAATACCTTTTCGCGAAAAAGCCCTTGAGCCTGCTGTTGGAGGAGATGAAGGGAGAGAACCGCCTGCGCCGCGTGCTCGGCCCCATCCAGCTCACGAGCCTCGGGGTGGGCGCCATCATCGGCACCGGCATCTTTGTCTTGACCGGCGTCGCCGCCCACGACAAGGCGGGCCCGGCCCTCATCGTCTCCTTCTGCGTCGCCGGCCTCGCCTGCGTGTTCGCCGCGCTCTGCTACGCGGAGTTCGCCTCCATGGCGCCGGTCGCGGGCTCGGCGTACACCTACGCCTACGCGACGCTGGGCGAGTTGTTCGCCTGGATCATCGGCTGGGACCTCGTGCTCGAGTACACCGTCGCCTCCTCAGCCGTCGCGCACGGCTGGTCGCACTACTTTCAGAACTTTATCTCGATCTTCGGCGTCGCGATCCCGAAAGCGCTGGGCGCCGCCCCCTTCGACTTCAATCCGGCCACGGGCCACCTCGTCGTCACCGGCACCTGGTTCGACCTGCCGGCGATCGTCATCACGGCCCTGGTAGCGACGATCCTGGTGATCGGCATCCAGGAAAGCGCCAGGTTCAACACGACGATGGTGGGCATCAAGGTCGCCGTCGTCCTGTTCGTGATCGTGGTCGGCTCCTTCTACGTCAAGCCCGCGAACTGGTTCCCTTTCGCGCCGTACGGCTACACGGGCGTGTCGTTCTTCGGCAAGACGATCCTGGGGCTGACGGGCAAGGGCGGGGAACCCCTCGGCGTGCTGGCCGGGGCGGCGATGATCTTCTTCGCCTACATCGGCTTCGACTCGGTCTCGACCCACGCCGAGGAGGCCATCAAACCTAAACGGGACGTGCCGATCGGCATCATCACCTCCTTGATCGTGTGCACCGTCCTGTACATCCTGGTCTCGGCGGTCCTGACCGGCATGGTGCGCTACGACCAGATCAACATCGACGCGCCGGTCTCCGATGCCTTCCGCCAAGTCGGCCTGCCGTGGGCCCAGGGGCTCATCGCCCTCGGAGCGCTGGCGGGCATCACCTCGGTGCTCTTGGTGATGATGCTGTCCCAGCCGCGGGTCTTCCTCGCGATGGCCCGCGACGGGCTGGTGCCCACGAGCTTCTTCGGCGCCGTCCACCCGAAGTTCCGCACGCCGTACAAGTCCACGATCCTGACGGGCTTCGTCGTCGCCTCGATGGCAGCCCTGGTGCCGCTGCGCGTGCTGGCAGAGCTGGTCAACATCGGCACGCTGCTTGCCTTCGTCATCGTCTGCACCGCGGTGCTCATCATGCGCCACACCAACCCCGAGGCCGAGCGGCCGTTCCGCTGCCCGTTCAGCCCGGTGGTGCCCTCGCTCGGCATCGCGCTGTGCCTGCTCTTGATGTTCTCGCTGCCGACCGAGAACTGGGCCCGGCTCTTCGTCTGGCTGACCATCGGCTTAGCGATCTACTTCTGCTATGGCCGCCATCACAGCGTCCTGGCGAAGATCCGGGCCAAGGAAAACGCGGCAGGCGCCGCCCCGGGGGCGGACCTCTCCGCCGCCGACCCGGCCTGAGGGATTCTGTCAGCTTCCCTCTTGACCGGGCTCATCCCGACTGTTATCGTACGGGGGACGTTCCCGTGTCGTCCCAGCCCCGATGCTCCGCGCCCGGCCGAAGCTTGAACGCTCGCCCACGACCCCGATCTACAACATCGGCGCTGTTTCGCGCCTGACGGGCCTGGCTGTCTGGGCGGTGCGGTGGATCGAGCGGCACAAGCTCGTCAGCCCCAGGCGCACCGACGGCAACCAGCGGCTGTTCTCCGACCTCGACGTGGAGCGCCTGCACGAGATCCGCGAGCTCATGGAGGAAGGCGTGAACTTGGCGGGCGTGCGCGTCATCCTGCAGATGCGCGTGGAGCGGACCGTCGCTCAGGTCAGCGGATCGAAGCCCCGCAGGCGCGCCAGGCCCACGGCCGGAAGATAAGGCCGCCGCCGAAACCCCTGCGGCGCTGGACGCGCGGTGGCGGAACAGGTATGATGCCGCATCCACAGCGACGCCGCAAAACGCTTCGTCGCGAACCGGAGAATGAACATCATGCTCAAGATACTGTTGCTAGCACTGCCGCTCGCCTGGTCGCAGCCGGACACAGCCAAGACTTCATCGGAGCCGGCCAAGCCCCCGAAGGCCGCCAAGGCGGCCGCGGCGCCAAAGGCGGCGAGCGCCGAACTCGCCACCGACGACCAGAAGGTGCTGTACCTGCTCGGGGCGTCTCTCGCCTCACGGGGCAGTCAGCTTGACCTGAAACCCAGCGAGCTCAAGTACGTCAAGATGGGCCTTGACGACCTCCTCCTCGGCAAGCAGCTGAAGGTGAACCCGCAGGAGATCAACCCCAAGCTCCAGCAGTTCGCGCAGACCCGCGAGTCGGCCCACCAGGCCGCTGAGCAGAAGAAAGCCTTGGCGCAGTCCGGCCCCGAGAAGGAGAAGGGAAAGGGATACGCCGCGAAGGCGGCCAAGGAGCCGGGCGCGCAGACGCTCCCCGACGGGCTCGTGATGATCCCGATCAAGGAAGGCACCGGCGCCAGCCCCAAGGCCACCGACAAGGTCAAGGTCCACTACACCGGCACCCTGACCACCGGGCAGGTATTCGACAGCTCGGTTCAGCGCGGACAGCCGGCCGAATTCCCGCTCAACCAAGTCATCCCCTGCTGGACCGAGGCCGTTCAGAAGATGAAGGTGGGCGGCAAAGCGAAGCTCGTCTGCCCCTCGAGCATCGCCTACGGCGACCAGGGGCGGCCGCCGCAGATCCCGGGCGGAGCGACCCTCGTCTTCGAAGTCGAGCTCCTCGACATCGTAAAGTAATCTTCTAAGCCTAAAAGCGACGCCGCGAAGGACTCGTTCCTTCGCGGCGTCGCTTATTAGGGATTAACTCGAGCTACCCGAGGCGCTTCAGCGCCTCGATACGTTTTTCGAGCGGCGGGTGGCTGGCGAACAGCCGCGCCAGCAATCCCTGCCCGCCGCCGTTGATCTTGAAGGCGGCGAAGGCGGGATGCTGCTTGTCCACGGCGTTCCTGTAGCCCATCAAGCTCTCCAGGGCATGGATCATCGTCGGCGCGCCGTAAAGTTTGGCCGAACCGCGGTCCGCGCGGTACTCGCGCCAGCGCGAGAAAGCGTACAAGAGCGGCGCCGCGAACAGCATCAGGACCGTCTCGAGCACGTTGATGAGCATATAGCGCCCGAAATAGCCCAGCCCGCCGCCGCGCCGTTCGCTGTCCCTGCCCCGCAAGGCGTTCTCGATGGCGAAGGCGCCGGCATAGGCCAAGAACATCACGAAGGTATTCACGATGCCCTGCAGCAGCGTCATCGTGACCATGTCCCCGTTGACCACGTGCGAGATCTCGTGGCCGAGCACCCCCTCGAGCCCCTGGCGGTCCATCGTTTCCAATAGCCCCGAGGACACCGCCACCAGCGCGCGGCTCTTGCTCGGGCCCGTCGCGAAGGCGTTCACCTCGCGGCTCGGGTAGATGCCGACCTGGGGCATCGTGGTGATGCCCACGCGGTTGCACAGGTCGCGCACCGTGGCCGCCAGCAGCTCCTCGGCGGCGCCCTGCGGGCGCTGCATGTCGATGAGCTCGATGCCGTAGGCCCACTTGGCCGCTATCCGCGACGTCAGCAACGAGATGATCGCCCCGGCGAAGCCGAAGCAGGCGCACATGACGAGCAACGAGGCGTAATCCATGCCGCCATACATCAGATGGGGGAGCAGGCCGGCCCTGCTGATGATGGTCATGGTGAGCGTGATGGTGAGCATGACCAACAGGTTGATGGCGATGAATAGGAAGATGCGTTTGGCCCAGTTCATATGCCCTATTTTACCATTAGGGCCAGGGGCGAGGCTTCAGGTAAGGCGCGGAGGGCGGTCTGTATAGGTATAATTGCCCCCATGCAGGCTAGTCGGAGGAGGTGTCTCGCATGAGCGAAGCCCAGCTCTTTCTACTCGCCGCCGGCCGCGGCAAGCGGGCGGGAGGACCCAAAGCGTGGAGGGAGGCCGGAGGCAAACCCGCGCTCGAGAACATGATCGAGGGGATGCTGCCGCACGTCGCGGCGATCCTGGTGAGCGTCCAGGCCGAGTGGAAGGCGACCATGAGCCGGCCGTCGCCGAAGGTCACCTTGATCTCCGTGGACCCCGACCTGCCGATGCTCGCGTCTCTTCAGGAGCTGCTCGCCTCCCGAGGCTCCAATCTCAGCGCCTTCGTCCACCACGTGGACATGCCAGTTCCCGACGCCGCGCTGCTGGCGGCGCTTTCGGCCGCGCTGGGCCAGGCTGAAGCCGCCGTCCCGCTTTATAAGGGAGAGCGGGGCCATCCGGCGCTTTTGAGCCGCAAGCTATACGACGCGATCCTCGATCTGGACCCGCAGAAGGACCGTCTCGATCAGTTCCTGCGCACGCGCAGCGTCGTCGAGGTGCCGGTCGAGCAGGCGTCGGTGCTGGAGAACCGGAACACCTAGCCGAAGGATTATCCCCCCACCCCAACCCTTCCCCACAAGGGGGGAGGGAGCTATGAGAGAAACTGGCGGACGAGGTTGGCGGTGACCGCCAGCCGGTAGCGGCGCGTCGAACGCAGGTCGTCGATCGGCGAGATATCCCGCTCCACCAGCGCCGCGGCTTCGCCGGCCAAGCGAGGCGTGAGGCGCTTGCCCCGCACGAAATCCTCGACGGTCCTCAGGCGCCGCACGGTGGGCGCGACGCTGCCGAAGGCGATGCGGCAGTCGGCGACCTTGCCCGCATGAATCCACAGCAGGCCCGCGCCGACCGTCTTCGAAATGGCCTGCGCGGCGCGCGTACCGATCTTGCGGAAGAATTGCCGCGAAGGCGCGGGCGCGTACGGAAGCTCCACCGCCTCGATCAGCTCGCCCTTGGCGAGCGTCGTCTTCTTGACGCCGGCGAAGATGTCCAGCAGCGGCACGCGGCGGCGCGCCGCGGCTGAGGAGACGATGACGACCGCGTCGTAGACGGCCAAGGGCGGGAAGCTGTCGCCGGCAGGCGACGCGTTGGCGATGTTGCCGCCGATGGTGCCCCGGTTCTGGATCTGGGCGGCGCCGACCGTCGCGCAGGCCTCGACCAGCAGCGGGAACTGTTTGCGCAGGATCGGATGCTCCTGGATCCGCGCGTGGGTGACGAGCGCGCCGAGCCGGGCGGCCGAGGTCGACACGCGCACCCGCGCCCATTCCTCGACCGCCGACAGATCGAGCACGGCCCTGCCGTTGAGAAGCCCCATGTTCCAGGCGACCATGAAGTCCGTCCCGCCGGCCAAAGGCAGCGCCTCGGGACGCTCGGCATAGGCCTGCAGGGCTTCATGCGCCGACGCCGGGCGCAGCAGCTCCATCGTCGAGCTATCGCCGCGCACGCGGCCTCCTCGCCCGTTTGCCCGCGCCCTTCGCCGCGGCGAGCACCGCGTCCACGATGTGCTGATAGCCCGTGCACCGGCAGAGATTTCCCGCCAGGGCGAGGCGGCAGGCGGCCTCGGTCTTCGGCCCGGGGGACTCGGCCCAGGCGGCGGCCGTCAAGATCATGCCGGGGCTGCACATGCCGCATTGCGCGCCCCCGTGCTCGAGGAAGGCCTTCTGCATCGGATGCAGCTTGCCCGGGCTGCCCAGCCCCTCGATCGTCAAGACGCTCCTGCCCTCGGCTTGAGCCGCCGGGATGAGGCAGGAGTTCGCGGGGCGGCCGTCGAGGAGCACCGTGCATGCGCCGCATTCGCCCTCGCCGCAGCCCTCTTTGGTTCCGGTGAGCCCGAAATCCTCGCGCAGGACGTCGATGAGGCGCTTGAAAGGGTGGCCCTTGTAGTCGCGGGGCTTGCCGTTGACGATGAGCTTCACCGCTTCCCNNNNGCCCCGGCCCTCCCCCACGAGGGGGGAGGGAGAAAGCATCTCGAAAGCGGGCTCGGGCGTTATCGGCAAGCGCGTCGGCCATCGGCCGGTCGCGAAGCCGACGGCGCCGGCCACGGCCGGCGCGGGGGCGTCCATCGGCAGCTCGCCTACGCCCTTGGCGCCGAACGGACCGCCCTCGAAGAGCTTCTCCACCACGCCCACCTTCATGCGCGGCACGTCCGCCGAGGTCGGGATGATGTAGTTGGTGAGGGAGGCGTTCGACATGGCCCCATCTCTCATCTGGACGTTCTCAAGGAGCGCCCAGCCCAGCCCCTGCGTCACTCCGCCGATCATCTGCCCGTCGGCCAAGAGCGGATGCACGACGCGGCCGATGTCATGGGAGGTCGTGACGCCGCGCAGGACGATCTCGTAGGTCGCGCGGTCGATCTCGAGGTCCACCGCGACGGCCGCATAGCTGAAGCACGCGTACGCGTCGCCCTTGTAGGTGTTCTCGTCCCAGATGATGCCGGGCGGCTTCTGGTACTTCGCGATGAAGGCCCGCTGGCGGTCTTTGCCGCAAAGGGCCGCCGCGGCGGCCTTGAGCGTCTTCGGGCGCTTGAAGGAGCCGCCCGCCTGCTCGACGGCGCCCTTGAGCTGCAGCGCCGCGCGATGCACGAGCCCGCCGATCACCATGACGGTGCGGCTCGCCACCGTCGGTCCGCTGTTGGGCACCTCGGCCGTGTCCGGCACGGCGACCTCGACCTTCTCGTACGGCAGGCCGAGCGTGTCCGCGGCGATCTGCGCGAAGACGGTGCTGGTGCCCTGCCCCATCTCGGTGCTGGCGGCGAGCACCCGCACGCGGCCGTCGCGCGTGAGCGCCACGCCCGCCTCGCTCGCCAGAAAGACCTCGCCCGAGCCCGTGAAGCCGATGCCGTGCTGCACGAGCGACAGGCCGATGCCGCGCCACGTCTTCTTCTTCCGATCCCGGTTCCACGCCGCGTACGCCTTGCGCTTGGCGGTCCAGCCGCTCAACCGGACCGTCTTCTCGAGCACTTCGCCGGCGCCGATGCTCTTGGCGAGGACCTGGCCCGTGTGCGTGACCGAGCCCTGGCGATAAAGGTTGATCCGGCGGAGCGCGACCGGGTCCATCCTGAGCGCCTCGGCCAGCCGGTCCATCTGCGCCTCGGCGGCGAAGAGCGTCTGCGGGGCTCCGAAGCCGCGGAAGGCGCCGTTCGAGGGCGTGTTGGTCGCGACCGCCCGCGCCCGCACGCGCACGTTCGGGCACTCGTAGGGCCCGGTCGAGTGGAGCGCGCCGCGAGAGAGCACCACGGGCGACATCGTCGAGTAGCCGCCGCCGTCCATCACGACGTCGATCTCAACCGCCAGCAGGCGGCCGTCCTTGGCCGCCGCCGTCTTGCAGCGCACGCGCGCCGGGTGGCGCTTGCTGGTGGAGGTCATGTCCTCGAAACGGTCGTAGATCATCTTGACGGGCCGCTTCGCCTTCCAGGCGAGCAGCGCCGCGTGCCCCGCGAACATCGAGGGGAAATCCTCCTTCCCGCCGAAGGCGCCGCCCGTCACCGCCTGGATGACGCGGACCTTGTGGCCCGGAAGGCCGAAGTTGGCCTTCAGCGACTTATGGACGTAGTAAGGGCACTGCAGGGAGCCGGTGACCACCAGCGTGCCGTCCGCCTCGAAGCGCGCCGCCACGCCGTTGTTCTCGATGTACGCGTGCTCCTGGTGCCCGACCCAGTACTCGGCCTCGACGATCTTGTGCGCGGCCGCGAAGCCGGCCTCGACGTCGCCCTTCTCGATGCGGACGTCCTTGAACACGTTGTCCTGGCCGTGCAGGAGCTTGCGGACCGCGAGCGACTCGTCGATATCATAGAGCGGCTCGTCAGGCTCGTACTCGACCTGGATGTGCTTGAGCGCCTCGTACGCCTTGGCCCTCGAGGCGTGCGCGACGAGCAGGATGGGCTCATAGGCATGCCGGATGAGCGCCTCGTTGAGCAGCGGCATGTCGTTCTGGATCATCGCGACGTGGTTGGCGCCCGGGATGTCGGCGGCGCGGGCGACCACGCACTCCGACCACGGGAAGGCAGGGTCGAAGCGGATGGACTTGACCCGGCCCGACGGGATGGACGAGCGCAGGGTGACGCCATGCAGGCAGTCCGCGAACGGGACGTCGTCGATATAGCGCGCGACCCCGCACACCTTCTCCGGGCCCTCGCGCCGCAGCGGAGTCTTGCCGACGGAGCCCATGGTGCGCCTACGCGGCCGGAGCCCCCGGCCGCGTCAGCTCGGCCACCATGAGGCTGGCGAGGATGATGAAGGCGCAGTAGGTCAGCTGCTCGCCCAGCTCGATCGGCGAGACATGCGCCTGCGCGAAGTAGCGCATGAGGAGGATGGCGGAGACGACGACAGCCAAAGAAAGCGTGCGCGAACGCGAGCCGTAGACGCCGCTGGCCAAGGGCGTGAGGGCCAGCAGGAGCCAGCAGGGGCTCCAGACCGATCCGAGGACCCAGACGAGCGCCGCGTTGGCGAAGACGTTCACCCACAGCCTGAGGTTGATGAACGCGGCAGGCTTCGCCGCGCGAGCGATGTGACCCGCGCTCCACAGGTTGAACACCGCTCCGAAGATCAACAGCGCGATGCTGATGTAGGCCGCGCGGCCGACCGGGCTTCCCAGCACGACGCCCAGCAGCACGACGATGAGAGCGAACGGCATCGCATAGCGATTGACCACCCGCGCGCGATGTCCCACGTCCTTCGGCACGACCGTCTGTGTCAGTACTGGTTCCATACGCTCCCCTTGCTGTCCGTATGCGTGCACTGGATGTAAACCGTACCCCAGTTAGCCCCCCCTACCGTGTTCACGTAGGCCCAGGTGCCGGTGTCGGTAGTGCTCTCCTTCGCCACGACATAAGTCACGGCGTCCGTCTTGCCGTGAGTCCCGGTGTAAAGAGGCATGACCGAGGTCAGGTACTTGCTTCCCGGCTGAAGCATCGGCGTCAGGTCGGCGGGGTACTGGCCCTCCATGTCGGCGTAGTAGATCGCCAGAGCGCTGCGCAGCGAGCCGAGCTTGGAGCGCGTCGAGTTCTCGTTGGCGTTCCGGATCGCCCCGCCGAACTTTTCCATGGCGATGGCGGCCAGCGTCACCAGTATGGCCAGGACGACCATCATTTCGATGAAAGTGACGCCGCTCCGCCAGCGCCGGCGCGCACGGTTGGGAAAAGCCATTTTCCTGTAGCTCATATTACACAATTTGTTCTCATTGAAAATGTAACAGCAGCGGGCTAAACTTAGCGGACCCATGGCGACCGCGCCGAGCGAACGGGAACTGCGTTCCCTCGTGGACCTGCTGGACGACGAGGATGCCTCGAGCCTCTCCTTGGTGCGCGAGCGCATCCTGGGCTTGGGCGACCTGGCCATGCCTTTCTTGGAGGAGGCGCACGACCGGTTCGGGCCGCGCCTGCGCCGGCGCATCGACTCGCTGGTGGGCGAGCTGCGCTTCCGTTCGCTCCAGGACGCGGTCGCCCTCCTCGCCGCGCCCGCCGAACCCGACCTCGAGGAGGGCGCGTTCCTTCTAGCGCGCTTCGGCCGCCCCGGCCTCGACGCCGCCCCCTGCCGCCGCTGGCTCGACGAGACCGCGGCCGAGGTCAAAGCCGGCGCCTGCGCGGAGCCCTATCCCTTGCTGCACCGGCTCAACGTGCGGCTGTTTTCGGAGCTCGGGTTCAGAGGGAACACGGCGCGCTACTACGACCCGGCGAACAGCTTCCTCGACCGCGTGATCGAGACGCGCCTCGGCCTGCCGATCACCCTTTCGGTCGTCGTCCTGCTTCTCGGCCGCCGGCTCGGCCTGCCGCTCGAGGGAGCCGGCCTGCCGGGCCACTTCATGGTCCGCTTCCCGGCCGCCCGCAGCGTGTACTTCCTCGACCCGTTCCATCAAGGGCGCATCTTGACCCGCGCGCAATGCCGGCAGTTCCTGCTGCGCTCGGGCTACGCCTTCCGCGAGGAATATCTCAAGCCCGCGAAGAGCCGCGATATCCTCGCGAGGATGATGCGCAACCTGCTGTCCGTGTACCAGCGCGGCGGCGACGCGGAAAGCGCGCAGAGGCTGTCGGTACTCGTCGAGATCCTGCTGACGCGCGGCGGCCGTCAAATTGGATAGAATCCCCATATGCCGGCATTGATCCTGGCGCTTCTGCTCGCCGCCCAGCCCGCGGGGGCCGCGCGCTCGGTGACGCCCGCGGCGCCGGAGTTCCCGGCGAACCAAGCCTGGCTCAACGGCGCCGACCTGAGCCTCGCGCGCCTCTACAAGCGCCGCGTCGTGCTCGTGACCTTCATCAACGTCGCCTCGATGAACTCCGTGCGCACCTTCCCGGTGCTGAACACCTGGTGGCAGCGCTATAGCCTGTCGGGGCTGCTCATCATCGGCGTGCACACGCCCGATTTCGATTTCGACGCCGACCCCGGCGCCGTCAAGGCGGCGCTCAAGCGCTACGGCGTGGTGTTCCCGGTCGTCCTCGACAACGAAGCCAAGATATGGAAGGCCTACGCCAACGAGGGCTGGCCGACGATGTACCTGATCGACCACAAGGGCCGCATCGTCTACGACCGCCTCGGCGAGGGCGGCTACCGCGCCTTCGAGACGGAGATACGCGACGCGCTCGCCGCCTTCAACGGCTATTCGGCGCCCACCAACCTTCCCCTCGTCGAGGACCTGCGGAAGAAGGAGTGCTTCGTCGCCACGCCGCCGGCTTACTTCGGCACGCGGCGCGGGCGCTCGATCAATCTGAACAGCACGCCGGAGGTGGGCCGCGACCTCATCGAGGCGCGCGACGGCGAAACGGCCTTCAAGGGCAAGTGGACCCTCGAGCGCGACGCGGCGCGCCTGAAGCAGGACAACCCCGCGCAGAACGCCTTCGCCCGCGTCATCTTCCGCGGCGCCCAGGGCTGGATGCTGGCCAGCCAGTCGGGCAAGCCCGCGAAGGCCTACGTCAAGGTCGACGATTACTGGCTCCACGCCGGCAACGCCGGCGCCGACGTCGAGTGGGACGACCATGACCGCTCGTACGTCCGCCTGGGCCCGACGCGGATGTTCGATATCATCAAGAGCCCGACGGACGAGATGCACGAGCTGGACGTGTTCCCGGAGTCCGAGGAGAGCCGGATCCTCAGCTTCGAGTTCGCCGACTTCTGCCAGTCCCCCCCTCGAAAGGAATGAGACCCGCCGCTCCGGCCCTGGCGGTGCTCGGGCGCCAGCGCCTCGTCCAGTACTTCTTCTTCGGCGTGTTCCTCATCATCCTCTACGAGCTCCTGAACCTGCTGTCGCCGTTCTTCCTGGCGGCGCTCGGAGCGGCGATCCTCGCCCTGATGGTCCACCCGGTCCATGAACGCCTGAAGGCGTGGCTCGGCCGGCCCCAGCTCGCCGCGGCGCTCACGACGGCGCTGACCGTGCTGCTCGTCGTCCTGCCCTCGATGCTGCTCGGTTGGGCGTTCCTCAAGGACGCCGCCCGGCTGTACCCGGTCGTGCGCGATTGGCTCGAGAGCGTGCAAGCCATCGAAGCGGGGAAAGCGCACCTTGGAAGCGGCGCGGCGATGGAGAGCCTGCGGGGGTATCTCGCGCGCTGGAACGTGGACCTGCAGGAGATCGTGCTCAAGAACCTCGCGGACCTGCGCAGTGTGATGCTCCAGCTCGCCGCTTCGGCGCTCACCAACACGCTGTTCGTGCTGTTCAACCTGCTGCTCCTGACGTTCACGCTGTTCTTCTTCCTGCGCGACGGCCAGGACCTCGTGGAGCGCCTCGTGGAGCTGGTGCCGATGGCGCCCGAGCACAAGGGCGCGATCCTCGCCCGCCTGCGCGACACGCTGATGGGCCTGGCGCGCGGGGTCTTGGGCCTGGCGGTCGTGCAGGGCGTGCTCAACGGGCTGGGCTTCGCCCTGATCGGCGTGCCGCTGCCGGCGCTGCTCGGCATGATCACCACCTTGCTCTCGCCGATCCCGTTTCTGGGCCCGCTCGGCGTGCTGGCGCCGATCGCGCTCGGGGTGATGATGTCCGGCTCCAACACCGTCGGCCTCCTCGGCGCCGTCTGGTGCCTGGGGGTCGCGGTGCTCGTCGAGCGGGTCCTGCGGCCGCTGGTGATCGGCCCCCAGAACGAGATCCCCGTCCCGCTGCTGTTCTTCGGCTTGCTCGGCGGCCTGCGCGTCTACGGGCCGATGGGCATCCTGGTCGGCCCCGTGCTCATCGCCCTGACCCTGGCCTTCATCCAGGTCTATCGCAAGGAGTATCATTGGCTGCTGAGCCAAGATTGACCGCTCTCCTTTTCCTCGCCCTCTCCGCCTGCGCCGCGATGGCCCCGGCCCCGGACGAGCCGCTGGTGGACCTGCGCGCCGTGGAGCCGCGGGTCGTCATCGATATGCGCTACGCGACGCCGGACAACTTTACGAAGACGACGCTCTACCCCGCCGGCCGCTGCCTGCTGCGCTCCGCCGTCGCGAAACGGCTGAGCCTGGTGCAGACCGACCTCGAGGCGCAGGGGCTGGGCCTGAAGGTGTGGGACTGCTACCGGCCGCTGAGCATCCAGAAGAAGTTCTGGGCGCTGGTGCCGGACACGCGCTACGTGGCCGACCCGAAGAAGGGCTCGCGGCACAACCGCGGCGCGGCGGTCGATGTCACGCTCGTCGACGCCGGCGGCCGCGAGCTCGAGATGCCCACGCGCTTCGATGATTTCTCCCAGCGCGCCCACAGGGACTGGATGGGCGCTGCTCCGGCCGCCCTGCGCAACCGCCAGATCCTCGAGAGCGCCATGGCGCGCCATGGCTTCGTCGGCCTCGCGACCGAGTGGTGGCACTTCGACGCCAAGGGCTTCTCCCGCTATCCGGTCTTGGATGAGCCGCTGCTCGCCCCCGCCCGATGAGCGCGACCACGATCGTCGCCGTCGACGCCCGGCCGCTCACCCTGCCGATGCGCGAGCCCTTTGAGATCGCCGGAGGCGCGCAGACCCGCGTGGAGAACGTCGTCGTGCGCGTGCGGCTCAAGGGCGGGACCGCGGGCTTCGGCGAGGCGGCGCCGCTGCCGGCTTTCAACGGCGAGACCCAGGCCTCCACCCTCAAGGCCGTCCGTGGCGCCGCCCCGGCGTTGATCGGCGAAGACGCCGCCCGGCCCCTGCTCCTGGCGCGCAAGATCGAGGAGAGGCTCGGCCGCCTCGGCGCCGCGCGCGCCGGCCTCGAGATGGCCTCCCTCGACGCCTGGTCCCGCCGCGCCCGCTTTCCGCTCTGGGCCTATTTCGGCGGCGCCGAGACGCGCTTGGCGACCGACGTCACCGTGGCGATCGTGCCGCCCCACGAAGCCGCCCGGGCCGCCCGCCGCATCCGGAGACTCGGCGTCAAGACGATCAAGATCAAGATCGGCCGCGACCCCGACGACGACGTCGCGCGGGTGCTCGCCGTCTCCCGCGCCGCCCCGAAGGCCCGCCTGCTGCTCGACGCCAACCAGGGCTACACGGCCGCTCAGGCACTGGCCGTGCTGCGGGCGCTTTCGCGATGGGGGGTCAAGCCCGCGCTCTTCGAGCAGCCGGTGGCCAAGGACGATTGGGACGGCATGGCCCGAGTGGACCGGGAGGGCGGCGTCCCCGTCGCGGCCGACGAGTCGGTCTCGGGGCGCGAGGACGCCTGGCGCCTCGCGCGTGTGCGCGCCGCCTCGGTCGTCAACGTCAAGCTCATGAAGTACGGCATCGCCGAGGCGGCCGAGGTCGCCGCCATCGCCCGCGCGGCCGGGCTCGGGCTGATGATCGGCGCGATGATCGAATCCTCGCTGGGCCTCGGCTGCGCCGCGCACCTCGCCGCCGGCCTGGGCGGCTTCGCCTTCGTGGATCTCGACACCGCGCTGTGGTTCACGCGCGATCCGATGCGCGGGCTCAAGCTCGGCCCCGGCGGGACCTACGACCTCTCCGCAGTGAAGGCCGGGGTCGGCGTCGCCCCCTCATGGCGGGATGGTCAATAACGGAGTGGTTGACACGATGGCCGCTTTGTGAGAATGTCCCTTGAACCGGGAGGTGAACCCATGGGCCCGAAGACCCCCTGCGGCTGCTAGCCGCAACGCACGAAGCAGACGCCGAAGGAGCCCTTTGACCTCGCTCAAGGGCTCCTTCTATTTTTCTCCCCTCAAAATGTCGTACGCTGGTATGGATGAACTGGAGGACGGCATTGACGGCCGTCGGAGCCGTCGCGCTGGGACTGTTCGCCTACTCGAGCGTCGTCCGCCTCGCCCCCTCGCCCAGGCCGCAGCCGCGCGAAGGCTCGCCCGCTCCCCGCCTCGAACTCGCCGACGTCTCCGGCCAACGCGCCGCGCTCGCGCAGTACAAGGGCCGCGTCGTGCTCCTCGACTTCTGGGCCACCTGGTGCGACAGCTGCACGGCGGAGCTCCCCGGACTGCGAAAGCTCTACGACAAGTACCGCCCCAGCGGCTTCGAGATCCTCGCGGCCTCGGTGGATGCCGACGGACGGCGAAAGGTCGTTCCCTACATCGCCGAGCACTCGATCCCCTGGCGCGTGCTCCTGGCCGACACCGACACGGAAAGCGCCTATCGCGTCTGGGGTTTGCCGGCTAAATTTTTGATCGACCCCGAAGGCTTGATCGCGCGCCGCTACGAGGGTCCGGTGGACCCGCGCGTCCTCGAAAGCGAGGTCCGCCGCCTGCTCAAAATGCCGCCCAAAGGAGACTCCTGATGAAATGGTCACGCACGTTGTGGGCCCTCGCGGGCTCGGCCATCCTGGCCTCGGCCGCCGCGGCCCAAGACATCGACCGCCCGGCCCTCTATAAGCACCTGCAAAAGACGTTCAACACCCCGCCCGGCGTCGAATTCGAATTGGGTGAATTGAAGCCGTCGGGCGTCGACGGCCTCTTCGTCGGCACGCTCAAGTCCAGCTTCCGCAGCAACTCCCAGAGCCATCAGATCCTGGTCACCAAGGACGGCCGCTACTACATCATGAGCGACCTCTACAAGCTCGGCGAGTCGACCATCCCCGGCATGCTCGCGCCCGAGGACAAGGGCGAGGAAGGGCCGCCGATGGTGCACGTGAGCAAGGACCTCAAGTATTTCTTCGTCGGAGAGCCGCATGACCTGAAGGTCGACCCCGCGGCCGCGACGCTCGCGAAGATCAAGCTCAAGGGCGAGGGCGTGATGAGCCGCGGCGGCGGCGAGACGGCGCCGGTGACGCTCATCGAGTACTCGGACATGGAGTGCCCCTACTGCCGCAACGCCCACATGGCGCTCGACGACAAGCTGGAGGCGACCTACGGCAAGAAGGTGCGCTGGGTCTTCAAGTACTTCCCGCTCACCAGCATCCACCCCTGGGCCTATCCGGCCGCCATCGCGGTCGCCTGCGCCGAGAAGCAGAAGGCCAGCGCCGGCTGGACGGTCGAGAGGGCCATCTTCCAGGACCAGGAGAGCATCAACCCCGGCAACCTGCGCGACAAGGCGCTTGAGGCGGTCAACGGGAAGGACGTCGGCATCAGCAGCGCGGCTTGGCAGACCTGCTTCGACAAGCAGGAGACGAAGTCGCGCGTCGACGAGGACATGGCCGAGGCGCGCTCGATCCGCGTCAACTCGACGCCGACCCTGGTCCTCAACGGCCGCGTCGTGCCGGGCTTCCGCGACTTCGAAGGGCTGAAGACGATGATCGACGCCGAGCTCGCCGACAAGGGCATCAAGGTCGAGCCGAATGAGCCCAAGCCCGCCGACTTGAAGGACAAGAAGTCGGACAAGAAGAAGTCCGATAAGAAGTCAGACACGAAGAAAGGCTGATCCGGCCTCCGCCGCACCCAGAGCCCCGGCTTTCCGCAAGGAAAGCCGGGGCTCCTCTTTTCCTATTGACATGCCCCCTGGGTCCGGGTATAATCCTTATTGAAATACGGTTTCAATAAGAAGATGAGCCTCGACGAACTGAACGACGGACAGGACGCGGTGCTGGAAGGCTACGACCCGCGCCTGTCGACCTCCTGGCGCCGCCGCTTCGAGGACTTGGGGCTTTTACCCGACACGCCGGTGCGCCGCGTAAGCCGCGCCCCGCTGGGCGACCCCATCGCCTTCCGGGTCCGAGGGACGACGCTATGCCTGCGAAGATCCGAAGCCCGCATGGTGCGCGTGCGCAAAGCGCGCAAGTGACGCCGGCCGCGGCGCCCCCGGAAACGGCGGCGCTCGCCCTCATCGGCACCCCCAACAGCGGCAAGACCACCCTCTTCAACGCCCTGACCGGCCTGCGCCAGAAGGTCGCCAATTATCCCGGCGTGACCGTCGAGAAGAAGGAGGGCTGGCTAGCGGGGCGGCAGCCCCGCTGTGCCGGCCCTCTCCGGGGCTATGGAAAGGCCGGCCTGGCCGATGCCGCCGAGCCCGTCCGCATCGTCGACCTTCCGGGCCTCTACGGCCTGGAAGCGCATACCCCCGAGGAAATGGTCGCCGAGGACCTCCTGCGCGGCCGCGGCCGCTTCGGCAAGCGCCCTTCGGCGCTGCTGGTGATCCTCGACGGCAGCGCTCTGGAGCGCTCCTTGGCCCTGCTGCGCTCCATCCTCGAGCTGGGCCTGCCGACGGCCGCGGTCCTGACGATGGCCGATGAGATCAAGGCGCGCGGCGGGCGGCTCGACATCGAGGCGCTTTCGCGGGAGCTGGGGGTCAACGTCGTTCCCGTCGTGGGCCACCGCGGCATCGGAGTGCCGGAGGTCCGGCGGCTCGCCGCCGGCTGGCGCTCCTGGCCCGCCCCGCCCTCCGCCGGCGGGGCGCTCACGCCCGCGCAGCGCTACGCCTGGGCGAGCGGGATCCTTTCGCGCTCGATGGGCCTTGCGCCGCGCGAGGACGCCTTCACGCGCCGCGTGGACCGCTGGGTGCTCCACCCGGTCGCCGGCCCGG
>JAPLKK010000253.1:9505-15823 GCA_026388115.1 Elusimicrobiota bacterium | reverse complement strand
GGACGAGGGCTCCTCGATAGACGCCGTTGACCGCGACGACCAGGATGGAGTTGCCGGAGCCGGCCGACACGCGCACCTCGTCGTCGAGGCGGATGCCGTGCTGGGCGAGCCAAGCCGGGCTGCCGCACAGGATCTGCTCGTCGCCTGAGCGCGCGCTCACGCCCCGGCCGGGCCAAGCCTCGAAAGACTGCACGGAGCGCGCCATGACCCCGCGCCGCGCGGCCAAGCGCTGCACCGCCTCGGCGAAGGGGTGCTCGGAACGCTGCTCGGCGGCGAGCGCCGCGCCCAACAGCTCCTGCTCGCTCACGCCCTCGGCGCACACCACGCGCGCCACCTCCGGCCGGCCCTCGGTCAGCGTGCCCGTCTTGTCGAAGACCACGGCGTCGAGACGGCCCGTCTTCTCCAGCGATTCGGCGTTGCGCAGGTGGATGCCGGATTCGGCGGCGCGTCCCATTCCCAGGACCACGGCCATCGGCGTCGCCAAGCCGAGCGCGCAGGGGCAGGCCACGGCGAGCACCGAGACGAAGGCGGTGAGGGCGCGCGCCAAGCGCGGCTCGGGGCCCCAGCCGTACCAGCCGGCGGCGCTGGCCAACGCCAGCAGGAAGACAGCCGGCACGAAGTACGACGAGACGCGGTCGACCATGCGCTGGACGGGCGCTTTCGACGCCTGGCTGCGCCGGACGGCCTCGATGATGCGCGCGACCGCCATCTCGGAGCCCAGCTGCGTCACGACGACGACGAGCGCGCCCGTCTTGTTGAGCGTGCCGCCGTACACCCGCGTGCCGACCTCTTTCTCGACCGGCATGCTCTCTCCCGTCAAGAGCGACTCATCCACCGCCGACAGCCCCTCGGCCACCGTCCCGTCGAGCCCGATCTGCTCGCCGGGGCGCACGAGGATCCTTTCCCCCTTCGCGACCTCGCCGAGCGGCACGAGCTGCTCGACGCCCTTGCGCAGCACGCGCACCGTCTTCGGCGCCCGCCGCAGCATCCGCGTCAGCGCCTCGCCGCTGCGCTTGCGGAACCGCGCCTCGAGCACGCGCCCGAGCGTCACCAGGACGATCAGGCCGGCCAGGGACTCGAGCATGTGCCCGCGCGAGCCGGCCGGCAGACGCTCGGGGAAGAACACCGCGCAGGTGCTGAACAGGTAGGCCGCCCAGGTGCTCACGCTCACCAGGGCGTCCATGTCGGCGGAGCGGCGCTTGAGGCTGGCGAGCAGTCCCTCGTGGAAATGGCGCGCGCACCAGAACTGGATCGGCGCCGCGAGGAGCCACACCGTGTACGGCGACAGCTGCAGCGGCTTCTCCAGGACGATGGCGAGCCAGAGGGCCGCCCCCACCACCAGCCGGATCTCCAGGCGGCGGCGCTGAAGGCGCTCGCCCTCCTGCGAGCGCGACTCCGCCTCCTCGAAGCTGCGCGACACGGCGGGGACCTCGAAGCCCGCGGCCTGGACGGCCTGGCGCAGCATCTCGGCGGTGGCCTGCGAGGGATCGTAATTCACGGCGGCGGTGCGCGAGGGCAGATGGACCTCGGCGGAGCTCACGCCGATGACGCCCTTGAGCGCGTCCTCGATCCTCGCCACGCAGGAGGCGCAGTGCATGCCGGGCACGGAGAGGACGGCGCGCTGCGGGCCGCCGGCGCCGCTCTTGCGCGGCGCGCCGTCACCGCGCGGCATTGGAGGTCTTCACCAGCCAGGCGTTCTCGATGTCTTTGAGCGAGCCCCACACTCCGGGGAATCCCGTGCGGATGGCGTCGTCCATGCTCCGGCGGTCGCGCAGGGCCTGCAGCCACTGGCCGAAGCCGATGCGCCCGCCGCGCTCGATCGCGAAGCCGACGACGTCGCTCACCTGGCGATACCACATCGATACCGCCTTCTCGCGCTCGGAGGCGGGCACGAGCGCGGCCATCTGGTCGAAAGGCAGGGGGATCTGGCCGGGCGGCCACAAGAACGGCGACCCGCCGGCCGCGTGGGACTCCTCGTACATGGCGAAGCCCTCGTTGATCCAGCGCAGCTCGGGCCGGTCGGCCGTCATGTACTCGTGGAAGATGAGGTGCGTCATCTCGTGCGCCAGCGTCGGGCCGAGGTGCGGCCCTTCATAGGAGCAGATCGAGTTGCCGATGGCGAGGCCCGAGGCCCACTCCGGGAACTGGGTCTTCTTGTGGAACTCGTCGGCGCTGCCGTAGACGACGATCTCGTAGAGGCCGCGGGGCTGGAAGGAGTACAGCGCCGAGTCGTTCATGATCCGCTGGTAATTCTCCTCGGCGAGCGCCAGCGTCTTCTGGGCGCGGTCGGAGCCGTAGGCCTTCACCTTGAAGTGAAGGCCGGACTCGTCCTTATAACCCGGGTCCAGGTCGCGGTAGACCCCGGTCGTCAGCGTCGTGGGGGACTGAGGCTCCTGCATGTACTCGGGGACGGGGACGCAGGCGGCGAGCAGCAGCGTCGCGGCCGGCAGGAACGCGCGTTTCACTGGCCTATTCTACAAAAGTGTTATCATCGGCCGGATGAAGACGACCGTCGTCGCCGTCGAACGCATGGCGCCCGAAGGTCAGGCCCTCGGCCGCTCGACCGAACGCGCCGGCGCCCCGGCGCAAGGCGGCCCGCCGCAGGGCGGCCCGGCCGCGGGCAAGGTCGTCTTCGTGCCTTACGGCGTCCCCGGCGACCGGCTCGAAGCCGAGATCGAGACGGCCAAGCAGGGCTACGCGACGGCGCGGCTGACCCGGGTGCTCGAGCCGGGTCCGGGCCGCATCGAGCCTCCCTGCCCCTACCACTTCCGCCCCGGCCGCAAGACGCCCTGGTGCGGCGGCTGCGACTGGCAGCAGCTCTCGGGCCCGGCCCAGCTCGAGGCCAAGCGCGCCATCATCCTCGACTGTCTCAGACGCATCGGACGCCTGCCCGAGGCGCCGGTCGCGCCCGTCATCCCCTCGCCCGACGATTGGCGCTACCGCAACAAGGTGCAGGTGCCCTTCGCCGCGCACGGCGGCCGCATCGTGGCCGGCTTCTACGCGCCGGCCAGCCATCGCATCGTCGACTTCGACGACTGCCTTGTCCAGCCCGAGCTGTCGGTGCGCATCGTCGTCAAGGTCAAGCAGCTCGCGGAGCGGCTGCGCTGGCAGGTCTATGACGAGCGCGCCGGCCGCGGCTGGCTGAGGCATCTCTTGGTGCGCGTGACGCGCGAAGGCCGGGCGCAGGCGACCCTGGTCACGCGCTCGCCGGAGCTTCCGCAGTCGGCGGCCTACCTCTCCGAGATGCGCTCCACCTTCCCCGAACTGACCGGACTCTTCCAGAACCTTCAGCCGGAGCAGACCTCGGTCATCCTCGGCCCGCGCTGGCGCAAGCTGTGGGGAGAGGACGCGCTGAAGGAAAAGATCGGCCGCCTCCGCCTGTCCGCCTCGCCCGGCGCCTTCCTGCAGGTCAACACGCCGGCCAGCGAGAAGCTCTACGAGCAGGTCGCGGCGCAGCTCGGAGCCGACGGATTCCGGCCCGATCTCGCCGTAGACCTCTACTGCGGCGTCGGCGCCATCGCGCTGTGGATCGCGCCCTCGGCGCGCCGCGTCCTCGGCGTGGAAGAGAGCCGGGAGGCCGCGTGACGAACGCCCGCTTCATCGCCGGCCGGGCCGAGACGATCCTCGGCCGGCTCCGAGATGAGCTGTCCGACAAAGCCGACGGCAGCGCGGCCGCGGTGCTCGACCCGCCGCGCGCGGGCGTGGCGCCGGCGGTGCTGAAGACGCTGTCCGCGCCGGCCATCAGCCGCATCGTCTACGTCTCGTGCAACCCCGCCACCTTCGCGCGCGACGCCGGGATGCTGACGCGCCACGGCTTCGCGCTGCGCGACGTCCGGCCGGTGGACCTGTTCCCTCAGACTTCCCACGTCGAGCTGTCCGCCCGGTTCGACAGGACGTAGGGCCGAATGATTATGAATGCATGGGACCTTTGGCGCCCGCTCGCTGGGTCGTTGGACCCTTCGTCTTTCCCCGGAGGGTGCTATAATCGACAAGATGCCGCAGGAAACGGCGCGGAAGCATATGGGTCTTTGGACCCAGACAGGGCTAGGCCCTAGGATACCTGGAATATGAAGCACACCAGCGCAATACTCTCAAAGATGAATATCTTTTGGGTCGCCTTGGCGCTTTTCTGCGCAGGTTCGATCGGTATCGCGGATGATAAAGGCGCCGCCCAGCCGACCGGACAGGCCCCGGCGGATGTCAAGACAGGCCTCGCCCACGATGATTTCGTCGGCTTCTTCGGCAACGCCATCGCGCCTTCCGCCGAAGACTGCTGGAAGCAGTACCAGGCAATGCCGGCCGAGCAAAAGGCCAAGTTCGAATCGGACTTCAACACGGCGAAGGCCAACCCGTCGGAACATGAAAAGATGCAGTTCCGCTACAACGCGAAGTACGACTTCGCGAAAGCGGCAGGGGCACAGCCCGCGGTAACGCCTTCGAAGGACGACAGCAAGAAGATCGACCTCGGCCCTTCAAAAGACAAGATTGACGGTGCGACCGGAGGCATTGCCGGCAACTGTCCCTCCAAGGTGTTCGATAACAACGGCAAATGCGCCGAAGTTCCGGCTGCCGGCCCGCGCCCGAGCGCGAATGATTCTCAGAAGGGTCAGACGCCGCCGAAGACGACAGGCGAACAGCAGAACCTCATCGCTCAGCCGACCCCGCCGCCTGATGTGAAAGCCCCGGCGGCGGCCACGAAGACGGCCGACCCGGCCATGATGGTCATGGTGAAGCGCGGCTTCCTGGGCGCCTTGGCGGGCGCCGCCATCGGCATCGGCCTTCTCCCCCTTCTCGGCCCCTTCGGCATCCTCATCGGAGCGCTGATGGGAGCCGGCATCACCGTCGCCACCGGGTTGATGGGCGGCGGAGGCGGCGGCAGCTAGGACGGGACCCAGGACAGAACAATGAACGCGCCGATCTTCGTGATCGCCCTGCTTCAAGCCGGCGCCGTATTCGCCATGGTGCCGCCGCCCGTGTCCCCTCCTGAGCCGATTCCGCCGGCCTCGGCGGCGAACCCCGCGCAGACGGCGACGCCGCCCGCCGCCGTGACGAGCGCCGGCCAGCCGGCCGCTCCGAACCCGGCTGCGCAGCCTGTAACGCCATCTGCGGATGCTTCAAGCGTCGCCCAGTCGCCCGTCCAGAACCCTGCGGCACAGCCTGCGGCGCCAAGACACGAGCCGATCCCGACCGATCTCGATACCCCGGCCATGCGCGAAGCACAGGACATCGCCGGAGGCGGCGTTCAAGCCCAGACCGGAGTGTATGACGGCGCCGGCCAGACTTCGCCCTCGGCGCCTTCGGTTCCCTCGGTGCCCTCGCTGGACCCAAGCCCTGTGGGACCCACGATCGGAGGCGGAAAGGCGGTAGCAGGCGCGCCGAGCGTCGGTCAACCGAAGGCGGCCGATACCCCGGCCGCCCCCGCCGTGAAGGACGCTCCCTTCTGGGACAAGACGACCGGCGGCCTCATGGTCCTGGGCGCGATGACCGGCGCGACGGTGGGCGTTGCCTTGGCGCTGTCGATGGGTCCCCTCGGCATCCTCATCGGGGCGCTCCTCGGCGCCGCCCTGGCGGTCGGCGTGTGGAAGGCCGTCGGCTACAAAGACCCCGAGCCAGCCAGCTAAATCCGCCGTTCGCCGGACGGGTCCGAAGAAGCGCTTGAAAGACCTTGCGGCTCGCCTTATGAGGACGCTTTTTCCGGGTCGCGGCCGATCAGGAAAGCCAGCAGCACCGCGCCGATCGAGATGCAGGAGTCCGCGACGTTGAACACCGGCCAGACGCGGAAGTCCAGGAAGTCGATCACGTGCCCGTGGACGAGCCGGTCGTAAAGGTTCCCGAGCGCGCCCCCGGCCACGAGCGCCGTCGCGACCCTCGCCCCCCAGAGCGCCGGCTCGATCTTGCGCCTGAGCCACAGCAGGCCGCACAAGAGCGTGATGGACACGCCGATGAAGAAAGCGTTGGCGCCCTGCATGAGGCCGAACGCGGCGCCGGTGTTCTCGACGTAGGTCAGATAGAAGAACGGCAGGACGCGCAGGGGCGAATGGAAGAACAGCCACTTGAGCGCCCAAAGCTTCGTCAGCCGGTCGAGAGCGATCACCGTGCAGACGACGCCGAGATCGACACAGCGCGAGGGCGTCTTCACGCGGCGGCCAATTGCCGGACGCAGCGGCCGCAAAGCTCGGGCGCGGCGAGGCTCGAGCCCACGTCCCTCTGCCAGCGCCAGCAGCGGGCGCACTTGGCGCCTTCGGCGGGACCCACCTCCGCCTCGAGCGGGCCGTCGCCGTCGACGAGCTCGACCTGGGAGACAAGGAGCATCTCGGG
>JAPLKK010000253.1:6714-9495 GCA_026388115.1 Elusimicrobiota bacterium | reverse complement strand
TCTTTCATCGACTCGAGGACGGGCCGGGCGGCCCCCCCTCCCTTGAGCCGGACCCTCGCCTGCAACGACGAGCCCAGCTTCTTCTGCGCCCGCAGTTCCTCCACGCCTTTCTGGACCACGCCGCGCGCCTCGAGCACCGAGGCCCAGCGCTGGGCGAGGGCCTCGTCGCGCCACCGAGGCTCGGCCTTCGGCAGCTGGGCCAGAAAGACGCTTTCCGGCAGAGGCTTCGCCTGGAGCTCGCCCTGGATCCTGCGCAGCTCCACCCAGGCCTCCTCGGCGGTGAACGAGAGGATCGGCGCGGCCAGCGTCAGGAGGCTCTCCAGGCAGCGGTACATCACCGTCTGCGCCCCGCGACGCTCGGGGGCCTGGCGGGAGAAGGTATAGACCTTGTCCTTGCACGCGTCGAGAAAGAACGACGAGAGGTCGAGGTTGCAGAAGTCGACGAGCTCCCGCGCCGCGTCGCGGTAGCGGAACTCAGCGTAGGCGGCCCGCACGCGCTCGATCAGGCCCGCGAGCCGGTGGAGCATATAGCGATCCATCTCGCCGAGAGCCTCGTAGGCGACGACGTCCTTGCCCGGATCGAAATCGCACACGTTGCCCAGCAGATACCGCCAGGTGTTGCGCACCTTCCGGTACGCCTCGGTGGGACCCTTGAGCAGGTTCGCCGAGATGCGGACGTCGTCGCCGTAGTCCGACAGGGCGACCCACAGGCGGAGGACGTCGGCGCCCAGCTTATCGATGACCTCCTGGGGGCTCACCTGATTCCCGAGGGACTTGTGCATCGCCCGGCCCTCTTCGTCCATCACGAAGCCGTGAGTGAGCACCGTCTTGTAGGGCGCCCGGCCTTCGAGCGCGGTGGACAGCACCAGCGAGCTTTGGAACCAGCCGCGGTGCTGGTCGGAGCCCTCGAGGTAGAGGTCGCACGGGGACCCGCCGAGCGGCTTGAGCACGCCGAGCCAGGAGGCGCCCGAATCCATCCAAACGTCGAGGATGTCCGTCTCCCGACGGAAAACGCGAGTATTGCAATGGCGGCAGTGGACCTCTTCCTCCACGAAATCCCAGGGAAGGGCCCCGTGCTGCTCCGTGATGCGCTTGCGCTCCAGCTCGCTCGAGGCGATGCTGAGATGGACGGGCTTGCCCCACTCGGCGAACCAGAAATCGGAGCCCTCGCGCGCCACCCGCTCCTCGATCGCCTTCAGCACGAGGTCGTCCAGCATCGGCTCGCCGCACTTCGTGCAAAACAGCACCGGGATCGGGGTGCCCCATACCCGCTGGCGCGACAGGCACCAGTCCGGGCGCCCCTCGACCATGGCCGAGATGCGCGCGCGGCCCACGCCCGGCACCCAGCGCACCTCGCCGATGGCCTTGAGCAGGCGCTCGCGCAGGCCCTCGCGGTCCACGCTCAAGAACCACTACTCGGTGGCGCGGAAGATGACTGGGTTCTTGCACCGCCAGCAGTGCGGATAGCTGTGGGAGACCTCGGACTTGGCCCATAGGCGGCCGGCGTTCTGGAGGGCCTCGACGACCGCCGGGTTGCCTTCCTTGAAGACCTGCTTGCCCGCGAACTCCCCGCCCTGCGCGGTGAAGCGGCCCGCGTGGTCGACGGGGCAGAAGATGTCGATGCCGTAATGGCGGCCGGTGTGGAAGTCGTCGGCGCCGTGGCCCGGGGCGGTGTGCACCGCGCCCGTGCCGTCCTCGGCGCTCACGTAAGGAGCGAGAACGCCGAGGCCCGTGCGGCCGCCGAACGGCGTCTCATACTCGAAATCGAGGGCCCCGCGGTCTTGCGGCTTGGCCGGCGCCAGCTCCGAGCCTTTCCAGGACCTGAGCTCGCGCAGCTCGCAGCCGATCGCCTTGGCGACCGCCTCCGCCCTCGCCTTCGCCAGCAAGAGGCGGCCGGACTTGGCGCCCTTGGCCTCGTAAAGAGCGTACTCGAGGTCCGGATGGAAGGCCACGGCCATGTTGGCGGGCAGCGTCCACGGCGTGGTGGTCCAGATGAGGACCTCCGCCCCCAAGAGCTCCGCGTGGGCGGCGCGTTTGATCGGGAAGCCGACGTAAACGGAAGGCGACGTCTTGTCCTTGTACTCGACCTCCGCCTCGGCCAAGGCGGTCTCGCAGTAGACGCACCAATAGACCGGCTTCAGGCCCCGATAGATGTAGCCGGCTCCCAGCAAGCGCCTGAAGGCCGACAGCACGCGCGACTCATAGGCCGGCGCCATGGTCAGGTACGGGTGGTCCCAATCGCCCAGCACGCCGAGCCGCCGGAACTCCGCCCGCTGGATGTCGATGAAGCGCCCGGCGAACTCCGCCGCCTTTCGGCGGAAGGCGGGGACGTCCTTGATCGCGCGCTTGTCCAGCTTCATCTCCTTGAGCAGCGCATGCTCGATGGGAAGGCCGTGGCAGTCCCAGCCGGGCACGTACGGCGCGCGCCGGCCCATGAGCGCCTGGGCCTTCACCGTGAAATCCTTGAGCGTCTTGTTGAGCGCCGTCCCGATGTGGATGTGGCCATTGGCGTATGGCGGGCCGTCGTGCAGCACGAAGCTGGGCCTGGACTTCGCCGCCTCGAGCATCCGCTCGTAGATCTTCGCGGATTCCCACCAGGCGAGCATCCCCGGCTCGCGCTTGGGGAGGTCGCCCTTCATCGGGAACTGCGTCTTGGGGAGATGGACGGTGGAGGAATAGTCTGTCATGAGTGCCTGGAGGGACCCGATGTTAACATTTTGGCCGTCGTGCCCGCTGTTGAGACGCGGTGTGGGCTACAGCCAGCTCGGGCCGTAATCGCGC
>JAPLKK010000253.1:0-6707 GCA_026388115.1 Elusimicrobiota bacterium | reverse complement strand
GGGGTTGACGCTGGCGAGAGAGATGCCCTTGCGGCTCAGGCGGTCCAGGGCGCTGAAGACGCGGCCGGGGCCGGCGTTGTAGGCGCTGGCCACCATGTTCATCATCAGCTGGGCCTTGCGGCCGGCCGAGACCCCGAGCCCGCTCACGTAATCGCCGAAAGAATCGGCTTGGTCCTTGATGTACAGGATGCCCAACAAGATGTTCGTCCGCCAATCGCGATTCAGCATCCGCTGGATCGCCTCATCCGACATGCGGCTGGCGCGGTAGACCGGGAGACCGTATTTCGCGGCGAGCTGCCGGTACTCGCTGCCCCGCATGATGCCCCGGGCCGTGCCGGGCATCACCTGCATGGCGCCGGCCGCTCCTGCCGAGGACGTGGCCTCGACGGAATAGCCCGACTCCGCGCCCGTCAAGGCCGCCAGGAACCGCTCCGGGTTCACGCCGACGGCGGAAAGCAGCTTCCAAGCGCCGGTCGCCGCGAGAAGCTCCCTCTGCCACGACCGCATGTTCCCGGAGGTGCCCGACCCGGCCGAGGGCGCGGCGCCCGTCGTTTCGGGCGTTTCGGGCGACGGCACGCTGATCTCGGCGGCGGAAAAGCTGCGCGACGGCACGGAGTACGACGCCGGGCGGACGGCGCGATCCGCCAGACGCGGCGCGCCGGCGGCGCTGAACAGTTCGGAGGTCGTCATCGGAAGAAAGGTCCGCGCCTCGGCCAGCGAGGCGGCCTGCACCGGCGGCGCGGCCTCGGCGAGGATCGGGTTCAGGGTCACGCCCGCGCGCTCCAGCTCGTTGTCGAACATCCGGCCCAGCTTCCCCGGCGCGTCCGCGCTCACGATGGTCGCCTCGAGGCTCTTGAGCTCGGGGCCCGCGATGAACGGCCGGCGCGCCAGCCGACGGAACGCGTCCACCTGCGCCTCAGCCAGGTTCGCGAACTTCCGCTGCGCGGCCCGGGGGGCCTGGTCGAACCGGCCGCCCTGCTTGGCCTCATACAACTTCCTCAGGAACTCACGCCTCCACTGCTCGAAGGCGGCGCGGTCCTTCGCGAGCGCCTTCAAGGCGGCCTGGCCCTTCTCCGCTTTCAGGACGGCCGCGTGGGCGCGGATGCCCTCGACCTTCGACGCGAGCTCCGCGAAGGTCTCTCCCTCCGCCTTCGCCATGCGCGACCAGCCGTCCAACAGGTCCACGAACGCCGACCGCTGCTCTTGGAAGCTCGCGGGTTGAGGCGCCTTGCTCGCGCCGCCCGCGCCGGCAAAGCAGACGACGGGGCAGAGGAGTGCCCACGTCGCCAACGTCGCCGCTTGGTGCCTCATCCTTCTCAGGTTAACGGGACCATAGGGCAGCGTGCAGTAACCAAGGGCCCAGGACCTGGTAGGTCCAAGGTCCCAGACGCACCAATCCCTCGTCGAGGGATTGGAGGATGGATGCCCGGACCGCCCGCGTTACTGGCCGGGCTTTTGCGGCTGCGGCTTCTTGCCGTCCGAATTGCCGCCGTTCGCCGTGTTGTTCGGATCGCCGTTCGCACCCGGCAGGGTGTAGGTGGCGTTGCGCTCGTCGCTCACCTTCTGGTGCAGCTCGGCATTGTCGCCGAGCTTCTTCGTCATGTCGGGAGGCGTGTAGTCCGTCCCGTTGGCCTTCGCGTCGGCGGCTTTCTTGTTGATGTCGCCCTGCGTCGTCTGCCCCTGGTCCGCCGCCTGCTGGCCGATCTGGCCCGCCTGCTTCGCCATGTTCTGCGCGGCCGCCATCATCATGACGCCCACGGCGATCAGCGCGACGCCGGCCGCCACGAGCCACCAGCCGACCGGCGTGGACGACAAGCCCGCCGCCACCAGCGCCGCCCCAGCGACCATCATGATGATTCCAATCATGCGCAGCATCCCGGCCATCTGGGCCAGGGCCTTCGCCATGTCCTGCGCGCCCTGGTAGTTCGGTATCGCGTCTTGCGTCGGGCCGACGTCCGGGGCCGCGGGCGTGACGCTGGTCGTGTCCGGAGCCCCGCTTCCCGGGGGCACCACCACCTGCGGAACGCCGTCGTTGGCTATGGGCGCGGCGAGCTCGCCGCCCTGGGTGTTCTGCTGATCGAAGGCGTTGCTGGCATACTGCTTCTGGCCTTCCGAGCCCGACATGCCCGCGGCCGAGCTCGAGAGATATTTCGCCATCTTGAGCTGGCCCATGGCTTTGCTGGCGCGGCCCTGCGCGCCGGACATGTTGCTGGCCGACATCCGGGCCGCGGCCTTCTTGAAGCCGGTGAGCTTCTGGTGGTTCTTATCGAGGCCCGGGAGGGCCGACGGCTGCTTGAGCTGGAAGCCGCCGTTGAGGGCTTTCATGGCCGGAAGGCCGCCGCCGCCGAAGCTCCCGCCGGTCTGCTGGGCGAGCTGTCCCAGCTTGGTGCTCAGCTGATTCGCCGAATCGTTGGCAAGACCGCTGGCCGGGGCGTCAAGCGTCGCCTGCTGCTGCGGCATCGACATGCCGGCGGCCGGCTCGGGCGCCTTGGGTTCCGGCGACTCCGCGGACTCCGCCTTCGGCGCCATCGGGTTCTTGTCCTCGAAGACGATCTCGCCCTGGTTGGCGCGCGCGACGTACCCCAGCGACTTATCCTTCGGGCCGTTGAGAACGATGGTGGAGCTCGGGCCCTCCAGGTTCGGCGAGCCCGAGGCCGCCATCCTCGGCGCCGGCGGCCTCAGCGAGAGGCCGGCGGCGACGCCGAGGCCGATGCCTCCGCCGACGATCGCGCCCAGCAGGAGCCAGCCGCCCGCCTTCGACAGCAGCAGGGTTCCAAGGAAACTCTGGGCCCCCAGGCGCTGGGCGATCGAGGCGGCCAAGCGGCCGAGGCCGAAAGGCGACGTCCAGCCCGGACCCGTGGCGGCGCGCGCAAGCGCCCCGCCTCCCGTCGGCGAAGCGGTCTCCCAGGAGAAGCCGCCGCCCTTCTTGTCCTTCTCCTTCTTCTGCAGCTCGGGGATCTCCGCCTGGGGCACGTCCGCGGCCACGGGGAACTGGTTCTGCGTCGCGGGCTGGAGCGTGTTCGGGACGCGGCCTGGCGCGGCAACCTCGCCGCCTTGCTCCGCGGTCTCTTCCTCGCCCTTCTGCCGCCGGGACTCCCATCCGTGGCGTCTCATAAAGTGACCCCCGCCGGCGCGAATGGGCGTACGCCCGATGCTCGGCGCTGCGTGTGCGATAGGGTATCCCCCGGCCCTGGATTCGTCAAGGGGGCTCGCAAGAAAACGGCCCGCATTGATGCCGGTTTGATACCTCCATTGCCCCCAGTTTGACACCTCCGACGGCTTAGTGTTACCATCGGCCGATGGAACTCGTCATCGCTTGCTGCCTTATTTTGATCACGATCGCCTTGTGGGGCGGCGCGATCTTCGTCGTCCTCGCCGCCGTCCAGGTGCGGCGCACGGCCCAGGCGCTCGAGGTCAAGGTGTACGAGGTGGGAGACGACCTCGACCGGTTGCGCGACGTGGCCTCCGCGGCGGGCAACCTCGCCGGCATCTTCCGCTCGCCCTGGGTCAAGGGCCTGGGCCTTGCGCTGGGCGCGGCAACCACCTATTATACTCTCCGGTCGCGCCGTCAAGCGGCGACCGCCGAGGCGGCCTGCGGGAAAGACGGCCGCGATGAATCAGGGAGCGACATCAATGGCTGAACACAATCCGGGCGATGCGATCGTGGCGTTCCTGCTGGGAGGCGTCGTCGGCGTGGCCGCGGGCCTGCTGCTGGCCCCTTGCTCCGGCGAGGAGACGCGCGAGAAGATCAGCGACTGGCTCGAGAAGAACCGCGGCAAGACGCGCGAGTTCATCGAGCACGGGCGCGAGGTGGTGGGCCAGAAGAAGGACCAGATCTCCGCGGCGTTCGAGGCGGGCAAGAAAGCCTTCCGCGAATCCGCGAGCTGACGGCGCCGTCTAGCTTTTGCTTAAGCTGCTTCGCCGCTTCTTCGCCGATCCGGCCTTCGCCAAGAAGAAAGCATTCCTGAAGAGCCTTCCGCTCTTCCAGGATCTTGCTGGCCGCGATGTCGGCCACGTCCTGCAGGCCCTGCACACCCGGACCTACCAGGAGGGCGAGACCGTCTTCGTCGAAGGCGACATCGGCCGCGCGCTCTTCCTCGTCGAGACGGGGTGCGTCGAGCTGACCAAGCGCGACCCGCAAGGCCGGCCCCAGCGCCTGGTCCTGCTGGGCCCCGGCGATTTCTTCGGCGAGATGGCGCTGCTCGAGGAGCTGCCGCGCTCGGCGACGGCCGTGGCGACCGAGAAGACGACGCTGCACCTGCTGTACCGCACGAAGCTCGAGGCCCTGCTCCAGCATCAACCGCGCATCGGCGTGACAATCCTGCGGCACCTGGCGCGCCTGTTGTCCGCGCGCCTGAGGCTCACCTCCCAAAGCCTAGTGGCGGAGCCCGGCCTTCAGCCCCAGCCGGTCGCGCCCGCGTGATGGCGGATTCCGGCCCTTCCCCCCGCTTGGCGTGGATCGCCATCGGCGCCGGCGTCCTGCTGTATCTGGCCTATGAGGTCCGCGCCGCCCTCGTCCCGTTCCTCCTGAGCTTCGCGCTCGCCTATCTCGCCAACCCCCTCATCGCCCTCTTCGAGACGCGGGGGCTGCGGCGCGACCACGGGGTGCTCGCGCTCTACACCGTCATCGCCTCGGCGATATCGCTGGCCGCGAACTCGGTCCTCCCGGCCATCGCCTCCGAGCTGGCTGGCCCAGGATCACCTGGTCCACATCCAGTCGCAAGTGGCCCACCGCCTGCCGTACGGCCGCTCCCTCGTCGAGGGCTACAGCCTGCGGATGTACGAGCCTCTGATGGGCCACCTTCAGCACCTCCCGGGCTACCTCCTCAGCTTGGTGCCGCTGCTTTCGCTGCTCTTCCTCGTGCCGTTCATCACCTTCTATATCCTGATGGACACCTCGCGCCTGATCCAGCGGGCGATACAGGCCTGCCCGAGCCGCTACGTCGAGCAGGCGCTCCACCTCGTCTGCGAGATCGACGAGTCGCTCGGCAACTACCTGCGCGGCATCGTCATCGAGGGCCTCGCGATCGCGAGCGTGGCCTTCGCGGGCCTGACGCTGCTCGGAGTGGACTACGCGCTGGCGATCGCGACCCTGTCGGGTCTCGTCAGCTTCGTGCCTTATGCCGGCCCGGCGCTCGGCATGACGGTGGGCGGCCTCGTGGCGGGCTTCCAGTACAAGTCGATCGCGGCCGGGCTGAAGGTCGCGGCGCTCTTCGCCGGCATCCGCCTCGCCGACGACCTGTTCCTGCAGCCGGTGATCAGCCGGCATTCCGTGCACCTGCACCCTCTCGCGTATCTGTTGGCGCTCATGATCGGCGCCGAGACGTTCGGCTTCGCCGGGCTCCTCTTCGCCGTCCCCGCCGCCTGCGTGCTCAAGGTGCTGGGCACGCTGGTGTGGGATTGGTACTTGAGCGGCGCGTCCGACCGGCTTTACGCGGCGCCGCAGGCGCGGATCCCCTACACATGAAAAAACTGACAGCAGCGGTCTTGGTGCTTCTTGGAGCGGCGTGGCCGTTCGGGGCGCACGCTCTCGCGATGTGGCATCTGTCGCGCGTGCTCATCCACCACACGAACGCGTGGCTCGCCTACACGTTCTTCATCGTCCTGCTTCCTTCGCCCGCGCTCATCTACGCGGGGTTCATCTCCTACCTGCGCGACTACATGCCGTTCCCCTCCAACGCCCTCGTCGCGGGGGCGGCTTCGGCCGCGACGCTGCTCGTGGTGGCCGTGCTGTTCTGGCTCGTCGTCGGGCTGGTCGGCTTTACGATCCCTTATCCTCTCTGAGGTAGGGGATCAGCAGGGACCGCAGGTCGCGCGGGATCTTCGTGGGCTTCCATCGCTCGTTGACCACCGCATGCCGCGAAAAGCCGCGCGCGACCAGGCGGTCGGCGCCCTCGCGGTCGTAGATCTCGTACTGGAAGCAGACGCTCGCCGGGCCCATCCACGCGAGCCAGGTGCGCACGATCAGCAGGTCGTCGTAGCGGCTGGCGCCGATGTACTGGCAGTGCGTCTCGACGATCGGCAGATACAGCTTGCGCTCGAGCTCGAGATCGCGGTACCGCACGCCCAGCGAGCGCAGCAGCTCGGTTCGCCCCAGCTCGAAGTAACGGAAATAATTGGCGTAGTAGATGATCCCCATCTTGTCGGTGTCCGCGTAGGTCACGCGGACGTCGAACTCATGGAAGCCTCCCCCGCCCGGCTCGTTCTTCAGGGCGCCGGACGGAGGCTCGGCCGCCCCGACCCGGGGCTCGGCCGCACCGGGTCGCGCCTCCGCCGGCGCGGGAGGGTTCGGGACGACCGGCGCCGGGTTCGGCGCGACCGGCGGCGGGGGCGCCGCGGCGGGAGGAGGAGCCGCCGCGGGCCGGCCCGGCAGAGGCGGAAGCGGCGGGAGCTCGATGCGCCCGAAGCCCGGCGGCCCAAACCCGGGACCCGGCGGCTTCTCGGCGGGAGAGAACCCCCCGGCAAAGCGAGGCAGCGGCGGCAGCATCGGAGGCGTCGGCAGCTGGACTTTGGGCTCCTCGCTGCGGATGACCGGAGGCCTTGTCTTGTCGCGCGGCGGCGCCGCGCGGGGAGCGTCCGCGGGGGGCGCCGCGGGCGGCGCTTGGGGCGCGGGCGTCGGGAGCGCCGCGGCCGCCGCGGGCGGCTCGGCTTTCGCCGGCGCCTTGGCCTCCGGCCATTCCACCTTCACGCCCAGCACCTGCGTGAGC
>JAPLKK010000158.1:10859-19364 GCA_026388115.1 Elusimicrobiota bacterium | reverse complement strand
GGCGCCCAGCCGGTCGCCGAGCATCTCCTTCGCGTATGCGCGGAAGGCCCAGAGGTCGGCCCGCTTGGGATCGAGCTCGATGGCGGCCGAAGCGCTGCGGAGGGCCTCCGCGTACTTGCCCTGCTTGAGCTGGGCCAGGGCCAGCACCTCGAGGGCCGCGGCATTCTTGGGATCGAGCTCGAGCGCCTTCTTCGCCGCTTCCTCCGCCTTCGCGTACTCCCCGGCCGTGACCAGGTCCCAAGCGTCGAGGGTGAGCTTCTCCGCCCGCGCCTTCGCTGTCGGCGTCGGCGCGCCGGCTTGGTCAGGCGTGCCTTGCTGCTGGGGGGTCTCGATCGGCTCTCCCGAGCCGATGGCGCGGGTGTCCCGGACGGCGGCGCCGATGGCCGGCACCGGCCGGTCCATCAAGACCGAGGCATCCACCTGCATCGAAGGGTTCACGCCGTGGTACGCGGGCGGCTCCGTCGGAGCGCTGCCATGCGTCACGTTCTCGGCGAGCGCCTTGAGGTTTTCGCCTTGGGTGGACAGCTTCTCCACGCCGCGCGCGCTGCGCTGCGCGAAGTCCTGCCCCATGTCGATCCGCCGGACCTCGGGCACGGGGGCGAGAGCGATCCCTTCGGCTTCGAGCCTCTTGCGCTTCACTTCGACCACCGCGCGCTCCTGGTCCGCCTTCTTCATGGCCGCCGCGTCGTCCTTGCTCGTGGCCTTGGTCAAGCCGGGCACGGCGGCATTCATGAACTGGTCCGCCTTCGCGTATTCCCTCTTGATCGCGTCGGCCTGCGTCCGGATGCCGTCGTTCATCCAGTTTTGCTGGGCGTTGACGAGCTGTTCCGCGGCCGCCAGATGGTCTTGCGCCGACCGGACCATCTGCGAGGTCTGCCCGTCGAGAGAGACCTTCGAGCCCGTCCATTTGCCGAGGTCCGACTTGGCCTCTTGGTGGGCGTCGTAGAGGTTCTTGATCTCGTCGATCGTGCTCATCTGCGCCGGCGTAAGGTCGGGGGGCTGGCAGTGCTGGCCGCGGGCGTGATCGATGTCCGACTCGCCGCAGCAGGAAGTGTAGACCGCGGGGATCGCCGGCTGACCGTAGTACCAGGTACGGCTATGGCAGTAAGCGCCGGCTGTTGAAGCGGAACAGAAAAGCGCCGCCGCGAGCAAGAAGCGGGGCGTCCCTCGGCGATGAGCGTGGCAGCTCATCGTTGTCCTGATAGGACCTAGTATTGCGCCCAGGAGGCCCTCTTGTCAATCGGCCGCGGACAAGATTTTACAATCGCTTAACAAATGAGGACGGGCCCCTTGGTCAACCGGGGAGCTCAGGCCTTCAGGGCTTTCAGGGCGTCCAGCAGCGCCAGAGGGTCCGGGAACCGCGCGGCCCGCTCCCCCGCGAGCGCACGGGCGAGCATGTCGTCCACTCCCTTCGGAAGGCCGGCGACGATCATGGCGGCGGGGGCGTACTTGCCCCGCTCCTTCTGCGCCAGGTAATCGGGACCCTTGAAAGGCAGCTCGCCGGTCAGCATCTCGTAGAGGCAGACGCCGAGAGAAAAGACGTCCGAGGCGCGGCGCGCCTCGCCCAAGTGCTGCTCCGGCGCCATGTAGGCCGGCGTCCCCGAGCCGTCGAGCCCCGTCTGCTTCGAGATGGTCTCCTTGGCGAGCCGGGCCACGCCGAAGTCCATGACCTTCGCGAAGCCGCGGCGGTCGATCATGATGTTGGAGGGCTTGAGGTCCCGGTGCAGGATCTTGCAGCTGTGCGCGGGCGGCCGCGCCGCTTGAGCGCGGCCGAGAGCGACTCGCCGTCCACGTACTCGAAGACCAGATAGATCTCGTCCCGCTCTTCCACGATCTCGTGGATGGCGATCACGAACGGATGCGTGAGCTGCGAGACCACCCTGGCTTCACGGAGGAAATCGTCGCGCGCTTGTCCCTGAGCCTTGAACTCGGAGCGCAGCATCTTCACCGCCACGCGCCGGTCGAGGGCCCGGTCGTGACCCCCGAACACGATGCCCATGCCGCCTTCGCCGATGCGGCCGCGGAGCTCGTACTTGCCGGCGAGCAGGGTGCCCCCCGTCGCGCCCTGCGTGGGCGCCCCGGACGCGGCGGCGCCCGCGGGCGCGGCGGAGCCCTCCGTCCGCAAGGGAAGAAGCATCCAGCCCACGATCAGAGCGGCCGCGAGCAGGCCTAAGGATTGGGGAAGAGACAAGGGCCACGAACGGCCGGGAGCCTGCGCCTGCGTCCGGGAAGAGCGGCGCAAGGCGTCAAGGTTGAACTGCGCGTCGCCGTTGCCCTGAGCCGCCGCCTTCTCGAACCAGCGGCTCGCCTCGACCGGGTCCCGCGGAGTCCCGCGGCCGGACACCAACACGACGCCGAGCTCGTTCTGCGCCTTGGCGTCGCCCTGCTCCGCGGCCTTCCGGAACCAGACCACCGCCTCAGCGTCGTCGCGAGCCACTCCTTCGCCGGCCTGGTATAGGAGAGCCAGATTGTACTGAGCGACCTGGTTGCCCCGCTCCGCGGCGGCGCGGAACAGCGCCGCCGCCTTGCCGTAGGCTCCCGCCTGGTAAGCCGCGAACGCCTCGTCCAGCGGCGCCGCAGCCGCCGGGCGTCCCGTGAGAAGGAGAACCCCCGCAACCGCCAGCAGCCAGCGCTTCACAACATCAGTCCCAAGTCTTCTTGAGGTCCTTGAGGATGCCGGCCACCTTCAGCCGCTGGGCGAGGCCCAGGTGGTCGATGAAGAGCTTGCCGTCGAGGTGGTCGGTCTCATGCTGGAAGGCGCGCGCCAAGAGCCCCTCGCCCTCCGCCTCATAGCGATTGCCTTTCTCGTCAAGAGCCTCGATCCGCACGCGCGCGGCGCGGCGGAGCTTGCTGTAAAGCCCCGGGATGGAGAGGCAGCCCTCTTCCTCCTCCTGGACCCCTTCCTTGGAGAGGATGACCGGATTGATGAGCACCATCGGTTGAGGCTGGCCCTCGGGCTTGACGTCGATGACCGCGATGCGCAGGTTCAGTCCGATCTGCGGAGCGGCCAGTCCCACGCCGCGCGCCGCGTGCATCGTCGCCCACATGTCCTTCAGCAGCCTCGGAAGGTCCTTCGCGATCGCCTCATAATCGACCGAGGGGCTCGGCTTCTTGAGAACCGGCTCGCCGTGCTTCGTGATCCTCAGGATAGCCATGTCATATCTCGATCTGCATCTTGTACCCGCTCAGGCGGTAGAACGTGACCTTGACCGAAGCGGTGGAGCCAGTCCCGAGCGCGCCCCAAAGCATGGCCAGCCGCTCCACCTGCGCCTCGGTCCCCTGGCGCGAGACGCCCAAGACGACCTCCGTAGCGCCCACGGCCAGCGCCGTCTGGGCGATGGCATAGGAGGAGTCGTTCGATACGACCATCATGGGCACCACCGTTTTTCCCGCCTTTTCCGCGATGCGGATGACGCTGCTGAAAAGCCCTTCCTGGTCCGGACCCAAGCTCGAGATAGTGCCGCCGAAGCGCAAGCCCGACATGCGCTTGGAGTGGAAGACGATCAAGTCCGTCTTGGGGCTCATGTCTTGGATCGCGCGCTGGAGCGTGTAGAGGTCATTGGCGTCGCGCAGCGCGATCAGCGTGCGGTTGGGTTGCTTGATCGCGGGCAAGACGGCGCTCAGGTCCGGGCTCAGCCTGAGGTTGAGCTTCTCGCGCTGCGCCTGATTCGAGGTCTCGCGACGCCGGTTGAAGCTCTCCGAGAAACGAAAGATCAGATAGAACACGATCGTGAAAACGACGCCCGAGACCGTGGCGACCTTCTTCGTGAGCAGGTTGGTGATCGCGACCGTCAGCAAGACCAGGAAGATGAGCGAGATGCCCAGGGGGAACTCCAACTGGCGCCAGCGCACGTTGAGGGGGACCATCCACTCGCGCGGCGTGCGATCCTTGAACCGCAGCACGACGAGAGAGGCGGTGAGGAAGACGAAGCTCCAGAGCATGCCGAAGGCGTAGGCCTCGCCCAGAAGATACACGTCGCCCCGGCAAAGGAGGATCGTGACCACCTGCAGACCGACGACAAGGTGGATGACGCGATGCGTCGTCCCATAAACGGGATGCAGCCAGCGGAACCAATCGGCCATGATTCCGTCCTCGGCCAGGCGGTTGAGCACGCCGTTCGCCCCGATGATGGAGGTATTCACCGCCCCCGAGAGAATCATGGCCCCGACGACCACAACGAAGGCCTGGAGGACGAGGCGGACGCGGTATGGCCCCGCCACCGACATGGCGAGCCCGCCAAGCAGGTTGTCGAGGTAATGGACGCGGACCTGGTCCGGGATAATCATGACGGATAAGAAGGAAGTGACCGTGGTCAGCACGAAGGCGAACAGAAAGACGAAGACCGCGGCGCGTTTGAGGTTCTTGAGCTTGGGCGCCTCCATCTCCCGATAAACCTGGGCCAAGGTCTCTAAGCCGCTCATCCCAAGGAATGAATGGCCCAGCCCCACGAGGATGGCCGCGACGGTGCACGACTTGACCCAGTCGAAGCCATCGAGCCAGCCGAGCGCTTCCCGGCCGAACGACAGCGAGAACGGCGGCCACCGCACGCCCCGCGTGAAGGCGGTGTAGCCCGCCCAGGCCAAGAGCACCGCGCCCATGACGCCGGTCAGCTGAACGATGCGCATGGATTTCTCGCTTGATTCCTCGATCCCCTCGATGTTCATGCGCCAGAAATACGCCGTCACCGCCAAGGCGAACAGAACCGAGAAGTGGTCCGGGTTGATGTGCCAGCCGATGCGCAGGACGGGAAAGGACTGGTTGAGCAAGCCCGCGACGTACTGCCCGGCCGAGACGGAACTGACCGGGCCGGTGAGGATATAGTCGAACATCAGGGCCGAGACGGACGCCTTGGCGAGGGTGCTGCCCATCGCGTTCTTGACGACGGTGTAGACCCCGCCGCGCACGAACATGCTCGACCCCTCGACGTAGACCGCCAGCATGCACGCGGAGAACGCCATGACCGCAAGGATGAACCAGGGCGCCGACTTCCCGATCGCCTGCTCGGCGATGCCGCTGACGTAGAAGGCCGTGGAGGCCAGGTCGTTGAGGACGACCGCGCCCGCCCGCCAGCAGGAGATGAACGTGAGCATCGCGGTGGTGAGGACCACGACCTCAGTGACGCGGGACCCCTTCGCGGCAGGGCCAGGGGGAGGTGGACTCATATCGGTGTCAGACGTCAACTTATAAAACTTCTGCTGCGCGGAAGTCCGTGCAGAAGTTCTATAAGTTGACGTCTGACACCGGTCACTTTTCCTGCTTGCGGATCAGCTCCAGTGCCTTGGCCGGCGAGCCCGCGGCGAGGAGCTGCTCGATGAAGGCGGGCTGAAAGAGGGAGGCCACGCTGCGCAAGAGGTGCAAATGCCGGGTAAACGCTTCCTGGCGGCTGGGCGATACAAACAGGAACATCGCCCGGATGGTCATCTCCGGCTGCTTGGAATCGGGAAGACCTAGCGGAATCAGCCCCAGGATGGTCGCGATGTCCGGCACTTCCACGCGGGCGTGGGGCAGCGAGAGCCCCGTGTCGAGCGTCGTGCTGATGCCTTGCTCGCGCCTAAGGACCTCGCGCAACAGCGGCGCCGGATCGCCCAGGTCCCGCACCTTGGCCAGCTTGTTGACGAGCTTGTCGATCACCTGGTTCTTGTCCTTCGCTCCGGGAAGGTAAAGGATCAGGTCCTCCGTCAGCAAGTCGGCTATCGAGGCCGCTTTGGCGACGGGCAACACTGGTCCTGCCGTGCTTGCCTTGCCGGAATTCTGGGGAACTGCCGCTGGTGGGTCCTTCTTCTCCCGCCGCTTGAACAACGGTGGAGCCATGGAGGTCGCGGGGACTATAACAAAAGGCCCCCCTGCTGTCAAAGCCGGGAATCCCCTATTCTCGGCCGCGACCCGGCGCAACGGAGCGAGGAGGGTGTTGATGCCCGTCGCCGAAGCTTGCTAGCCTAGATGCTCGAAACGTTGCATTAACTCATCAGGCTTCAACAATTCGCTTAAAGGATACTCGAATGCCCACCCATACCAAGAAGGTCATCATCATGGGAGCCGCCGGACGCGATTTCCACAACTTCAACGTGCATTTCCGCGGCCGCTCCGACGTCCACGTCGTCGCTTTCACCGCCGCGCAGATCCCGGACATCGCGGGCCGCGTCTACCCGAAGGAGCTGGCCGGCCCGCATTACCCCAAGGGCATCCCGATCGAGGTCGAGAGCCGCGTCGCCGACCTTATCCGCGAGCATAAGGTCGACGAGGTGATCCTCGCCTACTCCGACCTGGCCTACAACGACGTCATGCACAAGTCGTCCATCGTCCTGGCCGCCGGCGCCGACTTCCGCCTCATGGGGCCGAACACGACCATGCTGGAGTCGAAGAAGCCCATCATCTCCGTCTGCGCGGTCCGCACGGGCTGCGGCAAGAGCCAGACGACGCGCAGGGTCGCGCAGATCCTGCACGCGATGGGCAAGACCGTCGCGGTGGTCCGCCATCCGATGCCCTACGGCGACCTGACCAAGCAGGTCTGCCAGCGCTTCGCCTCGCTCAAGGACCTGGACCTGCACAAGTGCACTATTGAGGAACGCGAGGAGTACGAACCGCATATCATCGCGGGCAACCTCGTCTTCGCGGGCGTGGATTACGAGAAGATCCTGCGCGCGGCCGAGAAGGAAGCCGACGTCGTCCTGTGGGACGGCGGCAACAACGACTTCTCCTTCTACCGGCCGACGCTCTCCATCGTCGTGACCGACCCGCACCGGCCGGGCCACGAGCTGACCTATTACCCGGGAGAGGCGAACCTGCGCATGGCGGACGTCGTCATCATCAACAAGGTCAACACCGCCAACCCCGACGCCGTGGCCTCGGTCGAGACCAACATCCGCTCGGTCAACCCGAAGGCGATCGTCATCCGGGCCGATTCCCCGGTCACCGTGTCCGATCCGGGCAAGGTCAAGGGCAAGCGCGTGCTCGTCATCGAGGACGGCCCGACGCTGACCCACGGCGAAATGCGCTACGGCGCGGGCCATGTGGCCGCGCGGCAGGCCGGGGCGAGCGAGATCGTCGACCCGCGGCCGTACGCGGTCGGGACGATCAAGACGACCTTCGAGACCTACCGCCACATCACCGACATCCTCCCCGCGATGGGCTATGGCAAGAAGCAGATCGCCGACCTCGAGGGGACGATCAACGCGACGCCGTGCGACGTGGTGCTCGTCGGCACCCCGATCGACCTCACCCGCCTCCTTAAGATGAACAAGCCGGCGTTCCGGGTGACCTACGAGCTCAAGGAATCGAACGACAGCCTGCAAAAGGCCGTCGAAGAGGCGGTGGCGCGCTAGGGCGCCGAGGAGAAGTCATGACGACCACTATGGAAGTCCCCAATCCGAACGTGACCAAGACGCGCGCGCAGGAGCTCATCGAGCTGGCCGAGAAGCACAGCGCCAACAATTACCACCCGCTGCCGATCGTGATCTCCGAGGCGAAGGGCGTGTGGGTCAAGGATCCCGACGGCGGGAAGTTCATGGACATGCTGAGCTCGTATTCGGCGCTCAACCATGGCCACCGCCACCCGGTGATCATCAAAGCGCTCATCGACCAGGCCAAGAAGGTCACGCTGACCTCGCGGGCGTTCCACAACGACCAGATGGGCCCGTTCCTGCAGGAGCTGGCCGCGCTGACCGGCTTCGAGATGGCCCTGCCGATGAACTCGGGCGCCGAGGCGATCGAGACGGCGGTCAAGACCGCGCGCAAGTGGGGCGTGCTCAAGAAGGGCCTGGGACAGGAGGAGGCCGAGATCATCGTCGCAGCCAACAACTTCCACGGCCGCACGGTGACGATCATCAGCTTCTCCACCGACGAGCAGTACCGCCGCGACTTCGGCCCGCTGACGCCCGGCTTCAAAGTGGTGCCCTTCGGCGACGCCGAGGCGTTGAAGGCCGCCATCACGCCCAAGACCGTGGCCTTCCTGGTCGAGCCCATCCAGGCGGAGGCCGGCATCCTCGTGCCGCCGCCGGGCTATCTGCAGAAAGCGCGCGAGATCTGCACCAACGCCGGCATCCTCATGATGCTCGATGAGATCCAGACCGGCATGGGCCGCACCGGCAAGATGTTCGCCTTCGAGCACGAGGGCATCCGGCCCGACGTGCTCGTCCTGGGCAAGGCGCTGGGAGGGGGGGTCATGCCCATCTCCGTCGTCTGCGCCGGCCGCGACGTCCTCGGCGTCTTCAAGCCGGGCGACCACGGCTCGACCTTCGGCGGCAATCCCTTGGCCTGCGCGGTCGCGCGGGCGGCGATGAAGGTGCTGATCGACGAAAAGCTCGTCGAGCGCTCCCAACAGATGGGCGAGTACCTCATGGGCAAGCTGCGCTCCCTCAAGAGCGGCTACATCAAGGAGATCCGCGGCAGGGGCCTACTCATCGGCATCGAGCTGCATACCTCTGCCGGCGGCGCCCGGCGCTTCTGCGAGGCGCTGATGAGCAAGGCCGTCCTCTGCAAGGAGACGCACGAGCACGTCATCCGGC
>JAPLKK010000158.1:0-10844 GCA_026388115.1 Elusimicrobiota bacterium | reverse complement strand
GGAGATCGACTGGGCCTTCTCGCGCATCAAGAAGGTTTTGAAATAGGGATATTTTGATGAAGACCAAAGAACTGACGAAGGGAACGACGTGCGCCTGCGGCGGACACCACCACCTCAAGCGCAAGGACCTGTGCAGCCTCTCCGACGTGTCCACCCAGGAATTGAAGGGCTGGATCGACCTTGCGATCAAGCTCAAGAAGGAGCGCAAGGCGGGCAAGGTCCACAACCAGCTCGCCGGCAAGAACCTGGCGATGATCTTCCAGAAGTCCTCAACGAGGACGAGAGTCTCCTTCGAGATCGCGATGCGGCAATTGGGAGGCTCGGGCCTGTATCTATCAGGGAATGAGCTGCAGCTCGGAAGAGGCGAGACGATCGCGGACACCGCGCAGGTGCTGTCCCGCTACGTGGACGGCATCATGGCGCGCGTGTATGCCCACTCCGACATCCTCGGGCTCGCCAAATACGCGACCGTGCCGGTCATCAACGGCCTGTCCGACTTCTCCCATCCCTGCCAGGCCGTGGCGGACTACCAGACGCTCTTCGAGCACAAAGGGAAGCTGGAAGGCCTGACGCTCGCCTACGTGGGCGACGGAAACAACGTCGCGCACTCGCTGATGTTCGGCGGCGCGAAGCTGGGCGTGAATGTCGTCATCGTCTGCCCCAAGGGCTACGAGCCCAAGCAGGAGGTCACCGACCTCTCCTCGGAGCAGGCCAAGGAGACCGGCGCGAAGATCACCGTCTCCAACGGCATCGAGGCCGTGAAAGGCGCCGACTGCATCTACACCGACGTCTGGGCCAGCATGGGCCAGGAGAAGGAGCACGACGAGCGCGTGAAGATCTTCCAGGACTACCAGATCAACTCGAAGCTCATGGGCATGACCGGCAAGAAAGACACGTTGTTTATGCACTGCCTGCCGGCGCACAGAGGCGAAGAAGTGACCAACGAGGTCGCCGACAGCGCCAACTCGGTCATCTTCGACGAGGCGGAGAACCGCCTGCACGCCCAGAAGGCGATCCTCGTCAGCTTGATGGCGTAGGCCGGGCCTCAGTGACCCTCAAGAGGTCCCCGCTTTCCGCGCGGAAAGCGGGGACCTTTTTTCGGGCCCGGTCCCCGGCGCCGGCGGATGGCAGCCGGGCATCTCGAAAGGAGCCGCAACCATGATTGAACAACTGAACAGGGTCATCACACGCCATCGCACGACGATCGAGCTGGTCGCGGTCATGATGCGGATCTTCAGCTTCTCGCTGGTAAGCTGGCTCGGGCCCAAGAGCCCGTTCCTTTTCGTGTGGGCCCTTAACACGGCCGACGCCGTGGCGCTTTCCTGGTGCGCGATCCTCCGCAAGGACAAGGCTTACACGCTTCTGAACGTCTTCTGGGTCGGGGTCGGCATCGTTGGCATGATCAGAGCACGCGGCTTTTAGAGAGAACGGCGATCGGATGTCTTGCCCTCACCCCTGCACTCTCCCCGGAATCGGGGAGAGGGAGACACGCCGGTAGAAGAAGAAGGCGGCGAGGCCGACGAAGAACGCTGTGCCGCCAAACATCCAGGCCTCGTAGAGCCAGAACGACTCGATCTGCTTCGCCGGGAAGAACACCATCGCGATGCCGACCGCCGTGGTGACGAAGCCCGCCGTTCCGGCGGCGAGCAGAACGGCCCTCGAATAGATGCCGTTCCCGTCTTCAGGTCTGCGCGCGACCTTCAGCACGGCGCCGAAGATGTAAAGGAAGGGGATCAGGTTCAGCACGACCGAGAGCGCCAGCAGCTTCTGGAACATCTCCTGCACGCCGCCAGCGCCGAAGGAATTGATCAGGATGAGCACCGCCGAGATCGCCCCGTGGACCAGGATCGCCGGCGCCGGCGTGTGCCAGCGCGGGTGGACCTTGCCCAGCCATGCCGGCAGATAGGCGTCGAGGCCCGCGACGAAGGGGATGCGCGCCGAACCGGCGAGCCAGACGGACCCGATGCCCGCGATCGAGATGCTCAGCATCAAGGCGAAAGGCGTGGCGAGCCAGCCGATGCCGACGCGGTTCGACATCAAGCCTACCGCCTGCACGACGCCTTGGATGACGTTGATGTCCTTCTTGTCGACGGCAGCCAGCATCGTCAGCGTCGAGACGATGTAGAGCAAGCCCGCGACGACTCCGCCGAGCGTGACGGCGAAAGGCAGGACGCGCCGCGGCTCGCGGATCTCATCGCCCATGATGGAAGCAAGCTCCAGCCCGACCAGGCCGTAGCAGATGACCCCGAACGAGTTCAGCGGCGAGCGGATGTCGGATGGGATGCGGAAATCGGCAGCGGTGAGCGCGGTGCCGTGACGGAGGCATACAACCGCGCCGAGCGAGACCAGCGTGACCGTCGCGACGGCGGTGACGACGCCGCTGATGTTGCTGAGCCATTTGCCCAAGACGGTGCCGACGATGTTGACGGCGACGAGGATCGCGAGCAGGAGCAAGGAGACCGTCACCGCGAAGGCCTTGTTGTCGGCCAGGTGCTGGTGTCCCGGCCCGAGGACGAAGACGGAGACGCCGACGAAGTACAGCATGATCGTCGGGACGTAGAGCATGTTGTTGGTCCAGTAGCACCAGCCGGAGAGGAACCCGTGAAAGTCGCCGAAGTACTTCTTTGTCCAAAGATAGACGCCGCCCTCGCCGGGATAGTGGTGGGACAGCTCGATGACCGCGATGGCCTGCGGGATCAGGAAGAGCACCATCGAGACGAGCCACAGCCAGATGGTGCTGCCGCCGTTGGCGGCGATGCTGGGGACGACGTTCAGGTTGAAGACGGCGACGACGAAGAAGGCGACGAGGTCCCAGCGGCCCAGCACGCGCTTGAGCTGAGCGAGCTCGGGGGGCGCATTCTCACTCGACGCTTTCTCCATGTCGCGGGCGTGACATCATAGCATGATGCTATAATCGCCGCGCGAGGCTTACACCATGAGACCATTCAACAATCGTGTCCTTTTCGTCGGCTACGGCGCCGTGGCGCAGTGCGCCCTGCCCATCCTGCTCAAGGAATCGAAGATCAAACCGAAGCAGATCACGGTGATGGACTTCGAGGACCGCCGCAAGATCCTGGCGCCGCACATCAAGAAGGGCGTGCGCTGGGTGCGCGACCGCGTCACGAAGGCGAACATGGGCCGGCTGCTCGGGAAGCACCTGTCCGAGGGCGACCTCCTCATCGACCTAGCCTGGAACATCGACGCCTGCGAGCTGCTCCAGTGGTGCCGCGACCACGGCGTCCTCTACATCAACACCTCGACCGAGGTCTGGGACCCCTATGCCGGCGCGGTGAACAAGCACCCGACGGTGCGCACGCTCTACTGGCGGCACATGAACGTGCGGCGGATGATGTCGAAGTGGAAGGGTCTGGGCTCGACGGCGGTGCTCGAGCACGGCGCCAACCCGGGCCTCATCTCCCATTTCACCAAGCAGGGCCTCATCGACATCGGCAAGCGGCTCTTGGCCGACAAGAAGGTAAAAGGGAAGAAGGCCGAGACGATCCAGCAGCTCATCAAGGACCAGACTTTCAACCGCCTCGCGATGGAGCTCGGCGTCAAGGTCATCCATTGCTCCGAGCGCGACACGCAGATCACCGACAAACCGAAGCAGGTGGACGAGTTCGTCAACACCTGGAGCGTCGAGGGCTTCCGCGAGGAAGGCACGACGACCGCCGAGATGGGCTGGGGCACGCACGAGAAGGAGCTGCCGCCCTACGCCTACCAGCATAAGGAAGGACCCAAGAACCAGATCTGCCTGGCGCGCATGGGCATGAACACTTGGGTCTGCTCCTGGGTGCCGAACTACTGCATCCACGGCATGGTCGTCCGCCACGGCGAGGCGTTCACCATCTCGGACCATCTCACCGTCCGGAAGAACGGCAAGGCGGTGTACCGGCCGACCGTGCATTACGCCTACTGCCCCTCCGACAGCGCGATCGTCTCGCTCAACGAGATGCGAGGCTACGACTATAAGCTCCAGCCGAACATCCGCATCTTGAACGACGAGATCACCAGCGGCGCCGACATCCTGGGCGCGCTCCTCATGGGCCACCCGTACAACTCCTGGTGGACCGGCAGCGACCTCTCCATCGAGGAGTCGCGCCGGCTGGTGCCGCACCAGAACGCGACGACGATGCAGGTCGCGATCTCGGTGGTGGCGGCGTCCTTGTGGATGATCGAGAACCCGATAAGAGGCGTGGTCGTCCCGGACGACCTGCCGCACGAGTTCATCCTGAAGGTCGCCAATCCAGCACGTCCATGCGCATGCCGCCTTTGTCGAGCGGAATGCCGATCGCTCTGACGCCGAGTTTTTGCAGCCGCGTCAGCGTGCCCTGGTAATTGTCCTGCTCGACGATGACGGTGTCGCCGCGCGTCAGCAGCGCCGCGTTGACGAGGTCGAGCGCCTGCAATGAGCCGGAGACGATGAGAAGGTCGTCGGCGGTGCAGTTCACGCCGGCGTCGCGCTTGAGCTTGACGCTGAGGAACTCCCGCAGCGGGCGGTAGCCTTGCGGCCCGCTGTTGAGGCCGTAGGTCGCCAGCGTGCGGCCTTCGCGCGCGAGCACCCCAAGTCCGCCGCTCTCTTCGAGCGGGCGCGCAAGTCGCTGTTGGGCGGCGTGCCGATGAACTGGATGTCCAAGTGGCCGGGGGCCTTCCCGGTCTTCGTGGCCGAAGCGCGCGGGGCCCGGTTCAAGGACGTGGACGGCCGCGAGTACATCGACTTCTGCCTGGGCGACACGGGGGCGATGACCGGGCACTCGCCCAAGGCGGCGGTGGAGGCCGTCCTCGCGCAGGCCGGACGCGGCATCACGACGATGCTTCCGGGCGAGGACGCGGTCTGGGTCGGCGAGGAGCTGCAGCGCCGCTTCGGCCTGCCCTTCTGGCAGTTCGCGCTGACGGCGACCGACGCCAACCGCTTCGCGATCCGCCTCGCGCGGCTCGCGACCCGGCGCCCGCGCATCCTGGTCTTCAACTACTGCTACCACGGGACGGTGGACGAGGCGTTCATCACGCTCAAAGACGGCGCCGCCGTCCCGCGCCGCGGCAACCTCGGCCCGCCGGTCGATCCGTCGGTGACCACGCGCGTCGTCGAGTTCAACGACGTGGCGGCGCTCGAGGCGGCGCTGGCCGAGGGCGACGTCGCCTGCGTCTTGGCCGAGCCGGCCTTGACCAACGTCGGCATCGTGCATCCCGAGCCCGGCTTCCACGCGGCGCTGCGCGAGCTCACGCGCCGAGCCGGGACGCTGCTCATCCTCGATGAGACCCATACCATCTGCGCCGGCCCGGGGGGGTACACCCGCGCGGCCGGGCTCGACCCCGACTTCTTCGTCCTCGGGAAGCCCATCGGCAGCGGGATCCCGTCGGCGGTCTACGGCTTCACCGCCGACGTAGCCGAGAGCGTCGCCGCACGCATCCGCCTCGAGGATTGCGATGTCGGCGGCATCGGCGGGACGCTCGCCGGCAACGCGCTGTCTCTAGCCGCGATGCGGGCCACGCTGGAGAAGGTCCTGACGGAAGCGGCCTTCGAGCGGATGATCGAGACGGCCCAGCGCTTCACGGCGGGAGTGACGCGAGCGATCGAGGACACCGGCGTTCCCTGGCACGTCACGCGCCTGGGCTGCCGCGCCGAGTACCTTTTCCAGGCCGAGCGGCCGAAGAACGGCGCCCAGGCGGCCGCCGCGGCCGACTTCGAGCTCGAGCGCTACATGCACCTCTACGCGCTCAACCGCGGCGTCCTGCTGACGCCCTTCCACAACATGGCGCTCATGTGCCCCGATACGACGGCCGACGACGTGGACCGCCACAGCACGGTCTTCCGCGCGGCCGTGCGCGAACTGATCAACTGACAGGGCTCAACAAGCTCGCCCTTTGGGCCCAGGCGGCGCTGAGCCGCCGGGCCCGAGACCTTCTATCACGCTGCTCGCTAGAATCCGACGATGTCCCATCTTCTCCTCCCGCTTGCCGCGCTCTTGCTGGTGCCCGTCTCTTCTTCCGCCGGCGAGCCCGCCTGGCCGTCCATGGCCGCGGCGTACTCCGCCGCTCGCCAAGCCCTGCCGCAAACGGCGCTGCGCGACGTCAACGCCTGCTTCGAGCGAGCGGCCGACCCGCGCGCCGACGCGCTGAAGCTGCCCAAGCGGTTCTGCCTCCGGCGCGTCGGCACGCGCCTTCCGGCCGGAGCGATGACGCCTTTCGACGATCGGGGCGCGGCGCTGATCGAGGGGACGCCGTCGTGGGGGGCCAAACACATCTCGGGAGGTTCGCGACGCCAAGACGGCGGCTGGGACCTCGTCGCCGACCTGTTCCAGGCGCCCGAGCGCCGCTTCGTCTGCGGCCGCCTCAACATGGCTTTCGCCGCGGCCTATTTCCCGGTGGATGCCGCCGGCCGGCCCATCGACGGTCCGGTCGAGGTGCGCGGCTTCCTGATGGACGGCTCGCCCCTATGCGAGCACGAAGCGAAGTCCGTGGACTTCGAGTACCGCCGCCTCCCCTAGCGGAATGCTGACGGACCCCGCCGTCCTCCCTCTCCCGCAAAGCGGTAGATAGACAGAACTTCTCTCGCCGCTAGGCCGCCGCTCTCTCGGCGGCCTTTCTCTTTGGTGGGAACAAGCGGCAGGCTGTATTCGGCGGTGCCACCATGCAACTTGTCGAATGTCGGGGCCAAGACCGCCCATGGACCGCCCTCCTGCTTCAGAATTGTGACTGCGTCTGGAAGGGGTCCTTGAACTCAAGCCGAGCGTCGAATCGGCCTTCAGCGCATAGGCGGCGGCGTCTCCCAGCACGCGCAGAGTCTCGGTAGGGTTGTGGAAGCCCAAGGAGTTCTCCGCGCCGATGAATGTCACGCGATAGAACGCCTCCTCGTAGAACCGCTTGGCTTGGTCGTAAAGACCGGCATCGACCCTCTTGCCCGCGGCGCGGGCCGCGTTGGCCTTCTCAAAGAGCTTGGCCGTGGTTGCTGTGGCATAACCGGAACGCAAGAGCAGCGATGCGGTGCGGTCCTGCGTGGCCAGGACCCGCTCCCTGAGCCACTCCTTGTCCTCCGCATGGCATTGGATGCAGCCCTTAAACCCATTCTTCATGGGGCTCAAAATGCGATGGTCGGATATCTTGGCGGAGCCTACGCGCTCGTAGGGCATGTGGCAGTCTGCACAAGCCGCGCCCGCTTTGAAGTGCGTGCTGGCGTCGGTGAACAGCTCGAATTCCGGATGGCGGAGGAAACCCAGCTTGAAGCCCGTGACCGCCTGGGTCCATTCGGGCGTGGCGCGTACGTGCGGGATGATATCCTCGATGGCGATCTGCCCCCACTTGCCGCCCTGCCAAGGGAAGAAGAGGCCGATCGAGTGCATGTCCGCGTCCTTGGGGATGGCATAGGAGACATGGCATTGGCCGCAGACGGCAATGCGCATTTCCTGGCGGGTGAGCTTGGCCGGGTCCGTGCCGATGGAACGCAAGGCCTTGCCCAAGGTGAAATCCCGGGATATCTTGAGAGCCAAGTCATCATGCGTGTGACAGTCGATGCAGGCAACGCCCAACTCCTTGTGCCGGACCGGTATCTTGGCGTACACATCCTGGAAAGGCTGGGAGTAGTAACCCTTTCCGAGCTCCTTCTCCAGACGCGGCGCGTAAGGGGTCTTGCAGGTCAGGCAGACCCCGCCAGCCTTGCGGCGTGAAGGGTCCACGCCGAGGATATCCCCGAACATGTACCAATGGCTGCGCGGCTCGTTGTATTCCACGCCGAAGCCCCAGCCCTTGTACAGGAGCGCCAGGTAGGGGTACTCAGAGAGCTTGTCCACGGTCTTGCCGCCGTCGCCGCCATGCTTGTACTTGCTGACGCCCGTGGGGGTGGCGAGCTTGGTCTGCAGCCACGACTCGTAATGTAGAGGATAGGCCTTTCCCCACTCGGCAGGTTCCACCTCGCCCTCCGCGATCTTGACCGGACGCACCGGCTCACTTCGAGGCGGATTGCAGGCGCCCAGGGTCGCGGTCAGGGCCAGAGTCAGCGCAAAATATCCTCTCATCACATTCTCCTCAGTTTGTGCGGATCATGGCCGTCCCTTTGTGGGTCACGCGGCGGTGGCATTCCCAGCAGGGCCGGGCCGGGTCGATGCGCATGACCGTGGCGGCATGGCAGCGGATGCAGTTTTCCTGAAGGACGCGCTGGCCGTGCCGGCTCAAGCGGGTCTCGTCCGTGAACATGCCGGCATAGAAGGCGACGACGTCGCTCATCCCGTCTATGCCTTTCCAGAAGAAATGGTCGGCCACATTGTCGTTGGGCAGATGGCAGTCTATGCAGCGCTCGCGCCGGTGCGCTCCATGATGGCTGAAGGCCTCGCCTTCGACTTCATGATTGTGGCACTTCACGCAGAACTCGGGCGATTCGGAGTAGGCCAAAAGCCGGGGCGGGCCGAAGAGGATGAAGAGGGCCAAGCCTCCGAAAGCCGCTACCGCCGCCAAGCCAAGCCCTAGCCAGTACCGCCAGTCGCCCCGGCGAAAAGCGTAAGGCAGATGTTCCAAACAGTCCATGGGCGGTCGTGCGCTATCAGGAGAGGCTATCTTACCACAGCCGGGACGAAGGACGCAGTCTGGTTGGGAAAAGCCCAAGTTCTGATGCTGCTAACGACGGGCACGCCATTTTAGAAGCAGGTGTAGAATCCGAACTCGCCTTCTGACGAACAAGGCCCTTGGCATAAAGCCAGGGGCCTCGCTTCTTGGCCTAAAAGTACGGGCGGTTCACAAAGCGAACTGCGTCGCCTCTCGCCTGATGCGTTTTTCGGACCAACCCGACCAAGCCGTCGGCCGACGTGTTGACGTCGAAGGTTCTGCCGAGCTTCTCACTTGAGACCGGCGATTGAAAAGCCGGGGGAATGCTGTTACTCTTCCCGGGTCGGGTCTGATAAGGATGATTGGCGGTTAGAGGCTAAAGTCCGGAGCCCATGCTACTCTCCACGGATCACCTGAAGCGGCTTATCGACCTGCAGAAATCGGACCTCGATCTCGACAAGAGGCAGCCCGTCCTTGGGCAGATCCCTATCATGATCGGCAATCTGAGGAAGCAGCTCTCGGCCGAAAAGGGGCGCGCCCGGGAAGCCCAACAGCAAGTCGCAGGCCTCGAGGCGAGAAGGAAGGAGAAGGAGCTCGAGCTCGCTCAGGAGGAAGAGGGGGCGCGCAGATACGCAGCGGAGATGATCTCGGCCCAGTCAAAGGGGTCCAGGAGGGACCTTGAGACCGAGCTTGCCTTCGCCCGGCAGGCCGTTCTCGAGAAGAAGGAGGAGCTCCAGCAGCTGACCCAGGAAGTCTCCGTCGCCCGTGAGAACGAGAAGGCTGTGCTGGCCGATATTGCCGTCGAAGTGGATGGATTCGAAGCCGTGATCGCTGGTCACCAGGCGCGCCTGACCAAGGCCCGGGTGGAGTTCGACGCCGCCAAGTCCCGCCGCGATCAGGCCGCGGCGATCATTCCGATCGGCGCCATGAAGATCTACGACCATATCCGCTCGCGCGGTAAGCCCAACCCGGTCGCGCCGATCGAAGGCACGATCTGCGGCGCCTGCCGGATCCGCCTGGCGCCGCAAGTGATCGTCGAAGCGACAAAGATGAAGTCGCTCGTCTGCTGCGAAAGCTGCCAGCGGATCCTTTACAGGCCGGAGGTTCTCGCCAAATGAGGGCGAAGAAAGGGATGATGCTTCTCGTCCCCGCCGCGCTTTTCTGGCTCGCCTCCCTTGCTCCCGCGAGGGAGGCGGCCCGCATCGAACTCCGGACTCATGAGGTGGTGGTCGCGGAGACTCGGCAGCGGTTCGACGGCATGGCGTTCCCGGCAGGAACGCGCCTCGTCTTGACGGACCAGCAACGCGTCATCACGGCCTTCCTGGGCGGCCCGGAAACCTTCCAGGCCCAGCTCTACCAAGCCGGCACAAGGCTCGACTTCTTCGGTCCCGGCATCGTGAGCGTCGCGTCCCTCGCTTCCTCCCAGACCGTCCACGGCATGCCGTTCGACGCGCAAGCTGAGATCCGCTTCGACTCGCGCAACGGGAAAGTCGAGTCGGTGCGCTCGCTCTCCGGCCGCGACATGACGATCCAGGGGATCCGTTTCAGTTCCCTGAACGCATCGGTCCGGTTCCATCCGAATGAGAAGGTCAAGGAAGGGCGGCTTGCCGTCGACCAGACCATCGAGGGCGCCCGCTACCGAGCGAACACATCGATCATGTTTCACGCTACCGGCAAGGTGGAGTCCGGCGTCCTCGCGAAGGAGCTCGCGATCGGCGGTGTCAGGCTCTCCCCCGAGAAGGTCGGCTTCTTCGAGGACGGCAAGCCGTCCTACGGCAAGCTCGTCGGCTCCCAGGTGGTCCAGGGCTACTCTGTCCAGGGCATCGTGCAGTTCCATCCAAACGGCGGCCTTGATTACGTCTGTCTCGCGGAGGATCGCCCCGTCCGCGAACTACTCGAAGGCCGTTGCTGCCGCAAGGGTGAGGAGTTGCACCTTGACGAGAGCGGCAAGCCGATCGGGTGGGGCGGGCGATGCCGCTCCGCTGTGGACCGCCGCTGAACCGCGTCCCTCCCCAGCAGCCAGGCCGAACCGATCAATAGGGGAACTTAAGCCACCTAGGCACCCTGCGCAAATAGGCACGGTAGTCATCTCCAAACCGCGCTTCCAGCCCCGGCTCCTCGATCAGCGGGATATAGAAGAGGTTCGCGGTGATGAAGGCCAGCATCCACCCGAACACGGGCCATGATTCGGTGAAGATCACTTCAGAGAATTGGATGATGAAGACGCTGATGATCATGGGGTTGCGGACACAAAGGTAAGGGCCGCGGACTACAAAGCGCTTCGGCGGGTCCCATGACGCGCCGGTCCC
>JAPLKK010000269.1 GCA_026388115.1 Elusimicrobiota bacterium | reverse complement strand
CTCACCCCGACCCTCTCCCGAACGACGGGAGAGGGAGAACAGCAGCGGAAGATCATGCGGTTCACGCCCGTTCAAGCGCGCACCTCGCCGATGAGCGTGGCGAGCCCGGGCACCCTCGCCCAGCCGCCCCGCTTCTCGCTCGACGCGGCCGGCGCGACGCTGCTCGCCGCCGGCTCGCAAGCGGCCCGGCAGAACGCCTACGCGGTCGAGGCGAGGAGCCGGCTGGTGCGGCGAGCGGAGGCCTTGCGCGCCGTCCTGCGCTCCGAAAGCTCGCCCGCCGCGGCGGGGCTCGAAGCCAGGCTCGAGCCGATCTACGCCTCGGCGAGCGAGCCGGCCTTCGAGAGCCGGCTCGAGGGCTGGATCCGCTCGGCCGACGAACGGGTCCATTCGGCGGCTGACCCGGCCGGACGCGAGGAGGCCGCGCTCATCAAGGACGAACACGAGCGCCAGGCGCGAGCGGCGGCCGAGGTGCACAAGATCCTCGGCGGCGACTCGCGCCTCCTCTCCCGCTGGCGCACCTTCGACCAGGCCGCGCTGATCCACTTGACCAAGGCCGCGCAGGCGGGGACGCTGACGCCCATCGAAGCCCGGATGTGGCAGGCGGTCAAGGCGTATCGAGAGGCGCTGGGCGAGGACGCGCTGAGCGCGTTCTACCGCGCGCACGCCGGACGAAAAGCCTGCCGCGACCTGCTCGAAGAAGACCGGGCCTTCAACGCGAACGCGCTCTTGAACGGCGAGGTGCCGAGCGGCGCGGCCATCGATGTCGACCTCGTGGACCGCCGCCTGCTGGCCGAACGCCTCGGCGCGGTCGAGCTGCTGAGCCCGCAGGCGCTCTCCGTCACGGCCGAGGTCGCCACGCCCGAGCGCGGCTCGCGCGCGGCGGGGGTGCCGTTCGCGGGCATCAGGGTCCGCCTGCAAGACGGCAGCTCCGTCTTCACGAGCCTGGACAAGAGCCTGCGCGAATTGCGCGGCCCGGGTGAGGGCGGCAAGGCCGAGGTCCTGCGCCAGTTCTTCGACGCGGACGGCCGGCTGGCCGGCCAGGAGGTCCCCGGCGCTCCCGTTGAATCGAGCCGGCCGTCGCGGGTGCGGCTGCCGGAAGGGACGCGGGTCGTCGGCCAGGACGTCGCGGTCGTGGGCGTGGGGCACGGCCAGGGCGCGGTCGTCCAGCTTCGCATACCCCCCGCCTCCGAACTCGGCGGGCAGGACCAGCGAAGCGCCTACATCAAGAAGAGCATCCCCGACTGGTCGCGAACCCTGGCCCGGAACATGCCCGGCCGGGAAGCCGCGGGTCTCGACGAGGCCGGGCTCGAGCGCATGCTCGCCGCCTATCTGACCGATCTCCACTCCTCGGGCCGGCTCGGGACCGGGGCCGCCACCGTCGCGCTGATGCAGGAGCCCGCGACCGGCAAGCCGAAGGTGGAGCTGTGGGTCCAAGAGGGCGCCGACCGCGCCACGGCGATCGAGGGCTATTTCGAGAAGGACAACCGCGGCCATTTCCGCCCAGGCGAGGTGCCGCCGGTGGCCTTGGTGCGCAAGGTCCCGCTCGTCCTGCGCCAGGAGAACGGCCGCTGGGTCGAAGCGGAGAGCGCGCAGTGGGAGGCCGAGAACCGCCTCGGCACGACGGTGTTCGACGCACAGGGCCGTCGCCAGACGGTGCTCCGCAACGAGGCCATGTACGGCTCCAACGGCGAGGTCGTGCAGCTCCGCTACTCCGAATCGCCGACGAAGCAGGGCATGATCGAGTCCTCCAAGCGCATCTCGCTCGTGCTAAAGCGCTTCCGCTTCCAGAACGGCGCGCTCGAGGAGGACGGCCCGGCCGAGACGCGCGGCTCGTGGGATCAGGCGGTGGATCAGCCCACGGCGGTCGGCGCGACACTCGACGCGATCAACAACAACAAGGTCAGCCAGGTGCTGCTCCAGGGGCCGATGGACCTTTCGGGCAAGCTCGTCACGGGCGCGGTCGGCGGCGTCGACGAGCTTCAGCGGCTCTTCTACAAGCACGTCCTGAAAGACAACGAGACGGCGGGCGTGGCCGAGGCCCACGCGCTGAGCGAGCGGCTGCGCGCTTTCGGGACGCTGTCCTCGGACCCCGCCGTACGCGAGCGCCAGATCCATGAGCTGGCGCGCCAAGGCTACGCGCAAGGCTTGAGCACCGAGGCGCGCGGCTACGTGGACGGCTGGGCGCGGACCTATCGCGAGAACTCCTTGAACGCCGCGGGAGCGGGCGAATGGATGACGAACGGCGAGCGCAGCAGCCTGCTGGGCAAGCCCGTCAACGACGACGAGCGCATCTGCACCGTGGGCAACATCGGTTTCGGCAACTGGGGCCGGATGGCGAGCGCGGCGGGCTACGCGCGGGCGGGGACCGCGCTGAGCGTGCTCGAGGAGGTGGTCAAGGGCGGGCCGTTCATGATGGCCGGCGGAGCCGTCACCGAGCTGCTCTCCGCCCGCGCCGCGCTGCAGGGGGCCAGCGCCCTGGTGCGCGGCCTCAAAGTCGCCAACGACGTCTACAACCTCGGCCAGACGGGGCTCTTCGCCGCCGGGGGGGGGGCAAACGGCCTGCGCATGGTCGACATGTACAAGCAAGGCCGAGACTGGACGCAGCAGCTTCCCCAGTTCGCGGTGGACAGCATCTTCGGCTACATGATGGGCAAGAATTTCTTGCGCGGCCGGAGGATGGCGAACGAGGGGAACGCGGTCGAGCGCAGCGCGAGGCTCGATGAGATGCCGGCGCGCGGCCCGTCGTCGGAGGCGTCCGTGGAGCGCGGGCCGACGCCCGAGCGCCTGTCCGGCGCCGAGCCCCGAGCCGGGGCGGGCGAGCCGCGCGTCGGACCCGACGCGGAGCCGCGGCCCGGCCCGCGCGTCGAGGCTCCGTCCGAATCCGCGCCGTTGAGGGCCTCCGAACCCTCCGTCTCGCCCCAGCGAAGCCGAGGAGGAGAAGGCGCTCCTGCGTTCGAGCGCGCGCCGGTCAAGGCGGCGGCCGCGCCGTCAGGCGCGCACGGCGAGGTCTTCGGGGGCCACAGCGGGACTCTGGAGAGTCCGGGCGCGGGTGAGATCGCGGCTGGAAGACCGGCGAGCGAGCCCTCCGCCCGGCCCTCTCCCGCCGAAGGCGCGATAGGGAGAACGACGGAGAGCGGCGGGGCGCGGCCCCCGACGGCCGGCGCCGAGCCCCGGGTCGGGGCCGCCGAGCCCCGAAGCGCGGCGGCCGACGGGCGCAACCAGGCGGTCCTGCAATCGGAGATGACCCGCGAACTGGCGACACAGTTCCAGACGACGGGGCAGGCGCGCGCTCGAGTCTGGGTGAACCAGCAAGGCGAAATCTTGCGCGTGGGCGGAGCGAAGCCGACCGAGGTGCCCCGTGGCACCGACGTCGCCGCCGTTGATTACCGGCTCAAGACCGGCGCAGAAGGCGCGCCGCAACTCGTGCGCGAGAGCCCGAGCCTCTCCGACCGCCTCTTCGGCAATCAGCCCACGCCCGACGCGGAGGCCCGCCTGCGCGCCGCCGAGGCGGACTACAACTCCGACCGCTCCGCGCGCCACGAGGTGATCAGCCAGGCCGAAGCGTTGAGCGCCGCGGCCCAGCCGAAGCGCACCTGGCTGGGCAAGGAAAAGCCTGCTCCGGAGAAGGTGACCGCTTGGGCTGGCCCCGAGGAGAAGGGAGGGCTGAAAGTCGGCGAGAAGGCGCCGGGCGAGGACTGGACCAAAGTCGAATTGGGAGCACAGGGCGGCCGCCTCGCCATCGGAACGAAGGGCGGCGCCGGGGAGGAGCCCGCTGCGGCCAAGCGTCTGAAGGAATCGGTCCTTCCCGAAGCGAACCGCCTGCTCGCCGAGCGTGCTTCTGCCTCAGCCAGGGCCGCGAAAGAACTGGAGTTCATCGCCGCCGGCGCGCTCAGGCCGGTCCCCCCCGCTGAGGCCCGGGTCGGGCCCGCCGAGGGCCTCCCCGCCGTCACGCCGGACGGCTCGGTCCGCGTGTTCCTCGCCTTCTCCGCCGAGGCCGGTCCGCACCGCCTGCTGAGCCTCGATGTCGAGAACGCCGCGGCCGCAAGCCTCCCCGCCGAACACGTCGAGCGGCTCGCCCAGCTCGAGGCGAGCTTCGACGCGGTGCCCGTCAAGGCCGGGGGCGGCTTGCTCTCGCGGGCGTGGGAAGGCCTCAAGCGCCGGGCGATGGGAGATTGGTACGAGCCGGCGAAGCCGCGCGCAACGCCCAAGGGCTGGCAAGAGGGACGCGCCGACTGGTTCGCCAAGCGCGAGGCGTTCCGCCAAGCGTCGCTCGACGCCTACCGCGACCTCGAGACGGTCCGCGGGCAAGCCCCCGCGAACGCCGACCTCGCGCAGTACAAGCCGCTCGGCGCCGACTCGGTGAGCCAGGCCGTCGAGTTCGAGTTCGCGCCCATCCGCGAGGCGCGCAAGGCGGCGCTCAAGAGCGGCGACTGGTCCGGCTATGACGCCGCCGTCCGCGTCGCGCGAGAATTAGGCGTCGGGCCCACCGCGCGCGAGGTGGCCGACCACGTCCTGCGCCGCGGCGCCGAGCTTGGACGGCGCGCGGGCTTCGACGCAAGCCTGGAAGAAGCGCGCATCGGCTTGGCCGACGCGGCCCGAGAGGTGGAGGCGGCGGAGCTTGCCGGCGAACCCGCGCTCCTGGCGCGCGAGCAGGGGGCTTACGCCCGCGCCGTCGAACGCCTGCGCAAGGCGGCCGGAGCCAAGGCCGACGAAGTCGTCGCGACCGAGGAGCTGAGAGCGCGCCTCGAGCGCGCCGAGCGCGAGCGCACCGACGCCGAGGCCAAGATCGAGCTCGCCACGCAGTACGGCGCGGCCGACCTGCTCCCGTCCTTGCGCTCGGAGCTCGACGGCGCCCAGCGAGGCTTGAGCGAGGCGCGCGCCCAGGCGCGGGCCGCCGGCCCCGCCTTCGAAAAGGCCGCGGCCGCGGACCGCATCTCGCGCGCCCAGGCGGCGCTGGACCGCTACCGAGGCCGAGAGCCTTTCGCCTCCTCGCTCGAGGCCGAGCTGTCGTCGGCGATCTCGGAAGGCGAGCGGCTCGGAGTGGATACGCTCGCCGCGCGCGGTGCGGGAAGCTGGCTGCTCGAGCGGCGCGACGCCCTCCTGGGAGCGAAGAACGACCTCGTGAACGTCCGGCTGCGCCTGCGAGGGATGACAGCGGACGTCGGCGACCGCGCGCTGTCGGCCGAGCTCCGCGCCGAGCGGGGCCGGACGCGCCGCGGCGAGTACGCGGGCCGCGCCGTGGCGCGGCAAGGCGCGGAGGCGACCTGTTTCCTGCGCTCGGTGGCCGACCTGTACGGCATGGCCGGCCCGGAAGCCTACGGCCGCTTCGAGACCGCGGTCGCGCGCCGGCTCGGCCCCGACGTGCTCGAGTCCGTCAAGCGCCGCGGCGTCTTCGACAAAGAGCGCGCGGCGATATTGGACGCGTCGCGCGTAGAGTTCGGCTCCGACGTCGAGCGCGTCAAGCGCGCGGACCTGCGCGCCGCCGTCGAGCGCGGCGAACCGGTGTCCTTGACCGTCAACCTCGCCCACGACTCGCTCGGCGCCGGCGGCGGGCCGCACCAAGTCACCGTGCGCAAGCTCGACGCGAAGAGCTCGCTCGAACGCTACGGCGTGGAGGGGCGCGAGGCGGGCCGCTTCGTCGAGGTGGCCGACTCGCTGGCCGGAGGCTCCTACGTCTTCGAGGCCGACCGTTTCTTCGGAGCGAAGGGGGCGGGCGGGCCCCGAGCCGGGGCGGGCGGGCTGGTGTCGGCCATCGAGGGCTATCGGCTCAGCGGGGAGCTCGCGCCCCAGGCGCGCCTGCAGGCGGCGCGGAGGATCGAGCCGTACGCGCGGGAACAACGGCTCGCGTGGAAAGCGGAGCAAGAAGCGCCCTCGTCCCGGCCCGCTCCCGCTGGAGCCGATCGCGGCACCGGCGCGGCGGAGAACAATCCCTACGAGAGAGTCTTCGCAAGCATCCGCGCGCTCGCCCGGCGCGGCGTCGATGAGTTCCATCCCGGCACCGCGGAGTCCATCAAGGGCGGCAAGCCCGGGCCCGAGTCGGGCCGGCCGGGTCCGATCATCGACGGCGTCGAAGCCTTCGCGCGGCGCTACGGTTCCGACATCCAGTACGAGTCGTCGGCGAACGCCGGCATCGCGGGCGACGCGGTGAAGATCAAGCTCGGCGGGCGCGATTATTACTTCAAGCGCGTCTCGAAGCCTTTGCCGTCGGCGGCGGACCCGGAGCTGCGCGAGCTGACGCCGATGGAGCGCGCGACCAACGAGGTGTTCCTCCCGAAGCTGCTCGCCATGATGGGAGAGGACAGCGGCGCCGGCGCCTTCGGCGCCACGCGCGACGCGGCGGTCCTGCGCGAGGGCGGCGAGGTGTACGTGCTGACGGAGGAGGTGCCCGGCAAGCCGAACGAGAGCCTGTTCAACGGAGGCCTCAACGAGTCGCAGCGCGCGGACTACCTCCTCTTGAAGCTCGTCTTCCGCCTGGGCGACATGCACGCCAAGAACCTCCTCTTCGACCCGTCGGGAAAGCCGTACATGATCGACGGGGAGAAGATACTGCGCAAGCCGGTCCGAGAGTCGTTCGACGAGGCGGCCCGCAAGTGGGGCGACACGCCGCTGCCCGAGGTGTTCGCCAACCGCCTCGACCAGGCGCGGACGCTGATGATCGACAACGACATCTACATGAAGGGCTATCCGATCTTCGAGCGCGGCGCCTGGGCCCGCGCCGACGTGGCCCTCGAGCGGGTCAAGACGTGGCAGGAGCGCTTTTTGACCGACACGCCCGAGGCGCGCGCCTTCCAGACGCGCTTCCGCCAGTCCCTCGCCGACTCGGGATGGAGCCCGGAGGAGACGGACCGCTACGTCGAGGCCGTGCGCGAGAACCTGAAGGACTTCCCGGACCTTGTCCAGCACTACATCGCCTTCGCCAACCGGTACAAGCCGCTCTCGATGAACCCGGATTTCGTCCTCAAGTCCCAGCTGCAGAAGCCGCCGGCGAAGGGACAGGACCGCACGCTGCACGACATGTACATGGACGCCTTCCAGTACCTGCCGGAGGACGCGGTCGTGCGCGACAAGGACGGCCAGGTGTACGTGAACGCCAAGGCGGTCCGGGCGGTCTATGAGGCGTTCTCACCCAGAGCGCCGCCGGCCGAGGCCCGGGTCGGGCCAGCCGAGGCCCGGGTCGGGCCAGCCGAGGCCCGGGTCGGGCCGGCCGGGACCGCTCAGCCCCGCGTCGTGTTCGGACGGCGCGGGACCGCGGGCACCGGGGCGATGGAGCCCCGGGTCGGGGCCGCCGAACCCCGATCGTCGGACGTCCTGTCATTCCTCGACGAGGCCAAGGGGGCGGGGCGGTTGCGGAGCAAGGCCGAGGCCCGCGCGCTATACGACGAGTTCCTGCGGACCAACGGCCTCTCCGATTCTGTCGACGCGCGCGAGGAAGTCCGCCAAGCCATCGCTCGCGAGACGCGCCGGCGCGACGCCACGATCCAGGAAGTCCGCGCCTCCAACCATCAGGCCGGCGATGTCTCGGACGAGGAGGCGAGCAAGCTCCGCGGCGGCGAGCTCTACGCCATCGTCAACACGCGCGGCCTGACCCGCGCCAACGCCCAGCAGCAGATCGTCACCTCCCCCCACCAGACGCCGGACTACATCAACAACAGCATCCGCACGCCGGACCAAGTCCTCGTCCACCGCACCTACGACGGCAAGTACGAGATCCACGGCTTTTCCCCGTCCTTGAGCGGCGGCGGACCGGAGCGCACGGCGCGCCAGAACGCGATGCGCCGCCAGGTCGCCGAAGCTTTCCGCGACCCGGCCAATCCCGACCACGACCCGTTCCTCGCCGCCGCCGGCCGCGACCTGTTCGCCGAACGGCTCTTCGACTACGCGCGCCTGCCGGGCTCGGTGAGCCTGCCCAGCGTGCCGGCCGGCACCGGCGCCTTCGAGCGCTACATCGGCGACGGAGCGTTCCGCAGCTACCTGCTGCGCGCGGTCGGCGAGCGCCTCGCGCCCAGGGACCAGATGGACGCCCTGCGGCCGGCGCTCACGGCGATGGTCCGGCAGGAAACGCTTGGCGAGCCCCCGGGAACGCGGGTCGTGGGCGCGCTCACCGCGGAGACTTTCGAGCGCCAAGTGCATTCCGATTGCGCCGTCCGCGCCATCTACAACAACCCCGCCTTCAAACCGGCGCGCGAGGTCTTCAGCAATTACGACCGATTCCTCGAGTACGCCGAGAAGGTGACCGGCAAGCCTCTGCGCGAGGAAGGCGTGGACAACCGGCAGGCGGACAAGCTGCTCAACCGCTTCGGCCTGCGCCTGGACTTCTCCCGCACGCCGTGGAACGGCGAGGACCTCGCCTCGGTCATCAACGAGGCCGACCGGCAAGGCGGCTCGGTCTACGGCTCGGTGCGCTGGACGGAACCGGGCAGCGAACGGGGCTCCCACGCCGTCGTCTTGGGCGCGGCCTATCGTGAGACGGGATGGAACCGCCTGCCCGAGGCGGTCCGCGAGCGCGGCCTGGGCGACGTCTTGCGCTCCGCGTGGCGCGATGGGCCGCTCCAGACGCTGTGGCGCCTGCGCGACCAGGGCGTCTGGCGCTTCGTGGTCACCGACTCGAACTTCGCCACGCCCCAGATCTACTCTTTCGGCCAGCTGAAGAGGATGGACGTCGAGGCCGCGACCATCCGGCCGGCCGTGCAGAACGGAAAAGCGTTCACGGAATCGCTGGTGCGGACCGGGGCGGAGATGTCGGTCAAGGAGCTCGAGGCTCCTTCCTTCGCGCAGGCCCAAGCCCAGCCGAAGCCGCCGTTCGGCCGGAGGACGTTCCCGCCGGGCTGGCCGCAAGCGCAAGGCACCGGCGCGCGCGAACTCCCGACGCTCGGCCGCCTGGGCAAGGGTGAGGGCCGCCAGGAGTGGACGATCGACGGCAGGCCCGCGAAGTATTTCAGCGGCGGCGGCTTCAAGGACATCCTCGTCTATCCCGGCTCGCCCGACCATCTGCTGACCCTCTTCACTCAGCTGCACTCGAAGACGCTGAGCGAGTCGCGCTACGAGCGCGACCTCGAGCTGAGGAACCGCAAGCCGCTCGAGCAGGCCGGAGTGGCGCCGCGCGTGCTGGAGCAAGGCGCGCTCACCATCGACGGGCCCAAGGGCCCGCGCAACGTCGGCTATCTCGTGCAGGAGAAGGTGGACGGCGTCACCCTCGAAGGCGCGGGGGCCAAGGCCCTGCCGCTGGTGCGCAGACTCTTCGATGTCCTCGTCGAGAAGCGCCTGAAGATCACCGACGAGGTGAACCTGCGCGACAACACCCGCATCGGCCGCACCGCCTCGGACCCGACCGTTAAGGCGTACGTCGTGGACGCGGGCGAGGTGCTGAAAGCCCCTGAGCGCTCCTGGACCGACCGCATCCTCAACCGCCCCGACCCGCTGCGAGAGCACTACGACCGCCTCTACGCGAGCCTGCTGCGCGGCCCGCGCAGCGTCAAGGGTACCGGAGCCGCAGAGAAAGTCGACCCTGAGCCGCCGAACGACCGCACGAAGTTCGCGTCCGTCTGGCAATCCGAAAAAAAGACAGGCCGCATGCTGCCGGTCACATATGGCGATCGTTCAAGGCTCGGCCGGGACATCCCCAACCTGGAAGATCCTCGATCCCTGGCCGGCGCTTCCATCGACGACATCACCCGCCTGATACCTGACGACTGGCCGCGCAAGCCCATGCAGACGGGATTGGGGATGCTCTACACCGTCCCAGGCACCCAGGGCGCCGATGTCTACGAAGTGTCGCGAGGCAAGCCCGGCAATGAAGACGCTCTTCATAGCGGTCCCTACGTTCGGATCAGCCGCCGAGGCAATAGAGTCTGGGTCCCCTTGCAAGGGAATCCTGTCTTGTCCGAACAGGAGACAACGAGCCGGTGAACCTCGATCCTTTCACCAGGCGCGTCCTGGTCACGGTCGCGCGGGACCAGTTCGATGAGTACCTGCAAGGCATATTCGGCGAGATCAAAGGCTGGCACAAAGGGATGCCGGAAGAAGAGGAACTGAAGCTCACGCAGGAGGCGGCCAGAAAGCTCATCGACCTTGGCCTCGCCACCTTTTGGCGATGGAAAAATGGCCCGGGTGGACCGCACGAAAGCATCCCCCCGCAGGAGGCCGACCCGATCCTGTATAATTCGGATCGCGAGGATTTCTTCCTTGACGTGACGCCTGCGGGCCTGGAGGAGTACCGCCGGGGCGATCCGGCGGGTCCCCCCGATTGACATTATGGTACGCTTGATGGGCCGATGATCGAATCGGTCGATATTAAAGGCGGAGAAGCGGGCAGGACGGAGGTGCTCGTCCGGCTTGCCGGCGGCAAGTCGCTGACCCTTTACGCCGCCACGCCCGAGGCGGCGGCTCAGTGGGTCGCGCCCCAAGGGTTCTGCGCCGGGCCGCCGGTGCTGTACGTGAAGAGCCTCGAGCCGGCCGCGGTGCGCGAGGCGGTCGAAGTGATGGCCGCCGACTTGAGCGGCTACTGGCTGCGCTACTACGGCTCGGCCGCGCGCCAGCCCCGAGCCGGGGCGGGCGAGGAGGGCGGCAAATGACCCCCCTCAAGGTCGCGCGGGTCGAATTGG
>JAPLKK010000078.1 GCA_026388115.1 Elusimicrobiota bacterium | reverse complement strand
GATGATATCCGAAGGGATCCATCCCCCAAAGTCGGTAGTCGACGGCGAACGTCAGCCAGCTTAGCGGCTGATAATGGCCGAGGTGGAACGTGGTAAACATCCATTTGATCTGTGTCCACCCCAAGCCGCGGTAATTCGGATTATTGATCAGATTGTAGGGGTCATCCCAAGAGACGAACTGATTATGCAGCGCGGGAAGGAAAGCCGAGAAAGCCGCCGCCACCACAAGCGCCGGCACCAGCCAGGCAAGGAAACCTCTTTCAGGGCGCATCATGGTCCTTTTACGGGCCCGTCCGCTGGCCGCGCGCGACGCGCTCGCGCGCCAGCGCGAAGCCAGGATTGATGCGCAAGGCGGCTTGATAATGCGTCAGCGCCTCGGCGGGACGCTTCAGCGCATCAAGGCAGTCCCCCAGGCCGAACTGCGCCTCCGCGTAACCAGGCTTGAGATTGAGCGCCTGCTGGAATTGCTCCATCGCCTCGGCGGTCTTGCCCAGGCCCTGGAGGGCCAAGCCCAAGCTGTAGTGCGCGTAGGGATAGTTGGGATTGGCGCGCAAGGCTTCCCGCTGCTGGTCGACAGCCTCGGCGGCTCGGCCCGTGGAGAGCAGCGCCACGCCCAGGTTATTGCGCGCATCAACGTTGCGCGGCTTCAAGCGCAGCGCCTCCCGATATTCTGCTATCGCCTCAGCGGTCCGGCCGCGCTGGTGGAGAGCCAGCCCCAAGTTGTAATGCGCCCCGGAGGACTGCGGCTTAAGCCGCAATTCCTCCCGCAGGCGCGCAAGGGCCTCATCGTCGCGGCCCTGACCGCCGACAGCCCCGGCCAGCAAGTTGCGTGCGTCCGCATAAGAAGGGTCGAGCCGCACCGCCTCCCGATACTGCTCGATCGCCTCGCCGGTCGCGCGTAGCCGTTGCAAGGCCACGCCCAGGTTCCTATGCACATATGGAAGCATGGGGGCGGCCCGAAGGGCCAGGCGGTACTCGGCGACGGCCTCGGCGTTACGTCCGTCGGCAAAGAGGGCCGCCCCCAGGTTGTTATGCGCCGGAGCGTAGATGGGCCTTATCCGCACGGTTTCCTTGTAATGCTTGACGGCCTCGGCAACCTCACCGCGCTTGCCGAGTTCCACCCCGAGGTTGTAGTGCGCGATGCAGGACCCCGGGTAAATCGAAAGGACGTAACCCCACAATCTTTCGTCATCGTGCCATATCCCCGTCTGCCGCCAGGTCAGCAGCGCGAGCACGACCGCCAACGCTCCCGCAGCCGGCAGGAACACTCTTTTCCATCGAGCGCCCGCGGCTCGCCAGCCTTGCAAGAAGCCCGCCCCGCCCAGAACGGCCCAGCCAAGGCACGAAAGATAGGTGTAGCGGTCCGCCGCCAGCTGCGGCCCGTTCGTCACGAACCCGCTCACGGGGGCCAGCATCACGAGATAGATGAGCCAGACCGCCAGGACCGACGGGAACCGCTGGCGCAAACGATAAGCGATCGCGCTGAAGCCCCCCACGAAGAGCCCGCTGAGCAGGAAGGGCCAGGACAGGACATCCAGCGGGTATGGGCGCTCGTAGAGGGGTGCCAGATGCACCGGGACAACCGTCTTCCACAGATAAAAGGAAGGAGCAAAAACCGTGAGCGCGAAGCGCTCTGGAATACCCACTTCCGCCAGGGAAAATACGCCCCCCGCCCGCCGTACCAACCAGGCTCCCATCCCTGCAGCCAAGGCGGACAAGACGAGGAAAGGGATCTTCTCGAGCAAGACAGGACGCGCCCTCGCGGAAACCCATTGTGCCGGGACGCCGGGGAGGCGCCGCAACGGATAGATGTCCAAGACCACCAGCACCACAGGAATGGCCAAGCCGGTGATCTTGGACAGCAAAGCGAGAGCGAAGAAGGCGATGGAGGCGCACAGCCAACGTCGCCTCGCCGCCTTATCGTCGCACTCGCAGGACCTCAGGTAGGCGAAGACCGTTGACAAGTAGAACAAGCCGGAAAGGACGTCCTTGCGCTCGACCGCCCAGGCCACCGATTCGACGCGCAGAGGGTGGAGCGAGAATACTATCGCGGAAAAGGCGGCTGCGATGCCGAGCCCCGTCCCCTCGACTTCAGCGCTGCCGGGAGCGGCCAGCATCAGCAGCCGGCGGCTGACGAAAAAGAAGAGAACGGCGTTAGCGCCGTGCAGCAGAAGATTGCTCAAGTGATAGCCGAAGGGAGCCATGCCCCACAGCACGTAGTCGAGCCCCCACGTCAGCCAAGTCAACGGGATGTAGTGACCATTGCACATTGCGGCCGCCGGGCTGAACATCCATTTGATCTGTGTCCACCCCAAGCCGCGGTAATTCGGATTGTCAATCAGACTGCCGGCGTCATCCCAACAGAGCAACTGGTTGTGCAATGCCGGCAGGAAGGCCGAAAAAGCCGCCGCCGCCACGAGCGCCGGCAGCAGCCAAGCCAGCGAATCCCTCCGAGAGCGCATCAGAGTCGTTTTAGGGGCCCGCCCGCTGGTCGCGCGCAAGGCGCTCGCGCGCCGGGACAAAACCAGGATTGATGCGCAAGGCGGCTTGATAATGCGCCAGAGCCTCAGCCGGACGCTTCAGCGCATCGAGGCAGTCCCCCAAGCCGAACTGCGCCTCCGCGTAATCAGGCTTGAGCTTAAGCGCCTGCTGGAATTCCTCCATCGCCTCGGCTGTCTTGCCCAAGCCCTGCAGGGCCAAGCCCAAGTTGTAGTGCGCGTAGGGATGCTTTGGATTGGCACGCAAGGCTTGCCGCTGCTGGTCGGCGGCCTCGGCGGCTCGGCCGGCGGAGAGCAGCGCCACGCCCAGATTATTACGCGCATCGACGTTGTCCGGCCTCAGGCGCAGCGCCTCCCGATATTGCACGATCGCCTCAGCGATCCGGCCGCGCTGGTGCAGGGCCAGCCCCAAGTTGTAATGCGCCTCGGAGGATTGCGGCGCAAGCCGCAACCCTTCCCGCACCCGCGCGAGAGGCTCATCGTCGCGGGCTTGACCACCGAGATCGTCGGCCGGCGACTTGCGGGCATCCGCGTAGGAAGGGTCGAGTCGAACCGCCTCCCGGAACTGCTCGGCAGCCTCGTCGGTCGCGCCCAGCCGTTGCAAGGCCAACCCCAGGTTCCTATGCACGTATGGGACCATGGGGGCGGTCTGAAGGGCCTGGCGGAACTCAGCGACGGCCTCGCGGACTCGCCCCTGCGCAACGAGCGCCATCCCAAGGTTGTTGTGTGTTTTGAAGTTCCAAGGGCTCAACCGAAGCGCTTCCTCGTAATGCTCGACGGCGCTGCGGATATCGCCGCGCTGCTGGAGGAATAGAGCCAGGTTGTAATGCGCGTCATCATAGTCCGGCTTCAGCCGCAGGGCCTCCCTACACTCCGAGATGGCCTCGCCTTTGCGGCCGAGACCGTCCAGCGTCGCTCCGAGGTTGTTGTGTGCCATCCAGGACGACGGGTTCTTCGCGAGCGTGTCATTCCAGAGGGTCACCGGATCCTTGAAGGCGTGAGCCCGCTGCCACGTGGCCGAACCGAGCAGGAGCAGGACCACCGCCCCGAGGCTCGCCGCGACCCGGCGCCTCCCGCTCAATCGGTGTGCCGCGATGCCCGTAGCCACTGCAATCAGCCCGATGCCGGGCACGTATTGGAAGTGGTCGGCGACGAAGGAGTACCGGTTGTAGTAGAAGCTGATGAAACCGAGGACCGGAGCCAAGGTCACCGCGAAAAAAAGGACTCCCGCGACAGGCCCGCGGCCGAGCCGGTCGCGCAGGCGCCATAGCGCGGCCGCGGCGGCGAGCACCGCCAGCACCCACAGCCATTGCGACGGGACACGGGGATCGACCTGCCATCGCTCGTAGACGAAGGCCAAGCGCGCCGGCCACACGAGTTTTGCCGCGTAGAACCACAAGGCATGCCCTGCCACAAGAACGCGCTGGGCGAGACTCAAATGAAACTCGGGCCCGCCCGCGCCGACGCGACCGTGCTCCACATGAACGGTCGCCACCGCGAGGGCGCCTGCGAGCGCGACGAACGGCAGGACATCCAGCAGCGCGCGCCGGTCGATCTCCCGTCCCCTGTACCAGCGCATCAGCAAGAGCGCCGCCGGCAACGTGCAGATGGCGCTCTTGCTGAACAAGGCCAAAAGGAACAGGCTGAGCGCGGTCCAATACCACTTGCGCCCCTCCCCCTCCTCGAAGCGCAGGTAGCCGTACAACGCCAAGAGGGAAAACAGCCCCGACAAGCAGTTCTTGAGTTCCGTGACCCAGGCCACGGATTCGACGTGTACAGGATGCAGGGCGAAGATCGCGGCCGCGAACCAGGCCCCGGGCACGCGCAGGCGGCGCAACAGGAACCAGAGCAGGATGGCGTTGATGGAATGCAACGCGATGTTGACCAGATGGTAGCCGACGGGATCGAGTCCCCAGAGCTTTCGCTCCAGCCAGAAGGCCGTGAAGGTGAGCGGATAATATACCGGGGTTCCCTGGGTCCATATCTGCCGCAAGGCGCCAGGCGAGGCTAGGATAGCGTTCGCGGTCAGGTGGGTGTCGTCGTCCCAGATGAAGCCGGCGCGGAACGCCGGCGCGTAGGCCGTAAAGATCATCAGCGCGAGCAACAACCCGGGAAGGACCCCGCGGTATCGGTTCATCGCCCCCTCATCGGCCCGGCGCCGGCGCCCGTTGGCGTCGACCGACGCGCTCGCGCGCCGGGGCGAATCCAGGATTGAGCCGAAGCGCCGCTTGATAACGCGCCAGCGCTTCGGTTGGACGATTCAGCGCGTCGAGGCAGGCCCCTACGCCGAACTGCGCCTCCACGTAATCGGGCTTGAGCCTCAGCGCCTGCTCGAATTGCTCCATCGCATCGGCTGTCTTGCCCAGGCTCTGCAGGGCCAAACCCATGTTGTAGTGCGCGTAGGGATAGTTGGGATTGGCGCGCAAGGCTTGCCGCTCCTGGTCAACGGCCTCGGCGGTTCGGCCGACGGAGAGCAACGCCACGCCCAGGTTGTTGTGCGCGTCGGGATCGTCCGGCTTGATGCGCAGCGTTTCCTGGTATTGCGCGATCGCCTCGGCGATCCGGCCGGTCTGGTGATAGCGCAAGCCGAGGTTGTAGTGCGCCTGCGCATTATCGGGATTCAGCCTAAGAGCCTCCTTCAGATGCGCCAACGCCTCGTCGTTGCGGCCCACCCCCCCGAGGGCTGCGGCCAGGTCGCTGTGGGCCTCCGAATACCGGGGATTGAGCTGGAGCGCCTTCTCGAATTCCCCCACCGCCTCGGCGGCCGAACCGACCTTCAACAATGCCATGCCCAGGTTGTGGTGCGCGTCAGGAGAATCGGGAGCCGCCTGCAGTATCTCTTGAGCCTGTTCGACGAGAAGGGCCGTCCAGAGGTCTTTATCCGTATGATGGCGCCAGCCTTCGAAGAAGACGAGTCCAAAGTCCTCCTTGGGATTGACGACACCGCTGAAGACCGGCACACGCACAGCCCTGGCGGCGTGCGCGAACATAGGTCCGGCGACGTTGGCCTCCCACGCGCCGAGGAATGCGTTGTATTCAGCCAACGATGCCCGAAGGGTGGGCGGTGGGAACGCCGCCGAAGTCATTGTTGGGTTGCTGAGGATTCCCACCCACCACACGCGATGCCCGGAGGCGAGCGTCTCCCGAACGCGCTTAAGGACAGGATCCGTTTCTGCGGGCGCCGCCATCTGCTCGCGCAGCAGGTCCTGGCGCTGTATGGCGTGCTCGGCAAGCGGCGGGATCGTCGTCCACGGCGCGTCGCCCTTGTAGTACCTGTCGAAGCTGACCCCGAAGACCCAGGGGCTGACGATGACCAAGTCTTCCCTTCGCGCCGCGGCGGACAACCGCGAGGCGGCCAAGTCAGCGGTCGTCTGCCGGTAATGAGCGGACACGCGCAGAGATGGAAGCATCCACGCGACCAGCGCTGCGATCGCGGCGATCTTGAGGGGCTTTAGGCCCGTGCCCTCGCCCCCACAGGCGACCAGGACGTCGAGGCACGCCGCGACGAACGTGATCCAGGGCACCAGGTGCCACATCGTGACCGGAGCTCCGCTCACCATCAGAAAAAGGACCACGGCGCCCGATCCTCCGGCAAGGGCCGTTGTCCCGAAAAGCGCAAGATCGCGGCGCTCCTCGGCGGCACTACCCCTCGCCAGCGTGAAGGCCGCCGCACTCAGCGCGAGTACGATCCATCCGGCCCATACCCAACTCATCCGAGGAGAGGAGGACCCCAGCACAAGCCACGCCTGCTGCGCGACATCGGCGAACCTGTTATGGTACACATGCGGCGCGAGCACATCCGCGCGCCCCATGATCAAGCTGCGGTAGGGCAGAAGCGAAAGAACGCCGACGAAGCCGGCGGCCGATACGGCGAGGCATGCCCTGGGGTCCCTTCGCCGCAGCCCAACCGCCAGGCCCGCGAGGCAGCCGGCGGCCAACAGCGCGACGTTGGTGTAGAGAGTTTGCACGGACAGCACGGCCCCGCACGTCGCCCAAGCGAAGTTCCTGAGGCTGGGCTCCCGCGCCAGCCGCCACAGCAGGGGCAAGAGCGCCAGCATCAGCATGCTTCCGAGGCCGTAGCCGCGTAAAGAGTCCCCGAAACACAGGACGACGATATTCAGGCCCACCAGCGTCACTGACAGCGCAGGCGAGCGGAGGCGGAAGAGCCGGGCGTTCAGCCAGAGCACTGCGAGAAGGCCGGAGCCCAAGAGCGCCCCGAGCAGGCGAAGACATTGATCGCCATCGCCGAACAGGTTCGCCCAGACCCGGATCAACAGCGGCAGGAGCGCCGGCAGAGATATGTGCGCGAGATTTCTAAAGCTGTCGTGGAAAGCGGGCAGGGTCGCGACGCGAACGGTCATCGCCTCGTCGCGCCAGAGCCCCCCGGCATTGAATAGATAGATCCAATGGAGGCTCAGGCTCGCCAGCGTCGCTGCCGCGGCCACAACGACTTCAACCTGATCCCAGGGAAGCTTTCGTGGGGTGAGCGGTGAATCGTGCTTCATCGGTCGCGGTTGGGACGCCCCGGCAACAGCGCCTCATCGCGTGCGGCTCGCTCGCGAGCCGTCGCGAGACCCGGATTGATGCGCAAAGCGGCTTGATAATGCGCCAGCGCCTCGGCCGGACGCTTCAGCGCATCGAGGCAGGTCCCCAGACCGAACTGCGCCTCGGCGTAATCAGGCTTGAGCTTGAACGCCTGCTGGTACTGCTCCATCGCCTCGGCCGTCCTGCCCAGGCTCTGAAGGGCCAGCCCCATGTTGTAGTGCGCGGAGGGATAATTCGGATT
>JAPLKK010000137.1 GCA_026388115.1 Elusimicrobiota bacterium | reverse complement strand
GCATCTGAAGCTTGTCGTGCAGCGGGTCCTCGAGAGCGGCCGCTTGCGCCGCGAGCTGGGGGCCGAGCGCGCCATGCGCAAGGAGCTGGCCACCGCCTACGCGGAGCTGCAGAAAGTCGAGGAGCTCAAGGAGTCATTCCTCTCGCGCATCAGCCATGAGCTGCGCACGCCCCTGAGCGAGGTGGCCGCGTCCGTGGCCTTGTTGGAGCTGGCGGGCGGCGACTTGGCGAAGATCCAGAAATACGTGGCCATCTGCAAGTCGGGGGCCGACAAGCTCGACCGCGCCCTGTCGGATCTTTTGGCCTTCGTCGAACTGCAGGGCCAACCGGTCGTGGGCCGGCGCGAGGCGGTGGACCTGCAGGCGCTATGCCGCGAGGCCGCGGCGAAGCTCGAGCCTCTATGGCGGCCGCGCCGCCTTTCGGTGGAGGTCCGCTTCGAGGAGGGGATGCCGCCCGTCTCGGGAGACCGCGCGCTGCTCGCGAGGGCCATCGAGCACCTCCTGCAGAACGCGGTCCTCTTCAACCGCGAGGGCGGCAAGGTGACGCTCGAAGGCTCGGTGCGGGAAGGGTCCGTCTACCTCTCCGTCTCGGATACCGGCGAGGGCATCCCCGAATCCGAGTTCGAGCGCATCTTCGACAGCTTCTACCAGATCGCGAACTACCTCACGCGCAAGGTGGGCGGGATGGGCCTCGGCCTCGCCATCACCCGCCGCATCGTCGAGGCGCACGGCGGCCATGTCGGCGTGAAGAGCAAGGTCGGCGAGGGCTCGACCTTCAGGGTGCGGCTGCCGGTCGAGCCGCCCCGTGCCTGACTCTTTCCCCGGCTAGTTCTTTCCCGCGGCCGCCGTCTCGAGGCCGATGCTCCTCAGGAAGGGCTCGTCCGAGGGCTCGCGGCCCAGGAAGCGGCGCAGGCTGACGGCTTCCTCGCGCCCGCCTCCCGGCTCCAGGATCTCGCGCCGGTAATCGGCCCCCGTCTTCGGGTCGAGCACGCCAAGCATCTCGAAGCGCGAGAACATGTCCTGCGCGAACACCTTCGACCAGAGATAGCCGTAGTAGCCCGCGTCGTAGCCGCCCATCAGGTGCCCGAAGCCGGCCTCCGGCCTCGTGCCCGGCGTCATCGGGATGAGGCTGATCTCCCGCATCAGCCGCGCATAGGTCTGCGTCACGTCGCCCACCGGCCGGCCGTGGTAGGTCAGGTCGAGGGTGGCGAAGAAGTCCTGTCGCAGGTAGGTGATGCCGGAGTCCACGTTCTTCGCCGCGACCATCTTGTCCAGCAGCTCGCGGGGGAGCTTCTTGGAATGGTCCTGGTAATGGCCCGAGAGCTTCTCCATGACCTCGGCCTTCCACACCCAGTTCTCCAGCATCTGCGAGGGCGCCTCGACGAAATCGAGGGCCACGTTCGAGCCCGAGAAGCGCTGGTACTGCGCCTTGGTCAGCGTCTGGTGCATGATGTGGCCGAACTCGTGGAAGAAGGTCTCGACCTCTTCGTGGCGCAGCAGGGAAGGGTGGTCGGGGGTGGGCTTGTCGAAGTTCGCGACGATGGCGGAGACGGGCCGCTGGTAGCCTCCGCCGGGCATGCGCCGCGCGCACACGAGGCTGAAGGCGGCCGCGTGCTTGTACTTGCCCTCGCGCGGGAACAGGTCCATGTAGAAATGGCCGATCGACTCGCCTGAGGCCGCGTCGCTCACCTTGAATAGCTTCACGTCGGGATGCCAGGCCTCGGCCGGCTCGACCGGGGTGAACTTCACGCCGAGCAGCTGCTGGTAGACGCCGAGCAGGCCCTCGGTCACGACGTCCATCGGGAAGTACTCCTTGATCTTCTGGTCGTCGACGTCGTAGCGCTCCTTGAGCAGCCGGTGGTGGTAGTACCGCCAGTCCCAGAGGTGGATGATGCCGTCGGACTTGGCGCCGAGCTCGCCCTTCTTCAGGGCCGCGAGCGCGGCCAGCTCCGGCCGGCCCTTGCGCTCGAGCTTGGCGCGCAGGTCCTTCAGGAAGCGCAGGGCCGCGGCAGGGGTCTTCGCCATCCGGTCCTCGAGCACGAAGTCCGCATGCGAGGAGTAGCCCAGCAGCCGCGCCGCCTCGCGGCGCAGGCGGAGCGTCTCGGCCAGGCGCTTGCTGTTGGCCTCGCCGCCGCGGTTGTCGAACAGGATCTCGAGGCGGCGCCGCGCGTCGGCGTCCTTGGCGTTCTCCATGAAGGGGAAGTAATCGGGGTAGTCGGTGGAGACGAGATACAGGTCCCCCTGCTTGGGCAGGCGCTGGATGAAGTCGTCGGGCATGCCCGCGAGCTCGGCCGACGTGAAGGCGCCCGTGCTCTTGTCCTCGCCGAGCTGCTTGCGGTAACCGGTCTCCAGGTCCACGATCCTCTTGCGCAGGCCCGCCACCTGGTCGCGCTTGTCCTTGGGCAGGTCGAGGCCGCTGCGCTTGAAGGCGAGCACCGTCTTTTCGAGCAGGCGCGCGTCTTCTCCCGTCAGCTTGGGCTTGGAGGCCGCGTACGCTTTCAGCGGCCGATACAGGTCTTCCCGGCTATAGACGTCGACGAAGAAGCGGGAAGTGTCCGCGTCGCAGGCGTGGCCCGCGTTGCGCACCGACGGATCGGTCGACACCTCGCCCAAAAAGATCGGCCCGTTCGTCGCGTCGCCCAGCTCCGAAAGGGCGTCGGAGAGCGCGACGAGCGTGTTTTGAAAGCCGGCCTGAGCCGGCGCGACGGCCGAGACCTTGGCGAGGGACGCCTCAGCCTTCTCGCGGGCGGCCTTGCAGGTCGCGGAGACGGCGGAGGAGGATAGAGAGAAATCAAGCCACGTCGAGGGCGGCGAGGCCCAGACGCTGCTCGCGAGGGCGAAAACGAGGAGAAGGGCGCTGGAGATCTTCATCGGGGCATTGTCCCAAATCCCTCGCGCGGGGCGCTACTTGGCGGGGGAGGCCTTCCTATTGCACGCGCTTGGCGGCGACGGGCAGGTCCGACTTGGGGACCACGCGGAAGGCGGTCTTCGCGCCGTCGGGCGCGTCGCGGTACTCGATGATCACGCGCGAGCGCGTGGTCTTGACGTTCACGATCTCGACGCCGGAGGAGGCCTGGAGGGCGACGATCATCTCGGAGGAAAAGTCGACGGCGGGAAGTTCCGAGGACTTGCCCAGCTCCTTCCACAGCGCCGCCAGCTCCCCGGCCGAGCGCGCCGCTCGCGCCGCGGGAGAGGCGGCAGCTTCCGCTTTCGCCTCCGGCGCGGCCGCCTGCGCCGCCCCGGACGCCGTCGCGGGCGCGGCCGAGGGGTTCGAGAACAGCATCGCCCCGCCGCCCGCGGCCGCGAGCCCATTGCCGATCGTGGCGGGCGCGGCGCCGAAGGCGGCGCCGCGCACCGCCTTGGCCGCCGGCCGCGCCTCGGCGTCCGCGGCGGAGCCGGAGTCGGGCGTCCGCGCCGACGTGCCGGCCACCATGGCGAGCGAACCCTCGCCCTGCGCGCTGGGGGCGGGCTCCGGCGCGACGGGAGCGCCGGCGGCCGCGCGGGCGCTCTGCTTCTTCAGGAGGCGCGGCTTGCTCGAGGCGCCGAGCGCCACGGGCTCGTGATAGTTCTCCATCTGCATCCGCTCGCGCTGGAGGCTGTCCGCCATTTGGCGCATGTAGGCCCGTGCCTGCTCGCGCGAGACGGCCCCTCGGCGCGCCACCTCGATGTCGTTTGGCTCGCTTATGCTCATGCCGCGCGGGACGATCTCGGTGATGCCCAGCTTCTTGCGCTCCTGGTCGAGGTGCGCCCGGAGCTGCTCGTTGCTGAAGGCGGAGCCAGCGCCCGTCAGCGTGTCGGCGCCGGTCAGCGGGGCGCCCGCGGCGTGGAGTTCGTTGCGGGAAAGGGCGGGCGCCTGAGCTGGCGCGGCGGCCGGGGCCGCGGCCATCCCGAAGATCTTGTCCGTCGGCGCCGGCGAGCCGGCGGCGCCGGCGCGGCCCTCGAGCCGGTTGGGGCCGAGCTCGGTGAGCCGCGACAGGGGCGCCAGGTCGCGCACGCGCTCCTCCACGCGGCCCGGCCCGCGCAGGACGTCGTAGGCGAAGATGAACACGACGGCGGCGGACATCCCCGCGGCGGCGAGCTTCCAGCGCGGCGGGATGAAGTAGGCGCGCTCTGCTTTGTCGGCCTCGGCCTCGGCCTTGCGCCGGTTCTCGAGCCGCTGCAAGAAGCCCGTCGGCAGCGGCTCGGCCGGCGTGGCCGCCAGCAGGCGGGAGAGCGATTTCAGGTCCTTCAGCTCGGCGGAGCACGCCTCGCAGCGCTCGAGATGAGACTCGACCATCTCGCGCTCGGCTTGGGCGAGCTTGCCGTCCATGAATGCCGACAACAGCTTGCTGACGTGTTCCATTAGAGATACCGCTTCAATCTGCCCTTGAGCGCCGCGCGCGCGCGAGAGAGGCGCGACTTGACCGTCCCCTCGGGGACGCCCAAGGAGAGCGCGATCTCCTCGTACGACTGCCCCTCGATGTCGCGCAAGACGATCACGGCACGGCTCTCCGCTTCCAGGTCCATCAAAGCCTTCCTCACCGACGCCGCCGAGTCCGCTGCCTCGAGGCCGGCGTCCGGCGGCGCCTCCTCCGACGGCATGTCCTCGATGCTCGCCTCGTCCTCGTCGTCGCCGGTGAACAACCCCAGCGTCACGCGCTTCCACAGCCCCCGCCGCTTCTCGGCGCGGACCCGGTTCTTCCACGTGTTGACCGTGATGCGGTACAGCCACGTGGACGCCTGGCAGTCGCCGCGGAACTTCGCCAACGCCTTGAGCGCGCGCAGCAGCGCGTCCTGGGCGAGGTCCTCGGCGTCTTGGGCGTTGCCCGTGAGCCGTAAGGCCAGGTTGTACACCATGGCCGAGTGCTCCAGGAGCAGGGCTTCGCTCAACGCGCCCTTCTCGCTCGCTGGATTGGACACCGCCGGGGCCGGCGGGGTTCCATCGAGCGGCGACGCCGGGGCATCCGCCTCGGGCCGCGCCGCGATTTCCTCAGCTTTCTCGGGGATGGAGCCCACCGCCTGAAAGTTTACACGTCCTGGCAGCGTCCCGCCAGAGCCCCTTTGTTAACTAGCGGCGGATCTTGAACTTGAGGCGCAGCTTCTTGGCGACGAAGGGGGACACCATGCCGTCGAGCGCCGAGCCCATCCGGCCGACCTCCTTCACCATCGACGAGGACAGGTAGGTGTACTGCTCGTCGGGCATCAGGAAGATCGTCTCGGTCCTCGGGTACAGGCGCCGGTTCATCGAGGCGAGCTGGAACTCGTACTCGAGGTCGCTGACGGCGCGCAGGCCGCGGATGACGGTCGTCGCCTTCTTCGTCTTGAGGTACTCCACCAGCAGCCCCGAGAAGGTGTCGACCTCGGCCTGGGGGATGTCCCGCACCGCGTTCTTGAGCATCTCGATGCGCTCGGCCGCGCTGAAGGTATGCTTCTTGCTGTGGTTGTTCGAGACCGCCACGATGACGTGGTCGAAGATGCGGCAGGCGCGCTGGACGAGGTCCAGATGGCCGAGCGTGACGGGATCGAAACTGCCGGGATAGACCGCGGTCGCCATTGGCTCGAATCCTACCTTATTAGTTGAAAGTCTTGAGCCGCCCCGAGCCTTTCCAGTAGGCCCAGATGCCGAAGAAGACCGCGAAGACCAGCCCCACCATCATGATCGGCTTGGCTTGCTCGAACTCGGACACTTGCTTGTGCTCGTCGAGCAGCAGCGGCTGGCCCACCGGGCGGACCGCCAGGTCGGCGCCGGCGCCGGCGGCCGGACGGTAGGCGGGGCGGGGCACGGGGGTGTTGAGGCGCGAGGCGGGCACGTACCCCGCGGAGGCGTCCCCGGCCGCCGGGGCTAGTTTTCGGGCGAGGCCTTGGCGGACGGGAAGGAGCTCGGCCGCAAGACGGTGGGAGAAAGCGAGCCCGACCGTCTTCGCCGGCGGGCCCCAGAGGTGCTGCGTCTTCCAGCCCACAGTGATGATGATCGCGTAGATCAGCACTTTTCGGACCTTGCGGAGTCGATCCGGCCATGGGCTTCGTACGCGGATATCGGGCATTTCATCGGTCATGGCATTTTCCTCCGTGCCAGCTCTCCGGCCGCGTGCAGCCGCGCCGCGAGCGCCGAGACGTCCACGCCCTTCTTGGGCGAGAAACGCGCGTCGTGCGGCAGGTTGTCCAAGAGACGTTCGATCTGATAACACCCGCGCTTGTCCCGGGCTTCGGCTAGAAGCTCGGCCGCCACCGTCACCACCTCGGGGTCCGGCGCCTGGAGATTGCGGCGCAGCTCGGCCGTCGCGTCGGGCAAGGCGAGGCGCGCGGCCACTTTCTCGGCGAGGACCGCCGTCCGCCCCGCGCGCCGCGAGAGCACGGCCACAACCGCTCTCGACTGCGCGGGCGTGGCGTCCACGCGCGGCAGCTCGAGCAGGCCGCCGAGCGCCTCGGCCTCGGCGTCCTCGTGGCCGCGCAGCCGCGGCAAGAGGTCGAGGAGCTTCGACGCCGCCCGAGGGATCTCGGGGTGCGCCAGCGCGCGGACGGCGTAGACCGGCTCAGGGCCGCGCAGGCCGCGCGCCGCGGCCGAGAGGATGACGTCGGGGTTC
>JAPLKK010000174.1:10396-12042 GCA_026388115.1 Elusimicrobiota bacterium | reverse complement strand
ACGGCAAGCTCTACGCTGCCGGCGACAAGCTGTACGTCAGCGCCAATGGGAACACCTGGACCACCGCCGACGAGGGCCCAGCCAACTTCACCGCGCTGACCGCATACGCCGGCAAACTCTACGCCGCGGACGCCGGCTCAGGGGCCGTCTATCAGATCACGCCCGTCGCCGAGACTTTGACGGGGGCGGACGGCACGACCGCGGCCCAGACCCTGACCGCGACCGGCTTGAATCTCGCCGCTTCGACCAATACCCTGGCCTGTGCCGGAGTCAACCCGTGCGGCGCGACCAACCAGGTCGTGTTCACTTTCTCCGATACGGCGGGGAACGTAACGGCCGCCGGACCCTATGCCGTTCTTGCGGACCCGCTGGTGTCCATCGCCGTCTCGGAACCGAGCTATCCGGCCAACGGCGCCTATATCAACCTCCAACCCAACTTCGATTGGATCGGCCCACCCAAGGCCACGATCGCCGGCCTGCCTTCGGGCTCCTCGTACTACCTCCAAGTCTCCGACAACGACCCGGCCTTCGCTCCCGGGAACATCGTCATCAACATCTCCACCTCGGCGGTCGTCCCAAGCGCCAATGTCCCGACCGCCGACGCGGCCTACATCTCCACCTTCACGCTGGCGAACAACACCACGTACTACTGGCGAGTCGCGACGGCCAACGGATTGTCAGGCGTGATGGGCCCCTGGTCTCAGACCTCCAGCTTCGTGACGGACTTCGTCGCGCCGACGCAGTCGGCGAGCTTCGCGAGCCTCAGTGCCACAAACGGGACCGTCACAGAATCACAGAACAACAACCTGGCCACCGGTGTCACCGTGCAAATCGGCGTCCAGGACGCGACCAGCGGTCTCGTCGTCTCGACTTCAGCCCTGCGCTTCTTCGGCCACGGGCACAACGACCCCGAGTACACCGGCGGTTTCGGGGTGATGTACTCGACCAACGCCGGACAGAGTTGGGTGGACTGGTCCACCTATACGGCGGTCCTATCCGGCACCGGCCAGAGCTACATGTTCAGCATGGCTGTATTCAAAGGCAAGCTGTACGCAGGCACTGGGACCGGCGCCAAGATTTACGCGAGCGCGGATGGCGTCACGTGGAACACGATGCTCTCGGGCACGGGCCAAAGTTACATCTACAGCCTCGCCGTGTTCAACGGCAAGCTATACGCGGGCACCAATCCCAACGCCAAGGTGTACGCGAGCGCAGACGGGGTCACCTGGAATCAGGTGTTCTCCGCGGGTGAGACGAGCATACAGAGCTTGGCGGTGTTCAACGGCAGGCTGTACGCGGGCAGCCATTCCAATGCCAAAGTGTATGTGAGCGCGGACGGGACCACGTGGAATCAGGCGTCCTCCCTCACGGGCGAGCAAGACGTACAAAGCATGGCGGTGTTCAACGGCAAGCTGTACGGGGGCGCCTATCCCGGCGGCAAGGTGTACGCGAGCGCGGACGGGGTCACCTGGAATCTGGTCCTCTCCGCCAGCGGCGAGAACAACATCCAGAGCCTGGCGGCGTTCAACGGCAAGCTGTACGCGGGCACCAATCCCAGCGGCAAGGTATACGCGAGCGCGGACGGGGTCACCTGGACTCTGGTCCTCTCCGGCACCGGCCAGAGCTACATGTTCAGCATGGCTGTA
>JAPLKK010000174.1:9877-10341 GCA_026388115.1 Elusimicrobiota bacterium | reverse complement strand
TGTACGCGGGGACGGCTCCCAACGCCAAGGTGTACGCGAGCGCGGATGGGGTCACGTGGAATCAGGTGCTCGCAGGCACGGGCGACACTTACATGCTGAGCATGGCCCCGTTCAACGGCAAACTCTATGCCGGGACCTACCCCGGCAAGCTGTACCAGATCTCGCCGGTGACGGCGACCTTGAGCGGGGCCGATGGGACGACGGCCGCGCAGAGCTTGACCGCGACGGGCCTCAACCTTGCGGAGTCGACCAACACGTCGACGTGCGGCGGCGTCTCGCCCTGCGGGGCGACGAATCAGATCATTTTCACGGCTTCCGACCTCGGCGGCAGCGCTTCGATGTTCGGCCCGTTCGCCGTGCGGGTGGACGCGCTCACGCCCATCGCGATCTCGACGCCCAGCTATCCGGCCAACGGCGCCTACGTCAACGTCCAGCCCAACTTCGACTGGATCGGGCCCAGCAGC
>JAPLKK010000174.1:0-9848 GCA_026388115.1 Elusimicrobiota bacterium | reverse complement strand
TGACGGTGGGCGGCCTACCCGCCGGCTCCTCGTACTACTTGCAGGTCTCGAACGACCCGTCTTTCGCGACCGCGAACATCGTCATCAGCATCGCGACACCCGCCATCGCGAACGCCGGCGCACCCACCGCGGACTCCGCCTACATCTCGACATTCACGTTGGCGAACGGCGCCACCTTCTACTGGCGAGTGGCGACGGTCAATTCGACCTTCGGCACGTGGAGCCCCTGGTCCCAGACCCTCAGCTTCGTAACGGACCTGGCCGGGCCGACGCAGCAGGCCGCAAGCTTCGCGAGCCTCAACTCCGGAAACGCCGCGATGTCCGAGTCCCAGGTCAACAATCTGGCGTTGGGCGTCACCGCGCAGATCACGATCCAAGACTCCGTCAGCGGCCTCGTCGTTTCGACCAGCGTGCTGGCCTTCGCGGGCGACGCGCACGACAACCCCGGCGCCACCGGCGGCTTCGGCGTGATGTATTCCACGAACGCCGGGAGCAATTGGATCGACGCTGACGCCGTCACCGCGGCCAACGGAGGGTCGCCCATCGTCTCAGGCGCGACAAGCCTGCGCGGCTTCGCCGTCTTCAACGGCAGGCTCTACGTCAGCGACGGTCTGAACGGCAAGATCTACTCGAGCCCTGACGGCAACACCTGGAGCGCAAGCAACGGCGGCTCGGCGGTAGGCACGGGCTTCGTGTGGCCGCTGTTCGTCTACAAGAACAAGCTGTACGCCGCCGACAGCGCCCTCAACGGGAAGGTCTATGCCACCTCCGACGGAGCCTCCTGGAGCGCCGTCAACAACGATGCCGCGGTCGGCGATATCACGTCTTTCGCCGCCTTCAACGGCAGGCTCTACGCCGGCGACTACGGCAACGGCCGGATCTACGTCAGCAGCGACGGATATTCCTTCGCTCCGACCCAGAACGGCGCCGCGGTAGGCGTGGGAGGCATCGCCTCCCTCTCCGCCTTCAACGGCAGGCTCTACGCCGGTGATACCTCCGGCCGGATCTTCGCGACGACCGACGGCTATCGATGGACCGAGGCCGCGGTCCTGCCGGGCGCGACGGCGATCGACGGGCTGACCGTATTCAACGGAAGGCTCTTCGGCTGCGACCCGTCGAACGGCAAGGTCTTCTCCAGCGCGAACGGGACGGACTGGACCGCGATGACAAGCGCGGGGGGGCCCGCCAGAGCCCGGTCGCTCACGTCGTTCAACGGCAAGCTCTACGCCGCCGATTCGCTCAACGGCAACGTCTATGCGAGCTTCGACGGCATCAGTTGGCTGGCCGTCAACAACGGCTTCCCCGTCACGATCGGCGGCTCGCCGATCTTCGGCATGATCCCATTCAACGGCCGGCTGTTCGTAGACGACGAAAACGGGCGGGCCTACCAGATCTCGCCGGTGACGGCGACGTTGAGCGGGGCCGACGGCACGGCGGCCGCCCAGACCCTCAGCGCGAGCGGGCTCAATCTGGTCACCTCCATCAACGCCTTCACCTGCGGCGGCGTCTCGCCCTGCGTGGCGACCAATCAAGTTGTCTTCACGGCTTCCGACCTCGGAGGCAACGCGTCGACGTTCGGCCCGTTCGCCGTGCGAGTGGACGCCGTCACGGCCATCGCGATCTCGACGCCGAGCTATCCGGCCAACGGCGCCTACGTCAACGTCCAGCCCAATTTCGACTGGATCGGGCCGAGCACGGCGACGGCGGCCCCGCTCCCCGCGGGCTCTTCCTATTACTTGCAGGTCTCCAACAACGATCCGACTTTCGCCTCCGCGATCGTCGTCAGCGTCTCCACGCCGGCGATCATCCGGAGCACCAATGCCTTCACCGCGGACGGCATCTATCTCTCGACCTTCACGCTGGCCAACAACGCCACCTATTACTGGCGCGTAGCCGCGGTCAACGGCGTCTCGCACACCCTCAGTCCCTGGTCGCGAAGCTTCAGCTTCGTGACCGACCTGGCGGCGCCTTCGATGACCGGCAGCTTCGCCAGCCTTGGCTCGGCCGGGACGCTCTCCGAGAACCAGATGAACGACCTCACGCTGGGCGTGACCGCGCAGATCAGCGTCCAGGACGCGGCCAGCGGCCTCGCCGTGTCGATGAACGCGCTCACCTTCGCCGGCGACGGCCACGAGGGCCCCGCGCCCACCGGCCCCTTCGGCGTCATGTACTCGACCAACACCGGGACGAATTGGATCGACTTCTCGACCGTCACGACGGTGAACGGCGACATCCCACTAGCCAAGATCTACGCCATGACCCCCGGCAACGGCAGCCTCTACGCGGCCGACGACGACGGCATGGTCTGGGTGAGCGCCGACGGCAATAGCTGGAGCCAAGTCAACTCGGGGTCCACCGTCGGTTCTCCGGCGGCCGCCGGCCATCTGAGGACGCTGGTCGCCTGGAACAACCGCCTCTTCGCCGGCGACAGCACCGGCCATGTCTATTCCAGCGCCGACGGTCAATCGTGGCCCGCCAGCAGCGCCACCTCCGTCGGCACGAGCCTCACTTCCATACTCGCCTTCAACAACAAGCTCTTCGCGGGAGACGCCGCGAACGGCTGGATCTTCGTCAGTACGGACGGAAACTCGTGGACCGCGGCGCAGGGCGGCCGACCGGTCGGCAGCGGCGGCATCCAGTCGTTGGGCACGTTCAACGGCCGGATATTCGCGGCTGACGGCGAGGGCGACGTCCTCGTCTCGGTCGAGGGCAGCACGTGGACGCTCGTAGGCGCAGGCACGACGTTCGGCGGCGGACAAGGGGTCCAGACCTTCGCCGGGCACAACAACAAGCTCTACGCGGGCAACGGCAACAACGGAAAGATATACGTCAGCGGCGACGGCGGCAACACGTGGAGCACGACTAACGGCGGAGCAGCCGTCAGCGTCACCGGCTCGGGCATACTGACGCTGGCTTCCTTCAACGGCAAGCTCTATGCCGGCGACTCGGCCGGGCGGGTGTACGTCAGCACGGAGGGCAGCGCGTGGCTGACGACGAACAGCGGCTACAGCATCGGCAGCGCCATCAACAGCCTGACGCCCTTCAACGGCAGGCTCTTCGCCGCCGACCCCGTACTTCAAAACATCTACCAGCTCACGCCGGTGGCGGCGTCTCTCTCGGGCGCCGACGGCACCAACGGCGTCCAGACGCTGAAAGCCCTCAGCCTGAACCTCGCCACCTCCACCAGCCCGTTCAGTTGCGCTGGAGCTTTCCCGTGCTACGCTCACAATCAAGTCATCTTCACCTCGGCGGACCGCGCGGGCAACGTCCTGAGAGCGGGCCCATTCGCGATCGCGGCGACCGCGCAGGCGTCCATCCGCGTCTCGACGCCGGCCTATCCGGCCAACGGCGCGTACATGAGCCTCCAGCCCAACTTCGACTGGATCGCCCCCGCCACCACGACGATCGCCGGCCTGCCGGCGGGCTCCTCCTTCTACCTCCAAGTCTCCAACAACGACCCGGGCTTCACGCCGGCGAACCTGGTCGTCAGCATAACGACCCCGGCGGTCGTCGTCAGCACCACGTTGCCGGCCAACAGCGGCGCCTACATCTCGACGTACACGCTGGCCGACAGCACGACCTACTACTGGCGCGTGGCGATCGCCACCGGCGGCCCCTGGTCGCAGGCGTTCAGCTTCGTGACCGATCTTGCCGCCCCGACGCAGTCCGCCGCCTTCGCGAGCATCAGCTCAACCGGCGGAGCGCTGGGCGAGTCGCAGAACAACGGCCTGGCCACCGGCGTGACGGCGCAGGTCGGCGTCCAGGACGCGAGCGGCGGCCTCGCAGTTTCCGTGGGTTCGCTGGTTCTCGCCGGCGACGGGCATGACGGCCTAGCGGCTACGGGCGGATTCGGCGTGATCTACTCGACCAATGCCGGCCAGACCTGGATCGACTTTTCGACTATCACCGCGATGAACGGCGGCAACCAGATCGTGGGCGGAGCCTCGTTGCGAGGGATGGCGGTGTTCAAGGGCAAGCTTTACGCCGCCGATGGGGCCCTAGCCAGGGTCTATTCGACTTCCAACGGCTCCAGTTGGGGGACGGCCTCCGTCGGCAACGGCGCCATCCGCGCCCTGGCCGTGTTCAACGGCAGGCTCTTCGCGGCCGACAACAACGCGACCGGCAAGGTCTATTCGAGCCCGGACGGCACGAGCTGGACCACCACGAACAACAACGCCGCGCTCGGCCCCAGCGCCAACATCGCCGCCCTCGCCGTCTTCAACGGCCGCCTCTACGCCGGAGATTCGAGCGCCAAGGGCCGGGTGTACGTCAGCACCGACGGCAACAGCTGGACGATGACCCAGGGCGGCACCGTGCCTGTGCAGACCGGCGGGGTGCAGTCCTTGGCCGCCTTCAACGGCAGGTTGTACGCGGGCGACACCTCGGGCAAGATCTACGTTTCGGTCGACGGGAGCACGTGGACCGCGGTCAACAACGGGACGCCGGTCGGCACGAGCATCGGCTCCCTCGCCGTCTTTAACAACAAGCTCTACGCCGCCGATTCCGCCATCGGCAAGCTTTATTCGAGTCCGGACGGCGGCGTCTGGACACAACTCCTTGTGGCCGGCGTTTCGCCCGCCGGCATGCAGGCCCTGGCTTCCTTCAACGGGAAGTTGTACGCGAGCGACTCCGGCGGCAGAGTATACGTGAGCACCGAGGGCAGCACGTGGCTGCAGATCAACAGCGGCTATCCCGTCTCGGCCGGCGGCAGCGGCATCTCCGGCTTGATCCCATTCAGCGGCATGCTCTACGCCGGCGACAACAGCGGGCGGGTGTACCAGATCGCGCCGGCGACCGCGAACCTGACGGGCTCCGACGGCTCGACCGCGGCGCAGACGCTGGCGGCCACGAGCTTGAATCTCGCCGCGTCCACTAACGCGGCCGCGTGCGGCGGGATCTGGCCCTGCGGCGCGACGAACCAAGTGGTCTTCACGGCCTCCGACCGCGCCGGCAACGTCCTCAAGGCGGGGCCCTTCGCCCTCCAGGTCGCGCCCCTGCCGGCCGCTCCCTCCGGCTTCGCCGGGGCGGTGCAGAGCGAGACCTCGATCCTCTGGAGCTGGACCAACAACACGACCATCGTCTCCGGCTACCGCGTGATGTCAGGAGCCTCCAACCTCTCGGGCGACTTGCCGGCGAGCGCGGCATCGTGGCTCCAGACGAGCCTCTCGCCGAATACGCAGTACGGACCGTACGTCGCCCGCGTGTTCAACGGCAGAGGCACGGCCGACTCGGGGACCGTCTCGCGCTATACCCTGGCCAACGTCCCGTCCAACCTCACGACCGCCGTACGATGGAGCAGCGCCACGCTGACCTGGTCCGCCAACACCAACCCGGCCGGCACCATCTGGGACCTGCAGCGCGACTCCGGCACGGGCTTCACCTCCGTCTACACCTCGAGCGCGACCCTCTCCTACACCGACAGAGGGCTGACTCCAGGCCGGACCTATCACTACCAAGTCCGCGCCGAGAACGGCGATGGCCTCCTCACTCTTTTCACGAGCGCGGTGGATGTGCTGACGCCTCCCTCTCCGCTTCCCGGAGGCTGCTCTTCGGGCTTCGAGGTGAAGCAGGACGGCAGCCGCGACTTCACCACCATACAATCGGCCGTCAACGCGCTGGACCCGAGCCTCGTGGGCGACGCCTGCGTCGTCATCCGCGACTTGCAGACCTACAACGAACAGGTGACCGTGCAGGGATTCACGAACAACGGCCACCAGATCAAGATCATGGCGGATCCCAGCTTCGTCGGCTCCGCGCCCGTCGTCGCGCCGCCCGCCAACTCGACCGCGGCGTTCCAGATCGCGAATGCAAGCGTCACCCTGCAGGGCATCAACATCGTTCCGGCGTCCGCCATCCCGTACGGGGTCAACGCATCGTCCGCCTATCTCACCATCAGCAGCGTCAGCGTCCTCGATCCGGGCGACATCTACGCCGCCGGCGTCGCCATAACGAGCTACACCACCGTGTCCTATTCGAGCATCTCCGTGCAGGCGGCCCACGGCCTGCAGTCTGTCGGCACGGGAGACCGGATATCGAACGTGACCATCCAGAGCGACAACTCGAGCTTCTACGCCCTCTACCTGAACGGAGTCACCAGCAGCACCATCTCCCAGGCCTCCATTTCGAATCCCTTGGGCCACGGGGCCTATTTCGCTTCGGCAAGCGCCAATGTCATCAGCGCGAGCACGATGGCGAATGCCGGCGCAGGGCTCGGACTGTATTCCAGCCTCTACTTGTCTAACTCTTCGTTTAACACCATGGTCGACGATCACTTCTGGAACGCGGTCGGCTACGGTGTGACCCTGGATGCGAGCTCGACACACAACCACATCGTTCAGAGCACGTTCACGCTGGCAGGCGGCAGCGGCAAAGCCGGAGTCTACCTGCATCAAGCGCCGGCCAATGAGATCACGGCCTGCAGCTTCGACGTCGCCGGCGGCCCCGGCATCAGATTGCTCGGCTCGGATTCCACCGCGATCAGCCAGACGACCATAACGGCCAACGCCCCCAATGCCGACGCGCTGACGATCGACGGCTCCGGTCACAACACCATCTCGCGATCCTATATTTCCAATTCCGTCGCCTACGGTCTCGGCTTCCACAACACCTCGGACCTCAACACCGTGAGCCAGTGCACGATCCTCGGCGGCGCAAGCGGGTCGCCGGCCGCGGGCGTCTATCTCCTCGGCGGCACCTCGAACACGATCGTGGGTTCGGCCGTATCAGGCTCGATTGCGACGCTCATCTCCGGCGCTCAGAACACGGTCATCGGCTATTCGACACTCACCGCCACCGCATCGGACGGCAGAGGCTTGGCGATCACCGATCTCGGCGCCGGTTTGATGCTCTCCTCCAGCACCGTTGTTGGCGGGTCGCTGGGAGTTGGGATATATCTCGGCGGCACGAGCGCTGGGGCCATCTCGCTTTCTTCCGTCGCCATCACGGGAGCGGCGTTCGGATTGGACATCGAGGCGCAGGCAGAGGCCACCGTGCTCAACGTCAGCAGCATGAGCTTCGCCTCCCTTTCCTCCGGCGGGACCGCGATCGACTTCCTGGGGGGGGCCTTCGTATCCACGTTCAACGCGGTGACCTTCGCCGACCCGAGCATCGCGGTCAACGTCAACGCGAGCGCGCTCGGTCCGAGCGCGATCACCATGTTGAACTACAGTGGGAGCCAGTCCGGCGCGAGCCACGCCAACGACCCGCTCGGATATGTGTACTGGTCCACTTCGGCCGCTACGGTGGCTCTGGGCGTGTCGGCGCCCGCGTATCCCGCCAACGGCGCTTACGTCAACGTCCAACCGGATTTCGACTGGATCGGGCCCAGCACGACGACGGCGGCGAACCTGCCGGCCGGCGCATCGTTCTATCTACAGGTGTCGAACAACGATCCCGGCTTCGGGGCGGCGAACATCATCGTCAGCGTCACGACGCCGGCCGTCGTGAACAGCACCACAGCGTTCACCGCCGACGGCGCCTACCTATCGACCTTCACTCTTGCGAACAACGCCACCTACTACTGGCGCGTGGCGACGACCGCGGGCGCTCTGGGCTTGTGGTCGCAGAGTTACAGCTTCGTGACCGACTTCACGCCGCCGGCGATGTCCGGAAGCTTCACGAGCCTGAGCACGAGCGCGGCCCTCTCCGAGGCCCAGACCAACGACCTCCTGACGGGCGTGACCGCGCAGATCCACGTCCAGGACGCGGCCAGCGGCCTCGCCGTCTCGACCAATGCTCTGGCCTTTCCGGGAGACGGCCACCAGGGTCCGGAGCCGACGGGCGCCTACGGCGTCATGTACTCGACCAACGCCGGCGGCAGCTGGATCGATTTCTCGACGGCGACGACGTCCAACGGCGGCGGTCCGGTCGGCTCCAGGATCTACGCGCTGACCGTCTTCAACGGCAAGCTGTACGCCGCCGACGACGCCGGGTTCGTCTGGATGAGCGTTGACGGCAGCAGTTGGAGCGCCGCCAACTCAACCCAGACCGTGGGCTACCCCGCTACGGTCGGCGGCCTGCGCGCGCTCGTGGGATTCAACGGCCGGCTCTTCGCGGGCGACACGACGGGCCGGGTGTTCTCCAGCGCGGACGGGCAGTCCTGGCCGGCGGGCGGCTCCATGCTCGTGGGCACGGGCATCCGGGCCATGACGGTGTTCAACGGGCGATTGTACGCCGGCGACGCGAACAGCAACGTGTATGTGAGCACCAGCGGGGACACTTGGACCGCCGCGCAGAGAGGCACGGCGGTCGGCGCCGGCGGCATCGGGGCGCTCGGCGCCTTCAACGGCCGGCTATTCGCCGGCGACGGCAATGGGATGCTTTACGGCTCGGTCGACGGCAGCTCGTGGGCTGCGACGAACGGGAACTCCTTTGTGGGCGGGAACACCGCCCTAGCTGCCTACAACCACGCCCTCTACGCCGCGGGTGGCGGCAAGATCTACGTGAGCTCCGATAACGGCAGCTCATGGAACGGCGCCAACGGCGGCGGCAGCGCGGGCCTGGCGCTCTCGGCCTCGCCGCTCCAGACCTTGGCTTCCTTCAACGGCAAGCTGTACGCCGGCGACGCGGCGGGGTGGATCTATGCGAGCACGGCGGGAAGCACCTGGATGATGACGAACAACGGCTATCCGGTCGGGACGAGCATCCGCGCCCTCGCGCCCTTCAACGGCAGCCTCTTTGCGGGAGACGATGTCACCGGCAAGGTGTACAAGCTCTCGCCGGTGGGGGCGTCTCTGACCGGCGCCGACGGGACCAGCGCGGCCCAGACCCTGAGCGCCCTCGGCTTGAATCTCGTGACATCCACCATCGCAATCGCTTGCGGCGGCACGTTGCCGTGCCTCTCCACCAATCAGGTCATCTTCACGGCATCGGACCGCGCGGGCAACGCGTTCGGCGCGGGCCCCTTCGCCATCCTCGTCTCCACGACTCCGCCGCCGCCATCGTCGGCTCTCATCTCGACGCCTACCTATCCGGCCAACGGCGCTTACGTGAACATCCAGCCGAACCTCGGCTGGCTCGGTCCGAGCACCGCGACGCTGGCGAACCTGCCGCTAGGCACCTCGTATTTCCTCCAGGTCTCGAACAACGACCCGGGGTTCTTGGCGGGCAATATCGTCGTCAACGTATCGACGCCCGCCGTCCTGGTGAGCACCGTCGTGCCCACGACAGCGGACGGCTACATCTCGACGTTTACGCTCACCGACAACACGACGTACTACTGGCGTCTCGCGCTGAGCACCCCGACCCTGGGCCCATGGTCGCAGACCTACAGTTTCGTGACCGACTTCTCCGCGCCGCTCCTTGCCGGCTCGGCCTTTGTCAGCCTCAACTCGACCGGCGGGGCCTTGGGCGAGGCCGGGCTCAATGGCCTCACCTCGGGCGTGACGGTGCAGATCGCCGTCCTGGACACCGTCAGCGGTCTCGCCATTTCGACAGCCGCGCTGGCCTTCACGGGCGACGGACACGACGGCCCCGCGGCGGCCGCCGGCTACGGGGTCCTCTACTCGACGAACTCCGGCCAGACCTGGATCGACTTCTCCTCGATCACGGCCGCCAACGGCGGCAATCCGGTCGTCGGCGGGGCCTCCAACCTGCGCGGGATGGCGACATTCAAAGGAAAGCTCTGCGTCGTCGACTCGGGCTGGGGAAGGATCCTTCTCAGTTCCGACGGCAACACATGGGCCGCGTCGAACGGAGGAAGCACCATCGGAGGCGGCACGCTTCGTGCCTTGACCGTCTTCAACGGCAGGTTGTTCGTGGCCGACAACAACCTCACCGGCAAGGTGTACTCCAGCGCCGACGGCCTCACTTGGACCACATCCAACAACAATACGAAGTTGGGCCCGAAC
>JAPLKK010000110.1:18452-19916 GCA_026388115.1 Elusimicrobiota bacterium | reverse complement strand
CCGCCAGGTAGGACGGCTCGGACGCCGCCAGCGACAAGACGACCATCTCGCGCTCCTGGCCCTGGAAGCGCTCGACGGTGGAGACGAGCACCTCTTCGGCCTGCGCCCCGGCGGCGCGGCCCGAGCCCTGCAAGAGGAAACGGATGCGGTTGCACTGGGCGCGGAACGGGCTCACGACGCCGATCTCCCGTCCGGCCACGCCGCAGTGGATAGCCTCGGCCGCCAGCGCGGCGGCCCAGCGCGCCTCCGGCTCCGAGACGCCGCGCGCGCCCGCGTGCGGCACGTCCACGAAGACTAGGCTCGCCTCGGGGTCGAGCATCGGCGCGAACTCCGGGCGCGCGACGCGCGAAAGGGGGAGCCGCCGCCCCGCCGCCTCGGCCGTGGGCGCCACGCGGCCCTCGTAAAAGCACTCGCTGACGGCGGCGCAAAGCTGGTCGTTCATGCGGCGCGTCTCGGTGAGGAACAGCGGCGCCCCGTACTTCTCGCGCACCAGCGCCAGGACCGACTTGGCCGCAGGTGCGCCGCGCGGCGCCGCCTGGGCGACCGGCGGCAGCTGCGAGTCGTCGCCGATGAAGACCGCCTTGGTCCCCGCCACGCGGGCCCCGAGCGCGAGCGGCAGTCGCGCCTGCCCCGCCTCGTCGAACAAGACGAGGTCGAAATGGGGCGGCTCCTCGCCTGCTCCGAAGAGCGAGTACAGCGTTCCGCCCGCGATGAGCGCCCGGCGCTTCGGCAGCCTGCGGGCCGCGCGCACCCCGGCGGGAAGCCCCGTCAACAGCGCCTTGGAGGAGCCGAGCTTGAAGAAGCCCGCGCGGCACAGCTCGCGCGCCGCGGGATCGTCGGTCTCGGCGGCGAGCCAGTAGCACTGGGCCAAGGCGTTGTGGATGGCCTGATGGCTCACCGCGGTGACGAGCACCCGCAATCCCTGTCGGGCCGCCGCGTCCAGGGCGAGGCGGGCCAGCAGCTGGGTCTTCCCCGTTCCCGGCGGTCCCTGCACGGCATGCCAGTTCCTCGCGCGTGAGACCTCCTCGAAGATGAAAGCCAGGCTTCCCTCGGCCCCCGAGGCGAACGGGCTCCCGGCCAGTCCCGCCTCCGGCTCGGCGAGCCGCGCGGGCTCGCGCCCTTCGATCCACTCCTCGAGCCCGGCCCGCTCCGCCTCGCGCAGCATGCCGAGCTCCACATCGAGGAGATCGAAGACATCCTCGTCGAGGACCCACGTTTCGGAGCCGTCGAAGACGGCGTCGGCATTCTGGGAGACCACGAGCAGCTTCAGCTGATAGTCGCGGCCGTCGAAAGAGTCTTCCAGCAGCTCGACGAACGCCGCCGGCCGCCTCGGGTCGCCGCACGAAAGACGGCCGCGCGTGCCCGGCCTCAGCCTGGAATCGTTCTTGGCGGTTGAGAAGACCAGGACGGCCCCCGAATCCGGCCGCCGCTCCCGCCCCACGAAGGCCAGCCCGGCGACGGCAA
>JAPLKK010000110.1:0-18431 GCA_026388115.1 Elusimicrobiota bacterium | reverse complement strand
CCGCTGGACGAGGCTCTCGCGCTCCGCGTTGGCGGCCAGCCGCTCGAACAGCTCACTCATCCCGGGATTCGCGGCGCTTGTGCAGCCGCACGGTCTCGTGCGTCTCGGACTTCCCCCACTGGTCGAGCCAGCGCTTGACCAGCTCGAGCACGGCTCCCGAGAGGCGGCCCGACTTATAGAGCTCCAGGAGCGCGCGGGTGTCCAGCCGCGAGACGGCCGCCCAGACGGGCGTGCCCTTCAGCTCGGACTCCATCTGCTCGACCTTCTGGGGCGACTTAGTCTTGGTCGGGAACTTCAGCTCCTCTTTCGAGTGCACCTCGGCCGCATACTCCGCGCCGTCGACGGCTAGCAGCCCCTTGGCGCGCGCGTACGAGAGGAGGCGCCCGGCCACCTCGTCGGCCTGCCTCTCGAGCTCCTCCAGCTTCGCGCGCAAGGCCTTCTTCTCATGGTCGAGCCGCGCGTACTCGTCGACCAGCTTGCTCCCGGGCTCCCATATCCTTTCCTCGGGCGGGAGCTTGTCGAGATCCTCCGCGTGCTTGAAGAGCGGACACAGGTCGCGATAGTCGCACCAGTCGCACAGGGGCCCGCGCACGGGCTTGAAGGCCTGGGGGTCGTCCTTGCGAGCGACCTCGGCCTCGATGGCGCCGATGAGCCGCGCGACCTCCGATTTCAGCGCTGTGAGCTGCTCGGGCGTGCGCGTGGAGACGATCGTCTGCCCATGCCGGACGTAATGCCAGATGAGGCGCACGCCCGTCGTGTCGGGCCACGCCTCGCGCGCCGCGACCTCGTAGAGGGCGAGCTGCCAATCCTTGTCCTTCTGCGCCTGCGTCGGCAGGGAGCCCCCGGTCTTGTAATCGTGGATCTCGAGACAGCCGTCCTTGCCGCGCGCGAGGCGGTCGACGAAGCCCTCGATGCGGCACTCGACCGTGTCGCCGGAAGCCGGGTCGGTCACCGGCAGGGCGAAGCCGATGCGCCGCTCCACGTCCAGGGTCGTGTCCGCGTCGAAGGGGGCGTGGGCGCGATAATAGTCCCGCACGCACTTCTCGCCGACGCGGCGCCAGTCGCCCAGGGTGTACTTCGCGTCGCGGATCGTCACTTCCTTCTGGACACCCTTCGTCCAGGCGTCCGCGAACACCGCGAGCGTCTCCTCTTCCGACAAGACCTTCTCATGCGCGCGGGCGCGGTACAGCTCCTCGAAGGCGGAGTGCACGCAGGTGCCCACCAACGCCTCGACGCCGGTGCCCTTGTCGACCTTGACCCGGTCGACGTACTTGAACTTGAACTGGCGCGGGCAGTTGCGGTAAGTCTCGAGCCGGGTCGGTGAGAACTTCTCCAACTAGCAAGCCTCCAGCAGCGCGAAATGCAGATATTCCGTCTCGGGCATCGACAGCAGGATCGGATGGTCCTTCGCCTGCTGGCCCAGCTCGACGAGCTTGAAGCTCTTCCCCGCCCGGACGCCGGCCTCGCGCAGCATCCCCACGAACGCCTCGCGGTCCACGTGATGGGCGCAGGTGCTCGTGGCGAGCAGGCCTCCGCGCGGCAGGGCGCGCATGGCGAGCTGGTTGAGGCGCGTGTAGGCCCGCAGGCCTTTGGGCAGGTGCTTCTTCGACGGCACGAAGCTCGGCGGATCGAGCAGGATGAGATCGGGCTGGATCGGCTGCGCCGTCTCGGCGAAGGTCCTCAAGACCTCCTCGGCGTCGCCCTCGTCGAACTCGGCCGGCAGGCCGTTGAGCGCCGCGTTCTCGCGCGCGAGCTGGACGGCCGGCCCCGAGCTGTCGAGCCCCAGCACTTTCGTCGCGCCGTGCTTGGCCGCGTTGAGCGCGAAGGCGCCGGTGTAGCAATACAGGTCGAGGACCTGGCGGCCGCGGAAATAAGGGACCAAGCGGGCGCGGTTGTCGCGCTGGTCGAAATAGAAGCCGGTCTTCTGCCCCTCGGTGACGGGCGCGACGTAGCGCAGCCCGGCCTCCTCGATCGTCACGCGCGGCGGCACCTCTCCCCGGAGCACGCGCGTTTCGATGGGAAGGCCCTCCAGCCCGCGCGCCGGATGGTCGTTCTTGAGGAAGATGCCGCGCGGCTTCACCAGCGCCTCGAGAGCCTGGGCGACCAGGTCCAGGCGCTTCTCGATGCCGGCCGACAGGACCTGGCAGACGAGCACGTCGGCGTAGCGGTCGACGACGAGCCCCGGCAAGCCGTCGGATTCGCCGAAGCAGAGGCGGTAGGACGTCTCGCCCGGATAGGCCCTTTCGCGCGCCCCGATCGCGCGCGCCAGCCGCTCCTTGAAGAACGCCTCGTCGATGGGCTCGACCTGGCGCGACAGCAGCCTCCACGCGATGAGGCTGTTCGGATGGTAGAAGCCGACGCCGAGCGGCGCGCCGCGCGAGGTCACGGCCGCGGCCAAGGCACCGGGCTCGGCGTCCCCCTCCACGGTATCGATCTCGTTCGAGAAGATCCAGGCGTGGCCGGCCAGAAGCCTGTTCTCCTCGCGCGCCCTGAGCTTCACCGTCAGCGGCTTCGTCTCGACGTTCATGCGGGCTCCACTACGACCGGATCGCCGACCGACGCCTCGGCCTGGCTCGCGAAGCTGCCGTCGCGCACCGACAGCTCGATGTAGCCGGAGGACCCGGTCAAGGCGAGAGCGCGCCCCGGGCGGGCCTCGGCGTAATGCGTGCGCAGGCGCCCGAGGTCCTTCCCCTTGTGCTTGAAGCGCGCCCCGCGGGGTAGGTCGCCCGGGCGGAGGTTGGTGATGGCGTTGCCGAAGCGGTCGAAGACGAGGACCTCCCCCTTGACCGTGCCGCGCGACTTGCGCGGCACGGGGAACGGGAAGCGCACCATGCCGGGCACCCGGGGCCCGAGCGTGTCCGGCTGGGCGCCGCCCGCGAGCGCCGCGGCGACCGGCGCGACGATGTCGCGGCCGTGGAAAACGGGGCTCACCGGGTCGCGGAACAGCTTGCGGTTGGTGACGCTGCGCAGCTCATGGATCTTCTCGCGCTCCTCCACCCAGCTCAGCAGGCCGTTGTCGGGGGCGATGAATTGATGCCGCGTGCCGCGCGCCCACAGGATGCGCCGGTCGGAGCCGACGCCGGGGTCCACGACGCACACGAACAGCGTCTTCTCGGCGAAATAATCCAGCGAGTGCATCAGGGCGAAGGCTGCCTGGCGCACGTCCTGCGGCGCGATGCCGTGCGCGAGGTCCACGATCGTCGCGTCGGGGCGGCGTGTGAGGATGACGGCCTTCATGAGGCCTACGAAGGGGTCCGAAAGCCCAAAATCGGTCAAGAGCGCGATCAGCATTGGTAAAGTGGAAAGCGAAAGTTGATGACTGGGCGTGTGCTTCGCTTCCACCGCCATTCTATCATTCTCGGCGAAGGGGTCACGGGCCCTTCATTCACCGCCGCCGCACCCGGAGCGCTGGTCAAGCCGTGTCGTTTCAAGCATAATTTGGACATCGTGCCCGCGGATTCCGCAAAAGAAAAGCCTGTCGCAAGCGGCTCATTCCGTGTGGACACGGATCGGGCCGTCGAGGTGCTGCGCGCGCGACAACTGGATATCAGCGAGTCCCGGCTGGCCCTTTGGGTGCGCGTCGCCGTCCTGCGCAAGGCAAGCCGGGCCGAGTTCTCCTGGTCGCCCAACGCGCTCACGATCCGTTTCGACGGCTCGCCGCTGTCCGCGGCGGAGATCATGAGCCCGCTGGCGGGCCTCCTCGACGAGCAGGCCTCGTCGGCCGCGGCTCGCTGGCTCGCCTTGGCCGTCTTGCACAGCGTGGGTCCGGACGCCGCCCTCACGCTGGAGTCCGGTCCCGCCCGAGCCCGGAGGGCCGTGCGGATCGACGCCGAGGGATATGGGCCCGCGAGGCCCGGCCTGCGTTTGCGCCCGGATACCGTGGCGCGGATCTCGTGGCCGCTCCCGGTCTTTCACGAGCACCCCGCGACGCATCCGTCCCACTGGAGCCCCTGCGAGCTCAACGCGAGCATACGCGGCTGTCCGATCCGCTTGAAGCTGTCGCGCGGCGAGGAACGCGCGGAGCACGCCCCTGTCGCTATCGGCAAGAGGGAGCTCCTGCGCGCGGAGGTCCGCCGCGATCCGGCTCGGTTTCTGCTCAGCATTTCCGGCGAGGAGCCCTCGATCTCCGTCCGGTTCGCGCTCCACGGCGTGGCGGCCGGTTCGTCCGTGAGCTTCCCCTCCGCGCTGCCCGTCTCGGTATGGGCGGAAGACCCGCGCCTTTCGTTGAACGCCTCTCTTTCCGAGGTCGTGCAGGACGCGGCGCGCGAGGCCGCGCTCGCGGCCGCCCGCGAGGAGGCGCTCCGCTGGGCTTTCGCGGTCCTGGAGAGGCAAAAGCGCGTGCTTTCAGTGACCGGACAACTGCTGGTCTCCAACCCGCTGATGCGCACGCGATGGGTCCGTGCCCTCGGGTTGCCGCGCGTGAGGGGAGCGAAGATCCCGACCTCCTGGCACGAGTACCAGTTGGAAGCGGGCCCGGCGGGGCGCTCCCCCGACGCCCACCGCGTGGACGAATGCGCGCAAAGCACGCTGCGCCTTCGCGACGCGGCACGGCGCGCCCTAACAGACAAGCGGAAGGACGGCGCCGACGCGCTCAAGACCGCGTTGTGGAAGACGCCTCTATTCCTCGACGACCGGGGCGGGACGCTTTCCTTGGACGATCTTTCCGCAGACCCGACACAACTGACATTCTGGTCCGGCTTCGAGCCCGCCCCCGAGCATGTCCCCGGCAGAGTGTGGGCCCTGTCGCCGAGAGACAGCCTCTTCCTGCGCGTGCGCTTCCCGCAGCGAATGACTCCGCCCGGCGAACAGAAGCCTCTCTGAGGCCCGCCATGAGTGCCACGAACGTTGTAGAATCGGAGACGACATGACCTCGCCTAAGACGCCGACGCCTCACGTCCCCTCCCTGCTTCAAAATCTCACGAGCCTCGTCGGCGCCGTCGTCGTGGCGTCGAGCTTCTTCGCCGCCGTCTGCCTGTTCGCCATCGACTTCTTCCGGGGCTTCACGAACCCCTACATGGGCATCCTGTCGTACATCGTCGCCCCCGGCTTCTTGGCCGCGGGCCTGCTGATCATGATCGTGGGCGCTCTGCGTGAACGGCGGCGGCGGCGCCGCGCGGCGCCCGAGGAGATACCGCCGCTGCCGCGCATCGACCTGAATGTGGCGCGCCAGCGGAGGTTCTTCATCTTGGGCGCGGCGGGGACGTTCGTGTTCCTGCTGATGACCGCGCTTGGCAGCTACCGCACCTACCAGTTCACCGATTCGGTGACCTTCTGCGGCCTGGTCTGCCACACCATCATGAAGCCGGAGTACACCGTTTATCAGAAGTCCCCCCACGCGCGCGTCGCCTGCGCGGAATGCCATATCGGCTCGGGAGCGACCTGGTTCGTCAAATCCAAGCTCTCGGGCGCCTATCAGGTCTACGCGACCATCGCCAACAAGTACCCCCGCCCGATCCCCGTGCCGGTCGCCAACCTGCGCCCGGCGCGCCAAACCTGCGAGGAATGCCATTGGCCGCGCATGTTCTACGGCTCCGCCGAGCGCGCGCAGACGCATTATCTCGCCGATGAGCACAACAAGCCGTGGAACGTCCGGATGCTCGTCCATATCGGCGGCGGCGAATCCGGCCGTCAGACAGGCGGCATCCATTGGCATATGCTCCTTTCCAACAAGGTCGAGTACGTCGCCAGCGACCGGCAGCGCCAGACCATCCCCTGGGTGCGCCTGACCGATGCGAACGGCAAGGCCACCATCTATCGTTCCGCCGACGCCGGCGCCTCCGACGCTCCGCCCGCCGGCTCGATCCGGACCATGGACTGCATCGATTGCCATAACCGGCCCACGCACATCTACCTGAGCCCGATCGACGCGGTGGACCGGGCCATCGCGGCGGGGAGCATCGACCGGAACCTGCCGTTCATCAAGAAACAGGCCGTACTGGCCCTGGCCGGCGAGCCGGCGATGACCGCGGCCGGCCGCGACGCGGTGGCCGCGGCGCTGACCGGCTTCTACGCCGCGAGCTACCCCAAGTTGGCGGGAACGCCCGCGGTGACACAGGCGGCGGCCGCCGTACAGGACATCTGGGACCACAACATCTTCCCCGCCATGAAGGCGGATTGGAGGGCGTACCCCGACAACATCGGCCACAAGGAGAGCGCCGGCTGCTTCCGCTGCCACGACGGCTCCCACACGAGCGCCGACGGGAAGACCATCACGCACGACTGCGGCGCCTGCCACACCATCATCGAGCAGGGTCCGGCCGGCAAGACGACGTCCCGGCTGGCGGGCTTGGAGTTCAAGCATCCCGCCGACGTCGGCGACGCCTGGAAGCAGACGAACTGCAACAGCTGCCACGACGGCGCGACGCTGCCGTAAGACCCTGCTGGGATCCAAAGCAAATCCGGGCAAGGCTTGACCGCGTCGACGCGGCGAGCGATAATCGGAAGGCCATGCCCGATGACAAGGAGTCGGAGCGCGCCCGCTGGCTCGCCGTCGCCACCGTCCTGGCGATCTCGGTGACGGCAGGCGTCGCTATCGTCTCTTCTCCGCCGCGCCCGGGCTCCTCGCGGCGGACCGATGCCCGCTCCTCTTGGCCGCCGCCGGAGAAGCTCTCAGCAAAGGCGCGTCTTCAGGCTTCGGCCCCGGCCGCTTCACCCGCGCCGGTCGAAGAGAGCGAGTTCGACAAGCTGTTGAACCTGTTCGCCGCGGCCGAGCGGAGCTCTCCGGAGACGACCCAGGCGTTCAAGAAGGAATTCATGAAGGAGCCGGAGCTGCGTGAGGAATGGCAGAAGTTCTCGCAGGCCCAGCAGCGCAAGGACGGCCCGCCTCCGACCATCGACGACTTCGCCGAGGCGCTCGTGGGCAGGCACGCCTTCCGCCGGCTCGTCTCGAAATTCTCGTCGGACCCCGGCTTTCGCGAACTGGCGACGGCGTTTACCCGCCAGGCGCTCGTCCAGAACTCCGTTCGGAAGATCCTCGCCTCCGGGACCACCGCGGCGCGACAGACCGTTCGAGGCCCGACGCGCTCCAGCGCCCGCGGCGGCGGAGCGTTCTCCTACGGCATCGGGGCGGGCGGCGCTCGCTCCGCGGCGGCGGGCGGTGCGACAGGCGCCGGCGGCGCGGCGAGCGCGGTGGCGGGCGGCGGCCGCGCGGGGGCGGGCACCGCGGGGCCGGGGCGCGACGGCGGCTCCGGCTCGTCGGCCGACGCGGGAAAGGCGCAGAACGCCGTCCCGCTGGCCGACCTCGAGGGGGCGGACGACGGGAAAGACGTCGCCCACAGCATCGCGTCGCTCTGCATCCGCCACGATCCGGCCATCTCGCACGACCAGTGCGAAGCGATCAACAATTATCTCGGCCCCGACGACATCTGGCAGTCCTGTCAGAAGGCCGGCCTGCTGACCAAGTGCGCCAGCTTATGCGCCGGCCGCTCCGAGCTGGACTGCCAGCAGCAAGGGAGCAACATCCAATCCTGCCTTGCCGCCGGGGAGCCGAGCGCTTTCTGCGCCTCCAACTGCACGCCGCGGCCGGATTGCTCCATGCCGCCGCCGCCTCCGCCCCCGCCCGTGGGAGCGTCGAGCGCAGGAACGGGGACCGGAGGGAACTCCGGCGGCGGACAGTGCGCCCAAGCAAGCTGGACCGATTACGCCGGCTGTCCGCAGAAATGCATGCCGAACGGCGTGGCCTTCATCTACGCCAGGACCTGCAACTGCGCCGGCGGCCAGACGGCGTGCAGCACCTGCCGGATGGTCTCCTGCTTCCCCGCCGGCACGAAGATCGCCGCGCCGGACGGCGAGCGGCCGATCGAGGCCCTGCGGCCCGGCGACCCCGTCTTCGCCGTCGAGCCCGTATCCGGACGGCTCCTCGCGACTGTCGTCGCCGCGAACTCGCGCCGCGGCGGCCAGACGCTGATCCAGGCCTTCGTTTCTGATGGCGGCTCGGTGCAGGCCACCGCCGAGCATCCCTTCTGGGACCCGGATGCCCGCGAGTTCCGGCCGCTAGGCCAGTGGAAGCCGGGCCAGCGCATGCTCCGGCGCGCGTCCCCGGGCGCGCCGCTCGCGCCTGTCACCCTGCTGAGGATCGAACCGGTGGCCGGCGAGCACGAAGTGTTCAACCTGTCCGTCGAGGACGCGCGCCGCGACTTCGTCGCCGACGGTTTCCTGGTCCACAACAAGGCGCTCTGCAAGTAAATGATGGAAAACCCCATCGCAGCCCTCCCTCACGCCGAGCGGCTGCCATCTCAGGAGCTCGGCCGCCTGGCCGACCTGTTCGCCAAGCCGTCGCTGCTGACCGAGCTTCTCGACACGGTGCCGATCTTCTATATGATCCTGAGCCGTACGCGGCAGGTCATCTTCGCCAACCGGGCGCTGCGCGATCACGTCGCCCGCGAGCTCAAAGGGAACGTCGCGGGGATGCGCCCGGGAGAGGCGCTGGACTGCATCCACGCCTGCGAGACGCCCGGAGGATGCGGCGCCACCGAATTCTGCATCTTCTGCGGGGCCCTCGCCGCCGTCATCGCGGGCCAGCAGGGGCGCTGCGCCGCCGAGGAATGCCGCCTCATACGCCGCAACGGCGAGGCGCTGGACCTGCGCGTGTTCTCCACTCCGCTGCGCCACGCGGGCGAGAGCTCATCAACGAGATCCGGAGCCAGCGCGATTTCATGGCGGCCGAGCGAGGGCAGCTCGCCGTGAATTCCGCGCCGTTCCAGGTCTGCGACCTCGTCTCCGAAGTCGCGGGGCTCTTCCGCGAGCAGAAATGGGCTGTATCCCGAGTCATCACGGTGTCGCCGCCGCTCGCGGACTCCCGCATTGTCAGCGACCGGACGCTGGCCGGAAGGGTCCTGTCGAACATGCTCAAGAACGCGCTCGAGGCGTCCTTGCCCGGGGAGACCGTCGCCGTCTCGACGCTGGCCGTAGAAGACGGCATCGAGGTCCGCGTCAGCAACCCCCAGGTGATGCCGGAAGCGGTCCGGCGCCAGGTGTTCCAGCGGTCCTTTTCCACCAAGGGCGAAGGGCGCGGGCTGGGCACCTACGGCATGCGCTTGTTGGCCGAGCGGTTCTTGGAGGGAAGGGTGGGCTTCGAATCGCTCCCGGGCCGAGGCACGACCTTCTGGGTCCGCCTGCCTCGAGCGCTCAAGGCGCAGCCTTAGTTCAGCGCGCCGTCAGGTGCGCGGAGCGCGAGCGGCGGCGGTGGCGCAGGTTGGCCTTGATGACGTCGGACAGCCGCTTGATCCCCTCGTCGATCTGCTCTTCGGTCGGGTACGAGAAGTTCAGGCGCATCGTGTTCTGCCCGCCGCCGTCGCAGTGGAAGGCCGAGCCGATCACGTAGGCCACGTTCTGCTTGATGGCCTCGTAGAACATGTCGTCGGCGTTCATCGTCTCGGGCAGCCGCACCCACAGGAACAGGCCGCCTTGCGGCTTGGTCCAGCTCACGCCCTCGGGCATGTACTGCTCCAGGGCCCGCAGCATGGCGTCCTTGCGGGTCTTGTACAGCACCCTCACCTTCTCGACATGCGCGCGCGCCAGCCCGGACTTCAAGAACTCCGCGGCCAGCCACTGGTTCAACGCGGAGGTGCACAGGTCCAAGGACTGCTTGAGGACCGCCATCCTCTGGATGATCCTCTCATCGGCCAGGATGTAGCCGAGCCGCAGGCCCGGAGCGAGGGTCTTGGAGAAGGTGAACAGCGAGATGACGTTGTGGGTGCTGTCGAGCTTGTAGAGCATCTCGGGGGCTTCGCCCTCGAAGCGCACCTCGCGGTAGGGGGAGTCCTCGATGATGAGGACGTCGTAGCGCTCGGAAAGCTCGATGATCTTGTTGCGGCGCTCCGCGGTCAAGGTGACGCCGGCGGGGTTCTGGAAGTCCGGCACCATATACACGAATTTATAGTGCTCCTCTTCCTGACGCAGCTTCGAGAGCTTCTCCTCGAGGTCCTCGACGAGCACGCCGTCGTCGTCGGTCCGCACGCCCATGAGCTTGGCGCCGTAGGACTTGAAGACCTGCAGCCCGCCGATGTAGCTCGGAAGCTCGACGAGGATGGGGTCCGACGGATCGATGAAGGTCCGGCCGACGATATCGAGCGCCTGCTGGGAGGCCGTGGTGATGAGGATATTGGCCGGGGTGGTGCTGATGCCCTCGTGTTCGCGCAGCTGCTTCACGATCTGGGCCTTCAGCTCGGGCAGGCCTTCGGTGGCGCCGTACTGCAGGGTCGTCCTGGAATGGTTCTTGATCGCGCTATGGGCGATCTCAGCGAGGGCGTCCACGGGGAACGTTTCGGGCGAGGGCAAGCCTCCGGCGAAGGAGATGATCTCCGGCTTGTTCGTAATCTTCAGCAGCTCGCGGATGACGGAACCCTTCGTCCGGCGGTTGACGGTGGCGAGATTCTTGACGAGATCGATCATAGCGGGAGCTCCTTTCCGAAAGTCTAGCTCTTTGCGACAAGAAAATCCGCACAACGAAGGCGCCGCCTGATTACTTGATACAATCGGTACCCTCATGGTGCAGCTCATCGGCTACGCCGGCTCGGTGCTCGTCGCCGTCTCCCTGATGATGAGCAATATTTGGAGACTGCGCTGGATCAATTTGGCCGGCGCGGCCTTCTTCGTCGTCTACGGCGTGGCGGTGCGCGCCTTCCCGGTCGCCGTGCTGAACGCGTTCATCGTCGCGGTGGATGCCTATTACCTTGGCCTGATGGCGGGGAAGAAGGACTATTTCAGGCTCTTTCAGGTCGCGCGGACCGACGAAGCGCCGCTCAAGGGATTCCTCGAAGCCCACCGCGAGGACATCGCGCGCTTTTTTCCAGGCTTCGCCCTTCACCGGATCCCCTCGCCGCGCTGCGTGCTCACGCTGAGGAACCTGATGCCGGTAGGCCTGTTCGTCTACGAGGCTGCCGGCGAAGACACGGTGCGCATTCACCTGGACTACGTGGCCCCGGAGTACCGCGACCTGCGCAACGCCCGTTACCTGTACTCGGCGCAAGCCGGGCTCCTCAAGGACCAGGGATTCGCACGCTTCGAGGTACGGCCCGAGTCGAAAGCGTTCGAGAGCTACGTCAGCAAGCTCGGGTTCGCCCCCGTATCGACCGCTCCGGGCCTGTACGCGAAAACGATCTAGGAGGCTTGGTGATACTCACCAAAGACGAGATACTGCTGGAGATCAAGAAAAAGCGCATCGCGCTGCACCCATTCGACCCGAAAGCGGTCGGTCCGGCGTCGGTGGACCTGACCCTGGACCGCAAGATCCGCGTCTTCCGGCCCAAGAATATCGCCTTCTCGATCGACAAGCACATCGACTACAAGAAGATCACCATCATCGTGGACATCACGAAGGGATACATCCTGGAGCCCGGCGAGCTAGTTCTCGGCATCACCAAAGAGAAGATCGTCCTGCCCGACGACATCTGCGGGTGGCTGAATTCCAGGTCGTCTTTCGCTCGGATCGGCCTCATGAGCCACGTCACCGCCCCTTTCGTGTCCCCCGGCGTCGCCAACCGCCAAGTCCTGGAGATCTTTAACGCCGGACCCGAGAAGATCCGCCTGGTGCCGGGAGCGCGCATCTGCCAGCTCATTCTCCAACAGTGCCGCGGCAAGGCCCGCTACGAAGGCAAGTTCAAGAGCCAGAAGCTATAGCGCCGACAAGCCGCGGCGATCGCCAAGGACAAGCGGACGCCCCGGGTGATCGGGGGCCATGTGCTATACTCGGTGTCGCATGAAAATCAGGATTCATTATCACCACACCGACTGCGGCGGGGTGGTCTACTACGGGACCTACCTGCAGTTCCTGGAAGAGGCCCGCGTCGAGACGATGGAGGCCATGGGCGTCTCGGTCCAGGCGCTGAGGCAGCAAGGCGTCCAGTTCGTGGTCTACCGCCAGGAGATCGACTATAAGGGCCCGGCTTTCTACGGCGACGTGCTCGACGTCCGGGCGTGGGTGACGGGCTTTTCCGGCATCCGGCTCGAGTTCGAGTACGAGATCAAGAACCAGAGCGGCCGGCTGATATCGAAAGCGAAGACCGTGCTTGTCTGCGTGAACGAGCGCCTGGAGCCGCAGGCCCCTCCCGAGGACTCCGCCGCCAAGCTCTCGGCCGCGGCCGCGAGCGCGCCCAAGCCGCGCTCCGGTCCGATCGCGCCGCTCTCCGTTTAGAGCGGTCTTGACGGAACCGGCAGTCCCCATTACACTGGAATCGCTCTTCGCGGACCGCCGAGCCGCACGCCTCTCTCTCACATGCTCCGACCGGCTTGGGCTTTCCTTGGATTCCTCCTCGGCGCCGCGCCCGCCGCCGCCCAGCCCGCCTTCACGCCTCAGGGCGGCATGCTGTTCTCGTCGGCGTCCGTTCAGGAGGTGGCGGCCAGCACAGGCGCCTATCACATGTTCTTCGTGCGCGACGGCTTCCAGATCCTCTCGGCCACGTCGACGGACCTGGACGTCTGGAAACAGCAGTCGGGCATCCGCCTCTCGACCTCCGCCGTCCTCACCGACCCCGACCGATCCTCGATCACCTCCTGCGGCATCCTACCCTCGACCTCTCCCGCGACCGGCCTTCAGCGGCTTTTTTACGTCGGCGTGTCCAGCGGCGGCCTGTACTCCGTCCTGAGCGCGACCGCCACCGATGGGCGGCTCTTTTCGAAGGAGCCCGGCATACGACTACAGCTCACCGGCGGAACGAGCTTCTTGAACTCCCCCAAGCCCGTCGCTCTTTCCTCGGGCTCGCTGCGCCTCTATTTCGTCGCCGACAGCTCTGGCACCAACGACCCCGCGACCTACCGCGTCTTCAGCGCCTCCTCAACCGACGGCGGGCTGACCTGGAGAGTCGAGGGGAAGATCATCGACGACCGCGCCTTCGAGGTGAGCCCCGCGGCGCTGAGCGACGGGCGCTTGCGCCTCTATTACACCTCCTATGCCGCGGGAGCCAGCACCCCCACCGTCCTCAAGAGCGCCATCTCCCACGACGGCGTGAACTTCACCCAGGAGGCGCGCTCCAGCCTCTCGACCTCCGCTCCCTGCGGCTTGTGGGACATCGCGGTGGCGCGCTCCACCGATGTGTACCGATGGAGGCTTTTCGCGAGCTACACCGACGCCCTCTCGAGCCACACCTTCATCTCCACGGCGGCGACGGTGACGCCGTACCCCGTCTCGGTGAGCCCGTCGTCGGTGTCTCCCCGCACATCCCGGCGATCGCCCTACAGCAGGGCGGCACGACCGTCTTATGGACAGGCGTCGCGCGCGCCAGCGACCTGCAGGCGACAGGCTTCGCCGACCTGACCGGAAGGGCCCCCGGCCCGTGGGACGTCAGCGTGACCAACTCCGGCGGCGCCGTCGGCACCGTCACGGGCGCTCTGTTCATCAACGTGGCGCCGGGAAGCGTCTCGATCAAGGACAACCTCTTCCGTCCGGTCCAGGGAGGGAGGGCCACGATCAACCTGACGACCTTCGATGCCGGCCGGGTGACCGCCAGGCTCTACACCGTGGCCGGCGCCTTCGTCGCTACCCTTTTCGACGCCGACGTGCCCAAGGGCGGCACGCAGTTCCAGTGGAACGGCTCGAATTCCGCCGGGGCCCCGGTGGCCTCGGGACTCTACCTGCTGCGCGTCACCGGACCGAAGATACACGTCACGGAGAAGATCGTTGTCGTCAAATAGCGCGCTGTTCGCCCTTGCTCTTGCCGTCCTCCTCGAGGCGCCGGCCGGCGCGGCCACCGGCGAGACGGCGGCCGCGTTCCTCCAGCGGCCGCTCGACGCCCAACGCGCGGCGATGGGCTCCACCGGCGCGGCTCTCTACGGACGAGCGGCCTCGGTCCAATTCAATCCCGCCGCCAACGCCTTCCTCTCCTCGCGCGAGGCGGCGACATCCTATCTCGCTGCCCCCGGCGGCGGGCAGTTCGGGTTCCTGGGCTACGCGCATCCCACCTTCGCCGGCACTCTGACGGGCTCTCTCGTCTATTTCAACGCGGGTTCGATCGACCTCGACCTTTCCAACGGGCCTACGCCGTGACCCTCCTGCCGGGCGTGGCGGCGGGAGCCGGCGTACGCTGGCTCCGGATGAGCCTCGCCGGCACCGCGCGGGCGACCGCCGGGCTCGCGGATCTCGGCGCGCTGTGGCGAGGCTCGGGCGCGCTCCAAGGCCTTTCCGCCGGGGCGGCTTGGCAGAACCTCGGCCGGGACATCAAGTTCGAAAGCGTCGGCGACCCGCCGCCGACGACGGTGCGGGGCGGGCTGGCCTACACCACGGGCGTGTTTCCGGCGCGCAAGATCGACCCCGGAGACGACGTAGACCTGGACGCCACGATCGCCGCCGACGCGGTCAAGGTGGCGCGCGAGGGGCTTTCGCCGAGGCTGGGGCTAGAGCTCGGGCTGCACCCCGACTTCCTCCAGCGCGCGGCCCTTCGCTTCGGCTGGGTATTCAACCGCCCAGGCGAGAACCTGACGGCGGGGCTGGGCTTGCGCACCGGACGCTTCTTCGTCGATTACGCCGTGGGCGCCGGAGACCTCGGCGCCGTCCACCAGATCTCCGTGGCCACGTCCTTCTGAGCGAAGCCGCCCCCCGCTCGGCTGCGTTCGTTCGCTCAGCTCAGCCCAGCCACTTCCAGTCGCGCACCTCGGGCATGTCCTGGCCGTGCTTGCGGACGTACTCCTTGTGCTCGACGAGCTTGCCCCGGACCTCCTGGCGCAGATGCGCGGCTTTCGGCTCGAGGCCCGGCACGCGGTCCACGACGTCGAGGAACAGATGGAACCGGTCGAGCTCGTTGAGCACCGCCATGTCGAACGGCGTGGTCGTGGTGCCCTCTTCCTTGTAGCCCCGCACGTGCAGGTTGTCGTGGTTGGCGCGCCGGTAGGCGAGCCGATGGATCAGCCACGGGTAGCCGTGGTAGGCGAAGATGACCGGCTTGTCCTTCGTGAACAGGCTGTCGAAATCCTTGTCCGGCAGGCCGTGCGGATGCTCGCTGGGCGACTGCAGCGTCATGAGGTCCACGACGTTGATCACCCTCACCTTGAGCTCCGGCACGCGCCGCCGCAGCATCTGGACGGCGGCCAGAGTCTCCAGCGTCGGGACGTCGCCGGCGCACGCGAGCACGACGTCGGGCTCGCCGCCCTGGTCGCTCGAGGCCCACTCCCAGATGCCGATGCCGGCGGTGCAGTGCTTCACGGCGGATTCCATGTCGAGCCACTGCGGCGCCGGCTGCTTGCCCGCCACGATGACGTTGATGTAGTTGCGCGAGCGCAGGCAGTGGTCGGCGACCGACAGCAGGGTGTTCGCGTCGGGCGGCAGGTACACCCGGATGATGTCCGCCTTCTTGTTGACCACATGGTCGATGAAGCCGGGGTCCTGGTGCGAGAAGCCGTTGTGGTCCTGGCGCCACACGTGTGAGGTGAGCAGGTAGTTCAACGAGGCGATGGGACGCCGCCACGCCAAGCGCCGCGTCACCTTCAGCCATTTCGCGTGCTGGTTGAACATCGAGTCGATGATGTGGATGAAGGCCTCATAGCAGGAGAAGAAGCCGTGGCGGCCGGTGAGCAGGTAGCCTTCCAGCCACCCCTGGCACTGATGCTCGCTCAGCATCTCCATCACCCGGCCGCCAGGCGCCAGATGCTCGTCAGTGGGCAGCGTCCGGGCCATCCAGGCTTTCTCCGTCACCTCCAACAGCGCCCCCAGCCGGTTGGAAGCCGTCTCATCCGGGCCGAAGACGCGGAAGTTGCCGGCGTCCTCGTTCTGCTTCATGATGTCGCGCAGGAAGGTCCCCAGGATGCGCGTCGCCTCCGCCTCAACGGCGCCGGGCGCCGTGACCTTCACCGCGTAGTCGCGGAACTCCGGCATCCTCAGGTCGCGCAAGAGCTCGCCGCCGTTGGCATGCGGGTTGGCGCTCATCCGCCGCCGCCCCTTCGGGGCGAGCGCGGCCAGCTCCGAGAGGAGCCTGCCCTTCGAGTCGAACAGCTCCTCGGCCTTGTAGGACTTGAGCCACTCCTCGAGGAGCTTCACGTGCTCGGCGTTCATGTCCGAGAACGGCACCTGGTGGGAGCGCCAGCTGTTCTCGGCGGGCAGGCCGTCGACGGTCTTCGGGCCGGTCCAGCCCTTCGGCGTGCGCATCACGATCATCGGCCAGGCCGGCCGCTCTTTCACCCCTTTCACTCGGGCGTCCGCCTGGATATTCTTGATGTCGCCCAGGACCGCGTCCAGCGTCTCGGCCATCAGCTTGTGCATCACGGCCGGATCGTCGCCCTCGACGAAATACGGCTTGTAGCCGTAGCCGCGCATGAGAGACTCAAGCTCCTCTTTCGGGATGCGCGCCAGGACCGTCGGATTGGCGATCTTATAGCCGTTGAGGTGCAGGATGGGCAGGACCGCTCCATCGGTGGCCGGATCGAGGAACTTGTTCGAATGCCAGCTCGTGGCGAGAGGGCCGGTCTCCGCCTCGCCGTCGCCGACCACGCAGCAGACGAGCAGGTCCGGGTTGTCGAAGGCGGCGCCGTAGGCGTGCGACAGCGCGTAGCCCAGCTCGCCTCCCTCGTGGATCGAGCCCGGCGTCTCCGGGGCGACGTGGCTCGGGATGCCGCCGGGGAATGAGAACTGACGGAACAGCCTCTTCAATCCCTCCTCGTCCTGCGAGATGTCCGAATACACGTCGCTGTAGGTCCCCTCCAGATAGGCGTTGGCCACGACGGCCGGCCCGCCGTGGCCGGGGCCGATCACGTAGATGGCGTTCAGGTCGTTGTCCTTGATGAGCCGGTTCATGTGCACGTAGACGAAATTGAGGCCGGGCGTGGTCCCCCAGTGGCCGAGCAGGCGCGGCTTGATGTGCGAGATGTCGAGCGGGACCTTCAGCAGCGGGTTGTCGTAGAGGTAGATCTGGCCGACCGACAGATAGTTGGCCGCGCGCCACCAGGCGTCCATCTTCTTGAGCAGGTCCGGGGTCATCATGACCGGGAGATTACATTATGGCGTGGCGCCGCCGCGAGAGCAGGGCTGGACGCCCCCTGCGTCCGGCTGCTACGCTGGGCAAGATGCCCCCCCTCTGGAGGGGCGCGCTGCGCGCGGCGGCGACCGGCTTCGCGGCCGCGGCCGCCGGCGTCGTCCTTATCGGCCCAGAATTCCTGTTCACCGATCGCGCCGGCAGGCAGGAGCGCCTGGCCCGCCTCGCCCCGAGGTTCCCCCTGCGCGACCCGAAGACGCTTTCGCCGCTCGCGGCGCGCCTTCGCGGCCATGTCGTCATGCTGGCCGAGACGATCGGCGAGCGCGATATCCAGAAGCCGGCGCAGCAGGCGCGCGCGGGCGAATACATCATGTCCCAGCTCACCGCCTCCGGCTACGCGCCGAAGAAGCGCCCCTACCGGTCCGCCTGGCTGCCGTCGGTCAAGGACGACACCGAGTTCCGCAACATCGAGGCGGTCCTGCCGGCGGCGCCAGTTGGCGCCGGGGGCGCTTGGATCGTCGGCGCCCACTACGACTCGGCTTCCGGCACCCCGGGGGCCGACGACAACGCCAGCGGCGTCGCCGTCCTGCTCGAGGCGGCGCGCCTGCTGAAGGCCCGCCGCCCGGCCCGCGAAGTGCGCTTCGTCGCCTTCGGCACCGAAGAACCCCCCGCATTCGGCACGCCCAACATGGGCAGCGACCATTACTCCCGGGAGCTGAAGGAGAGCGGGGCGCGCGTCCACGGCATGATCGGTTTGGAGATGCTGGGCTACTACAATCCGAAACGCGGCGCGCAGTTCTACGCGCCCTTTTTCCATCTGCTGTACCCGGCCCGCGGCGATTACTTGAGCCTGACGAGCAACTACGCCAGCCGCGGCCTCTTGGCGAGCGTTCGTAAAGCATGGCGCGCCGCCTCCGCCTTCCCGCTTGAGACGGCCGTCCTGCCCGGTCCCCTCGCAAGCATGGCCCTTTCGGACCAGCTCAATTTCTGGGACCGGGGATTTGCGGCCCTCATGCTTTCCGACACCGCCTTCTACCGCAACCCGAACTACCACGAGGCGAGCGACACGCCCGAGACGCTGGACTACGAGAAGATGGCGGAGGCCACCGAGGCGCTGGTCTCGGTCCTAGAGTAAGAGGTCGTCAGCAGCCCGGCTTGAGGACTTCGATCCTGGCCCCCGCCTTCGCCAAGCCGGAGACCACGACTTTCCAATAGACGCCTCTCAGCCGCTCGCCCCGGCGCGCCGAGTCGTTGACGAAGCGCGCCGCCTCCGGGCCGAAGAGCCGGCTGAACTTGCCGCAGCCCGTGCGGGCCTTCGGCGTCACCTCCACCGTCGCATCTCCCACGCGCAGGCGGGCCCCGGGAGGCAGGTTGGCCGCCGAAAGATCCAGCTCGACGAAGAGATTGTCGCCGAACTCGGTCAGCTCCCGGCCATCGGCGATCAAGCGGGCGATGTCATGGCGCATCACCGCGAGCTGGGAATCGGGGTCGCGCGGAGACCGCCGGCTCCAGCCGTCGCCCGGGACGCCCTCTTCG
>JAPLKK010000151.1 GCA_026388115.1 Elusimicrobiota bacterium | reverse complement strand
GAGCCGCTCGCGTTCCGGGCCGGTATTTCGAGCCCTTCGCGCGCGCGGTCGCCGCGCGCACCAAGGAGCCGGAGCGCTCCTTCGCCCGCATGAAGGCCGTCTGGCCGGCGCATCGCTTCAAGTGGTGCTGCCTGCTGCTCAACGATTTCGTCCCTTCGGCCGGCCGCCGCCGCCGCTTCTCGCAAGGCGCAGCCGGCGAGGAGAGAAAGAAGGTCCAGCTCGAGAAGGCAAAGGCCGCTTTACAGGAGATCATCTAATGGCATACATCGACTTCATCGGCACCGTCCATCGCTCCACCAAGCGCGACTATGTCGGGCGCGTCAACGAGGCCGACAAGGCGGAGTGCTCCGAAGTGGCGATCCGCTTCGATAAGGACTACTGGGACGGCGAGCGCAAGTACGGCTACGGCGGCATGAAGTACGACGGCCGCTGGCGCAAGGTCGCCGAGGCGATGGCCGCGCATTACAAGCTGAAGCCGGGTTCCTCCATCCTGGACGTGGGCTGCGGGAAGGGCTTCCTCCTCTACGAACTCACCCAGGTCGTGCCGGGCATCCAGGTGGCCGGCGTCGACATCTCCTCGTACGCGATCGAGAATGCCCATCCGCCGGTGAAGCCGTTCCTGAAGGTCGCCAACGCCAACAAGCTGCCCTTCCCCGACAAGTCGTTCGACCTAGTCGTCTCTCTGACGACGCTGCACAACCTGTACAACTACGACCTGCACGAGGCCCTCAAGGAGGTCGAGCGGGTGGGCCGGGGCGGCAAGTACATCGTCGTCGAGAGCTACCGCAACGAGCGGGAGAAGATGAACCTGCTCTACTGGCAGCTGACCTGCCGCGCCTTCCACGCGCCGAAGGAATGGGAGTGGATCTTCAAGCAGGCGGGCTACACCGGCGACCACGGCTACATCTACTTCGAGTAGAAGCTAACAAAGGGGACAGGCCCCTTCGGCGGCGTTAAAGCGGCAGGACCTTCAGCTCGGGCAGGGGCAGGATGAACCGCCCGCCCGCATCGGTGAAGCGGCGGTGCGCCGCCACGATCGGCTGGTAGTAGCGCCAAGCCATCAGCAGGACGTCGTTCACCTTCCGCTCGTACAGCTGTTCCGGCGCCAGGACCGGCAGGTGCAGGCCGGGGCTGAACAGCCCTTGCCGCCCCGCGTTGTCGTCGACGAGGAACTCCACGTAGGGACCCAGCTCGAAATGGTGGAGCAGGGTCGTCGTGGTGGCGGAGGCGCCGTAGCCCGCGATCCTGCGGCCCGCCCCGCGCGCCTGAGCGAGCAGGACCAACAGGCGCGAGCGCAGCCCGTCCAAGGTGTCCGATAGCTGCTGGTAAGGCTCGAGCTGGTCCAGCTTCATGTCCGCTTCCAAGGCCATGAGCTGGGTGACGGTAGGCCGTGTGGGGTGCGGCCCTCCCGCCTTCTGCGCGAAGCACCGCAGAGACCCCCCTTTGATGGGCAGCCGCTCGACGTCGAACAGCTGGAGGCCATGGCGCGACAGGAAAGTGCGCAGGGGCTTCACCGAATGGTGGCACAGGTGCTCGTGATAGATGAAGTCGAAGACGCGGCCCGCCACCAAGTCGGCCACGTACGAGACCTCGAAGACGAACACGCCGTCCGGGGCGAGCATCTCCCGGACCCCGTCGGCCATGTCGGCGAGCTCGTCGGAATGGGCGAACGCGTTGTTGGCGGTCACGAGCGCCGCCGGGCCCTCCTCGGCGGCAAGGTTCCGGCCGACCTCCGAGGTGAAGAAGACCGGGATCGTGCGGATGCCCGACGCGGTCGCCTTGGCGGCCACCTCCTGAGCGGGATCGATGCCCAGGGTCTTCAGCCCGGCTTTCTGGAAGAAACGCAGCAGCGTGCCGTCGTTGCTGCCGATGTCGACCGCGAGCGAGCCGCGGGGCGGCCGGACCCGGGACAAGACCTGCTCGGAGTACTTCTTGAAATGCTCGACGAGCCCCGGTGAGCTGGTCGCGGACTCGTAGATATAATGGCGGAACAATACCTCGGGGTCGATGACGTCGAGCACCTGGGCGTGGCCGCAGTCGAGGCACAGGTAGAGGTCCAGCGGGAAAGACGGCTGCGGCTGCTTCAGCAGCGAGGCCGGGACGTACTGGTCCGCGAGCGGAGAGGGCTTGAGCGGCAAGGCGACCGCGACGTTCTTCGACTGGCAGAGGCGGCAGTCCTCGCGATGGCGGCACAGCGGGACAGTCGACGCGGGGCGGCTCTCCGGTAGAGTCACTTATTCCCCCCCAGCGCCTTTGCGTCCGAGAACATCTTTTCCAAGTAGGCCGCGATGGCCGGGGCGCCGTCGGCCGGCGCCCAATCGGCATAGACCGTGTCTTCCCGGCGGAACGGGCCTTGGGTCACCTCATGGAGCACCAGGAAATCGGACTCGACGAGCAGGCTGTGATAGACCTCCGGGGGCGTGCGCACGTAGAACGCCCGTCCCGACGCGAGGTCCTCCCGGGATGGCCTTGCTCATGCGGCCCTTTTCGTCGAAAAACACGTAAAGCCCGCGCCCGTCCACCACGTGCAAGGACTCTTCCTTGCCGATGTGCTTGCTCGGCCGGATGTATGTCCCGCGGGCGAAGAGCAACAGCATCTCGTTGAGGGGCAGACCGGAATCCTTGTGGGCGCAGATGCGCACGCGCTTGCGCGCGCTGCGCGGCGCGAGTTCTTTGAGGTAGCCGACCTCATCTTGGCTGAACTGGACGATCGGCTCGTCGGCGGTGAAGACGTCGGGGTTCTGCGTTTTTAATCGGATCATGGTCGCGTGTTCGCGAGCGAGTATATCACTTTGGCTCCGGCCCTCCGCCCTCGATGATCCCGACCACGGAGCCGACGGCCACCGTCTGCCCCGGCTGGGCTCGAAGCTCCCCGATGGTCCCTTCCGCCCCCGCCTCGATGGTGATCACGGCCTTCTCGCTCTCCACCTCCAGGACGGGGGTCGAGGGGGAGACGCGGTCGCCGATCTTCACGAGCCACTGCTGGATCTCGCAATCGACGGTGTCCATACCGAGCTTCGGGATGCGGATTTCGTGCATCACGCTTTCGCGAGCATCCGGCGGCATTCGGCGAGCAGGCGCTCGCGCGACGGCAGGACGGCGGGTTCAAGGGCCGCGCTGAACGGCACGGGCACGTCGGCGCGGGTGACGCGCCGGATGGGGGCCTTTAGGGCCTCGAAGGCGCTCTCCGCCACGACGGCGGAGACCTCGGCGGCGAAGCCGCAAACCCGGTTCGAATCGTCGAAGATGATGACGCGCCCTGTCTTCTTCGCCGAGGCGATGATGGCGTCGCGGTCGAGAGGCAAGAGCGACCGCGGGTCCAGCACCTCGACCGACATCCCCTCGGCGGCGAGGGTCTGCGCGCACTC
>JAPLKK010000058.1 GCA_026388115.1 Elusimicrobiota bacterium | reverse complement strand
CGCCTTCAAGCCGTGGACTCCGGCTTATGCGCCCGCGAGCTCTGGACGCGGCTCGATCGGCTCGACGAGCAGCTCGGCGATACGCTCGAGTTCGCGGCCGACGACCGCTGGGGCTACCTCACCGCCTGCCCCACCAACGCCGGCACCGGCCTGCGCGCCTCGGCCCTGGTCCATCTGCCCGGCCTCGGCCTGGCCGGCCGGATCAACGGGGTGCTGCAGGGTCTGCCGAGGCTCGGCCTCGCGGCGCGCGGGATGTACGGCGAGGGCACCAAGGTCATCGGCGACCTTTACCAGATCTCCAACGCCACCAGCCTCGGCCGCTCGGAGCAGACCATCGTCGACGAGGTCACCTCCGCCGTCAACGCGCTGGTCGCGAAGGAGCTCGACAGCCGTCGCGCCCTCGCCGAAGGCGCGCGCAAGGTCGCGCTCGAGGACGTCGTCTACCGCGGCATCGGCATCCTGATGCACGCCCGCTCGATTTCCTTTGAAGAGACGATGCAGCACCTCTCCTACGTCCGCCTCGCGCTGACGCTGGATTGGAAGGTGCCCGCCACTCTGGAGCTGCTCAACGACCTCATGGCGCTCTGCCAGCCGGCCCACATCCAGATGCTCGCCGGCCGCGAGCTCTCCGACGCCGACCGCGACGTCCTGCGAGCCACGCTCCTTCGCAAACGCCTCAGGGCTTAAGACGCGATAAGCCTCACTCGATGACGCGGCGCGCCGTCAGGTAGCGCTTGCGGAAGTAGTCGCTGTAAAGGCTCTCCATGCGCACCTCGCCGACGTCGGGGAGGTGGATGAAGATGCCGTTGTTGACGTAGATGCCGACGTGGCCCACCGTGCGCGAGATCTTCGACCCCGAGAAGAACACGAGGTCGCCCATGCGCAGCTCGGAGGCGGCGGCAAGCGGCCTGCCGGCCCTCGACATCTCCCGCGAGGTGCGCGGCAGCTTGATGCCGTCCTCGGCGAACACCTTCTGGACGAATTCCGAGCAGTCCGCCGGCGGAACCCGGCGCCCCTCCTCCTCGGGCAGGTAAGATTTCGCGATCCGGATCGCCGCCTTGGCGAGCTTCGGGACGGGCGCCGGCGGCCTTCGGCGATGCGGCGTCGTGGCGCAGCCGGCGGCGAAGAAGGCGAGAGCGGCGCAGGCGCCGAGGCGAGAAATAGCCCGCATCGCCCGGTAGGGTAGCGGCCGGGCCCGCTGCGCGCAAGGCCTCGATGAACCACATAGGAGAAGATGTCGCGAGGCGGGGTGTGATCGATGTCCGGCGGGGCGCTACCTCGTGCGCAGGGCGAAGCCGACGCCGAGCGCGTTGGTCGAATGGTCGTACTCGATCAGGCTCTGGCCGTAGCCGTTGAAATACTGAGCGTACAGGCTCCAGTTGTTCCCCAGGTAGTGGCTCACGGACGCCTCGACGGACCCGCGCTGGAATGCGCTCTCGAACTGGTTGCGGAAGGCGAAAAAGAACTCCCAAGGGCCGCGCTTGTAGGTCACGGACGGCCGCGTGTAGCCGAGGTAGCGGGCGAGGTCCGGATTGTAGCGCCGGTAGGCCGAGCCGCGCCACACGTCCCAGGCCCGCAGGTCCGCCGTCCAGCCGTCCCCGCTGCCGTCCAGGCGTTCGAAGAGCAGGTCCACGGACGTGCGGTTCCAATTGCGCTCCATGTTCCCGCCGCGGCCGTTCGATTGATGCCCAACCGGCACGACGCGGAAGCCGAGGTTCCAGCCCGCGCCGAGGTCCCAGCGGTTCGCGGGCGCGATCAGCAGCTCGGGCGCATAGTTCGTCTCGCGGAAGAAGGCCGAATTGCCGTAGCACTGCCAGTAGGACGACTGCGTGTAGGCGATATACGCGTTCTTCGCCGGCCCCGAGGACATCAAGGCGATCTTGAAGCTGAGCTGGAACTTGAGCTCGAGCTTGTTGAGGGTCTGGCCGTTGGGCAGGGTGTTCCCGTAGACCGCGTCGTAGGGCGAGAACGTGTAATAGGCGGGCAGGAAGTACATGGGCTCGTAGGCCGACAACTGCCACAGGGGTGCCGGACCTCCGGAGGCCGCCGTGTCCGCTCGCGCGATCCCCGGCCTGACGGCGAGCAGAGCGGCGAGCGCCAGCTTGATGACAAGGGTCCTTTTCATTGCATGAGGCGTGACCTAGGCGCCCATGATATCATGGCCAGCGGGCTAAGTGGCACGCCGATCCCAGAGGGTAGCGGCCGGGTCCGCTGCGCGCAAGACCCGCCGGCCTTTGGGTTGTGTAGAATGCACGCATGAGCCGGGCCGTGTGCCGCGGGTTTGCGCCGATCGCCGACAAGCGCTCGAAGGTCGTCGTCTTGGGAACCATGCCCGGGCCCGAAGCGTTGCGCCGCAGGCAGTACTACGGCTTTCCCGGCAACCAATTCTGGGGCATCCTCTCCGAGGTCCTGGGCGAAGCCAAGCCCGAAAGCTACCGCGAACGGGTGCGCATGCTCAGGCGCCGTCGCGTCGCCCTCTGGGACACGCTCAAGGCCTGCGTGAGGCCGGGCGCGCTCGACAGCGCCATCCGCGACCCGCGTCCCACCGACGTGCCCGGACTCGTGAAGAGGTTCCCCGGCATCCGCCGCGTGTTCCTCAACGGCGGCGGCGCGG
>JAPLKK010000141.1:3773-15449 GCA_026388115.1 Elusimicrobiota bacterium | reverse complement strand
CCAGCGCTACGCGACCAAATTCTCCAACACAACCGATTCGCATCAGAGCTCGCTGGGGATCTATCTCACCGGAGAGGAGGACGTCGCCCTGGAAGGCGGGATCTTAGGCGAGACCCTGGGCAGCGACGTCCTCGGGACCATCCACGGCCGCTACCTCAGGATGAGAGGCATGGAATCCACCAACAGCAACGCCCTGTCGCGCGGCATCTTGCTGCACGGCGCGGACTACGTTTCGGACAGCTACGTGGCCGCGCACGGGATGGCCGGCCGCTCCTGGGGCTGCCCCGCGGTGGACTTCAAGGTCCTCGATCACGTCGTCGACGCCCTTAAAGGCGACGCCGTCCTGCTCATCTATCACCGCTAGAACGCGGCGCTACCGATCACCTCGGTGTCAGTTGTTAACTTAAGAAAGTCATTTTGAACAACTTACTTAACTTTACGTCTGACACCGTCCACCACCCCTCCCCTCTCCCGCCGAAGGCGAGAGAGGGAGAACGACCGCCTGCTAGCCGCTTACAAGAAGTAGTCGAAGTCGCGTTCGGTTCTGACGTAGCGGCGGAGGCGGAAGACATGGGCTGGGACGTGCCTGGGGTCTAGCTCGACATAATTCCGCGGGCCCCTCCAAAGGTAGTGGCGCTCGTGCAGGACGTCGTGCATTTGGTACGGCTTGTCCGGCGCCAGGCCGAAGTCTTCTAACGGCAGATCCACCCAGCCGGACTGCACGTGGTTCGGGTCCAGGTTCACCACCACCATCACCGCGTTGTCGCCGGACTGCTTGCAGTAACAGACGAGCTGCTCGTTGTCGGTCTTCAGGAAGCGGAGGCTCGAATCGCTCTGCATGGCCGGGTTCTCCCGGCGGATGCGGTTGACCTTGCTGATGATGTGGCGCAGGCTGTGTTTGTTGTCGAGGTTCCAGTGCTTGAGCTCGTACTTCTCGGAGTCCTTGTACTCCTCCGTCCCCGGGTCGCGCGGCGTGCCCTCGCACAGCTCGTAGGCGGGGCCGTAGATGCCGTAGCTGGCTCCCAAGGTGGACGCCAACACATACCTTACGATGAAAGCCGGTCTCCCCCCGAACTGCAGGTACTCGGTCAGGATGTCCGGCGTGTTCGGCCACAGGATCGGTCTTAGATATTCCTTCGACTCCGACTTGGTCAGCTCGGTGAAGTAGGTCTCCAGCTCCCACTTCGTATTTCTCCATGGGAAGTAGTTGTAGGACTGCGTGAAGCCAACCTTCGCTAATCTAGCCATCACCTTGGGCCTGGTGAACGCCTCCGCCAAGAAGATCAGCTCCGGCTGCTGGCGCCGCAAGTCGGAGATCAGCCACTCCCAGAAGCCGAAGGGCTTCGTGTGCGGGTTGTCCACGCGGAAGATGCGCACGCCCTGCTTCATCCAGAACTCGAAGATGGTCTTGACCTCTTCCCACAGCGGCTTGAAGTCCTTGCAGGTGAAGTCCAAAGGATAGATGTCCTCGTACTTCTTCGGCGGGTTCTCGGCGTAGCGCAGGCTCCCGTCCGGCCGCGCCTTGAACCACTCCGGGTGCTCTTTGAGATACGGATGGTCCGGCGAGCATTGCAGGGCGATGTCCAAGGCGAGCTCGATGCCGAACGCATCCGCCTGGGCGACAAGCTTACGGAAATCCTCGATCGTGCCGAGCTCCGGGTGCACCGCCTTGTGACCGCCGGTCTCGTCGCCGATGGCCCACGGGCTGCCGGGCTCGTTGGGGCCGGCTTTCAGCGAGTTGTTCTTCCCCTTGCGCAGGCCCTTGCCGATGGGATGGATGGGCGGCAGGTACAGCACGTCGAAGCCCAGCTCCGCGACGTACGGCAGGCGCGCGATGAGGTCTTTGAAGGTGCCGTGCTTGCCCGGCTGCGGCGAGGCGGAGCGCGGGAACATCTCGTACCAGGCGCTGAAGCGCGCCTTGACGCGGTCCACGATCACCTCGAGCTCCCGGCCGTAGCGCACGAATAGCTCGGGATTGCCCCACAAAGCGGCGAGGCCGGTGAGGTCCGGCCCCATGAGCCGGGCGACCTTCTCAAGCATGTCGGACTTCGATTCGAGGTCCTTGGCCAGCTCCATGAGCCGCCGCGCCTCGAGCGTCGCGCCCGCGCCCTGCGCGCGGGCGCCTGCCGCGGCCGCGAGAGCGGCGCCTGCCGGCAGCTCCGGTCTCACGTCCTGGCCGGCCTCGAGACGCCTATGGAGGTCTCTCAGCCAAGTGGAGAACAAGTCGATGCGGGCCTGGATGGTGTAGCGATAGCGCCCCAGCTCCGCGACGATGAACTCGGCGCGCCAGCGGTCGTTGCCCAAGGGACGCATCGGCACGGGCGTCCATTCGGTGTCTTCCTCTTTGCGATAAAGCAGGATGCAGGAGAGTTCGTCATGGCCGTCGGCGAAGATATCGGCCTCGACCCATACCTGCTCGCCGACGACGCGCTTGATGGGAAAGCGCCCGCCGTCGATCTCGGGCTCGACGTTCTCGATGACGACCCGCTTGTCGGGCGCGGTGCGAGGCTTGTTCGTTTCCTTTTCCACGTCCCCTCCTAAGATCCGCCGCTGCTCTTGGCGTACAAGACCACGCTTCGCGGAGCCAGTGCCAGCTCCGCCGGCCCGCCGGCCAATCGGTCCGCCGCAAAACTGCCCGGCCCGCCCCACCGCGGCTCGGCCGAGTCCAGCGCCTTGGTCCAGCCGCCCGAGAGCTTCAGGCGCAGGCGGCCGGGCTTGTCGCTGAAATTCAAGACGAAGAACGCCTCCTCGCCGCCTGCTCTACGCCGCACCAACAAGGCTTGCCCATGGATCTCGGCGTCGACGTTGGCGCGGTCGAAAGAGGCCAGCGCCGCCTGCTCTCGGCGCAGGGCGTAGATGCGGCGATAGAAGTCGCGAAGCTTGGCGTGGCGCCCTTTGGAGCGCAGGCGCAAATCCAGCTTGGAGCGCGCGAAAGTCGCCGCGGCGTTCGGGTCCGGCGACTCCTTGTTCGGGCAGTCCCACTTCTCGAACATCTCGCGCCGGCCCCGCTGGACCGCTTCCGCGAGGCCCGGGTCCGAATGGCTGGTGAAAAAGAAGAACGGGGCGTCCTCGCCGTACTCCTCGCCCATGAAGAGCAGGGGAATATAAGGAGAGAAGGCGACCGCGCCGGCGGCCAGCTTGGCCGCCTCGAAGCCGGCCACTTCGCAGAGCCTCTCGCCGCCGGGGCGGTTGCCCACCTCGTCATGGTCCTTGGCGAACACCACGAAGCGCGAGCCCGGGATGGCATCCGGAGCGCGGCCGTAGCTGCGTCCGCGGTACTGCGAGTACTGGCCGACAAAGGCGTAGGCGTCGCGGTACGACTTCGCCAGCTCCGGCAGGCCCGTGTAGTCGATGTAGAAGCCTGCCCGCTCGCCGGTCAGGGCGGCGTGCAGGGCATGATGGAAATCCTTGTTCAGCTCGCAATCGCAGCCCCAGCCGCCCTTCTCGCTTGGCGTGACGACGCGCGGGTCGTTCAGCACCGCCTCCGCGAGCACGTTCACGACCCGCCCCTGCGAGCGCGCCAGCTCGTGCACCGCCACCGTCAGCTCCTCGACGAAAGGCCGGGCCGAGAAATCGCGTATGGCGAGGATGGCATCGAGCCGGAAGCCGTCCACGTGGAACTCGTCCACCCAGCGCAGGGCGCTCTCGATGAAGAAGCGGCGCACGTCGTCCGAGCCGGGGCCGTCCATGTTCATCCCTTCGCCCCAGTGGGTCTTGCCCGCGGAATACGGCCCGAAATCGGCCGCGTAGTTCCCCTCGGGGCCGAGGTGGTTGTACACGACGTCCAGCATCACCGCCAAGCCGCGCTTGTGCGCCGCGTCGATCAGGCGCTTCAAGCCCAGGACGGCGCCGTAGGAGTCCTGAACGGCGTACGGGTAGACGCCGTCGTAGCCCCAGTTGCGCGAACCCGGGAACTGGGCGATGGGCATCAGGCATAGCGCCGTGACGCCGAGCTCCGCGAGACTGTCCAACTCGGGGATGATGCCGTCGAAAGTCCCAGCCTTGGAGAACGTCCCCACGTGCAGCTCGTAGATGACGAGCCGCTCCAGAGGCACGCCCTTCCAGCCCCGGTCGGTCCAGTCGAAGGCAGTGTCGACGACGGCGGACGGCCCGTGCACGCCGCGCGGCTGAAATCGCGAGGCGGGGTCGGGCCTTTCCTTTTGGCCGTCGAGGCGGTAGAAGTACTCGCAGCCGGGCTTGAGGCCCGCGACCGTCGCCCAGTGGTAGCCGAAGCCGTCGGTCTGCATCGCGACCGTCGCCTTCTTAGGGGAGACGAGGCTCAGCTCTACCTTCTTGGCCGAGGGCGCCCAGACCATGAACTCGCAGCTCTCCGGCCCGAGCCCCGCGTCGGGGCCCCCGAGCCAGCGGCCGCCGAGCGCGGCGGGTCTGGGCTGCGCCGGCTTGAGACAGCTCGCCGGCGCGCGCTTCACACGAGGCTCCGGTATAGATCGCGCGTTTGCCGCGCGACGCTCGCCCAGGTGAACCGCTCTTCCACCCGCCGCCGGCCCTCGGCCGAGAACCGCTTGGCCAGGGCGCCGTTGCGCAGGACGCGGTTGACGGCCGCGGCGAGGTCGCGGGAGAACTTCTTCGGGTCCTTCGGCTCGTAGGTGCCGTCTTTGCGCGGGGCGAAGGGGACCAGGAACCCGGTCTTGCCGTCGGCCACCACTTCGAGGATGCCGCCGGTGGCTGACGCCACGACCGGCGCGCCGCACGCCATCGCCTCGACGTTGATGATGCCGAACGGTTCGTAGATGGAGGGGCAGCAGAAGACCGCGGCGTGGCTGTAAAGCTCGATGGTCTCCTCTTTGGGGAGCATCTTCTCGATCCAGATGACGTCCGAGCGCCGCTTGCGGACGAGCGCCACGGCGCGCTGCATCTCGGCCGCGATCTCCTTGGTGTCCGGCGCGCCGGCGCACAGCACGATCTGCGCCGAGGGGTCGATATCGGGCAAGGCGTTGACGAGGTGGATGATGCCCTTCTGCCGCGCGATGCGGCCGACGAACAGGACATAGGGCCGGTCGAGACGGATGCCCCACTTGCGGCGGGCGGCGGTCGAGACGCTGGGCCGGTACTCCTGGAGGTCGATGCCGTTGTGGATGACGCGGATCTTCGAGGCCGGGATGTCGTAGCAGGAGAGGATGTCCCGCTTCATCCCGTTGGAGACGGCCACGATAGCGTCGGCGGCCTGCACGGCGTTGCGCTCAATCCAGCTGCTGAGGTCGTAGGCATTGCCCAGCTGCTCGCGCTTCCAGGGCCGCAGAGGCTCGAGCGAGTGGGTGGTCATGACGAAGGGGATCTTGTGCAGGATCTTGGCGAAGAAGCCGCCGAGGTTCGTGTACCAGGTGTGGCAATGGACCACGTCGGCGTCGTTGTTCTTGCAGAACTGGAGGTTGATGCTGATGGCCTCGAGCGCCTTGTCGAAGCCCTTGTGCGCGCCCTTGGCCAGCTCCTTCCAAGGCGTATAGCCGGTGACCTGCAGCCGCGGACGCTTCACGCGCTGGTCGCCGAAGCAGCGGACCTCCACGTCCATCAGCTTGGTCAGCTCGCGGGTCAGGTACTCGACGGCCACGCCCGCGCCGCCGTAGGTGTAAGGCGGGTACTCGTTGGTGTAGAAAACAGCTTTCATGCGGCGGGCCATGGCGCGGATTCTACAAAACTAGCGGTCGTACGGCCGAAGGACGCGGCCGGCGAGCGGGATGAGCAGGCCGACGAGGAGGACGATGGGGTGGCGGGAGAACCACTCGAGGTACGACTTCGCATCCGGCGCGGGCATGGGCGCGGGCTTCGAAGCCCCGCCCTCGCCGACCGGCTCGACGCGCACCACACTGGCATCGGCCATCACGCGGGCCACGGAGTGCTGGGGCAAAGTCCCGGTAAGAGTCACGAGGCCCGTGGCGTCGCGCGACTCCGTCCGCTTCCACGAGAAGCCCGCGTCGCTCAAGCGCAGCAGCGTCGCCGACAGCGAGGCGGCGGCGTCGGCGCCCGGGGTGAGCTTCACGACGAGGCGGAACTCCGACCGGCAGCCAGCCCCGGATCGAGACGCGTCCCGGCTTGCCGGCCGCGAACTCCGGGTTGAATTTATCGTCGATCGAGAAGCCCGTCTCTCGCGAAAGCTTGGCCACGGCGGCCCGGTAATCGCCGCCGGCCGCGGGGATATCGAGCTCGAGGGCGACGAACACGCGCCGCGCGCCGGCGGTCGCCGCCGCGGGGTCCACGGCAGGGGCGGGGACAGGGCGCTCGGCGACCGGATGAGAGGGGAACATCGCCGCGATGCGGGACGCATCGGAGGTCCCGGGCTTGGGCTCGGTCAGCGCCGCGCGCGGCCGCGCCGCGTCGAACATACCGCTCAAGGCCGCGGCCTGCATCGGACGAGGCGCGCGAGCACCCAGCGCGGCGGCGGGCAGCGCGCCCAGCGCGTCGCGAGGCCTCTCGCCGGGGCCGAAGGCGGCGGCGCGCAAAGCGGCCAAAGAGGCGGCAGGGGCCGCGGCGCCGGGCGTCGGGCCGCCGCCGGCCAGCTCCGCCTGGGCCTGGACAGCGCCCGCGCGTTGGGCCAAGTCGGCACGGCTCTTGTCCGCAGAGGCGAGCGTGGCCGCCGCGGGGCGATTGCCGCGCGAGGCGGCGATGGACGCGGGCGAGCCTTGCGCGGCGGCTGTGTGATGCGCCCAATCCTCGCCGAAGCCTTCCTGGTCGGGCGTGGGGTTGTAAGGGACGGCCTTCCCCTCGCCCATGAAATCGGCGTGAAAAGTCTTATCGGCGGGGGCGTCTTTGGGTGCTGCCTGGCTGTTGCACGGGAGGAACGCCAAAAACAGCCACACCAGCGGCATCAATCAACACTAGCATAATCGGGGTTCCCCTGGCAATAGGCTTGGAGCCCTTTTAGGCCCTAATGGAGAACGTAAACATGCCCTCGCCCTACCCTCTCCCGAACGCGGGAGAGGAAACAACGGCCTGGTAGAGGGACTCGTAGGCCTCGGCCGAGCGCTCCCAAGAGTGGTCCGCGCTCATCGCCACGCCGACACGGCGCGACCACTCCTTGCCGCGAGAATAGGCGGCGATGGCGCGCTGCAGCGCCGCCCAAACGTCCTCCGCCGTCGCCTGCAGCGCCACGAACCCGTTCTCCCGCCCGCCGTCCGCCTCGAACACCGTGTCGGCGAGCCCGCCGGTATGGGTGACCACGGGCACCGCGCCGTAGCGCATCGCGATCATCTGGCTCAGGCCGCACGGCTCGAAGCGCGAGGGCATCAGGAAGAGATCGGCGGCGGCATACAGGCGCCGGGTCGCCGGCTCGTCGAAGCCCGCGTGGAGGTGCACGGCCGACGGGAAGCGCGCCGCGGCCTTGCGAAAATCCTCGCGAAACTCGTGGCCGTTGCCGTTGGCCCCTAGCACGACGAGCTGCGCGCCCGCCTCGACGATCCGCGGCAGGACCTCTTGGACGAGGTCCAGCCCCTTTTGCGGGTCGAGACGCGAGATGACGGCGATCAGCGGCCCTCGCGCGCCCGCCAAGCCGCACTCGTGGCGCATCGCCTTCTTGCACGCGGCCTTGCCTTCCGCGGCGTTGGCGCGGCCGTAGCGCACCGGCAGGCACTGGTCGGTCTCCGGATCCCAGACCTCGCAGTCGATCCCGTTGAGGATGCCCGCGAGGTCCCCGCTGCGCTGACGCAGGACCCCTTCGAGCCCGCGGCCGAACTCCGCAGAGGTCTGGATCTCCTTGGCGTAGCTGGGGCTGACGGTGTTCAGCCGGTCGGCGTAAACGAGCCCGGCCTTCAGGAAATTGAACCCGCCGTAATACTCCAGGCGCTCGGGCGTGAAGTGCGTCCAGCCGAAGCCGGCGAGAAAGAGGGCGTCCTTGCCGAAGAGGCCCTGATAGGCCAGATTGTGGAGCGTCAGGAGGGTGCCCGTCCGCGCGTAGAAGGCGTCGGTATGATAGAGCAGCTTGAGATAAGCCGGGATGAGCGCCGTCTCCCAATCGTGGCAATGGATGACGTCGGGGCGGAAATCGATGAACTTCGCCGCCTCCAGCGCGGCGCGCGAGAAGAACAGGAACCGCTCGTCGTTGTCGGCGTAATCGGCGGCCGAGTCGCCGTAGAGGCCGTTGCGGTCGAAATACTTCGGATTGTCCACGAAATAGGCCTCGGCCTTGCCGCAGCGCGTCTTGAACAGCGAGGCGCGCTCGAGGTTGTCGCCCACCGGGACGAGGAAGCGCCCGGGCACCGCTTCGAGCGGCAGGCCGGCCGCCTCGACTTCGCGGTACTTGGGCAGCATGACCGCCACCTGGTGGCCGCGGCGGCCGAAGACCTGGGCGAGCGCGCCGACCACGTCGGCGAGCCCCCCCGTCTTGCAGAACGGGATCGCCTCGCTGGCGGCCATGAGGATCTTCATGCGAGAGGCAGGATGACCGTGAACGCCGAGCCGAGGCCCGGCCCCTCGCTCTCGGCGCGCACCGCGCCCCCGTGGAACTCGACGAGGTGGCGCGCGATGGCGAGGCCGAGGCCCAACCCGCGATGCGCGCGGGTGATCGTGCTGTCGCCCTGGCGGAAGCGGTCGAAGATGAACGGCAGGAGCTCCGCCGTGATCCCCTCGCCTGAGTCCGCCACGCGGAGGACGGCGCTGCCGGCGGAGATGTCGAGGATCACCCGGACCCAGCCGCCCTGGGGAGTGAACTTCACGGCGTTGGAAAGGAGGTTCTGCACCACTTGGCGCAGGCGGTCGATGTCTCCCCGCACCGTGCAGTCCGGCGCGGCGACGACGGTCTCGATGAGGATCTTACGCGCGTCGGCCGAAGGCCGCGTCTTCTCGACAGCCGCGGCGACGACGGCGGCCAGGTCCACCGGCCGCAGGAGCAGCTGCAGCTTGCCGGTCACGATGGCGGAGATGTCGAGCAGGTCCTCGATGATCTGGGCCTGCTCCTTCATGTTCTTATCGACCACCTCGATGGCGCGGACGCGCTCCTCCTCGGACAGCGAATCGGAGCGCAGCAAAGAGGTCCAGCCGAGCATGACGGTCATGGGCGTGCGCAGCTCGTGGGAGATGACGGCGAGGAACTCGTCCTTGTCCCGGCTGGCCGCCTCCACCTCGGCCCGCGCCCGGATCTCGGCGGAGAACAAGCGCTCGATCTCCTCCTCGGCCGCCTTGCGCGCGGTGGTGTCGCGCGTGACGGCGACGAAGCCCCCCTCCTCGATGCGGCCCAGGCTCAGGTCTTGCGGGAACGTCGAGCCGTCCCGCCTTTGGCCGATCGACTCGCCGCGCCAGCGCCCGGCGCGCTCGAAGGCCGGCAGGACGTCGCGCTCGAGCCGTGCGCGCTCCTCGGCGGGCGCCAGCTCGCGCCAAGCCCGTCCGATGAGAGACTCGGGAGAATCGTAGCCGAAGACGGCGGCATAGGCCTTGTTCAGATAGACGAAGAGGCCGGCGGCGTCCACGATGGCCATGCCGTCCATCGAGGCGTGCACCGCCGCCGAGTGCTGATGCAGAAGGGCCTCGGCCCGGCGGCGCTCGGTGACGTCGACGCCCACCCCGATGACCCCCTCCACCTTCCCGTTTTGCCGGATCGGGCTGTAATGCGTCTCCCACACGATGCCGCCCGCCTCGACCGAGTCGGCGACAGGGTGGCCCTCGAGCGCGCGGCGGATATTGGCGCAGATGGACGGCTGGTCGCGGTACATCTCGAAGACCGAGCGTCCGACCGCTTCGCCCGGCTTGAGGCCGAGCGCCGCGAGGCCTTTCCCCTCGGAGAGCGTGAAGACGCCCTGGGCGTCCGTCGCGAACAGCACGATCGGGGAGTTCGAGACGACCGTCGTCAAGCGCTCCTTGAGAAGGCGCGCGGCGTCCTCAAGCCGTTCCGGCGGCCCCAACCTGGGGCCCGGCGGCCCCGCTCCCTCGCCCGGCGTCTGCGAGCGCTTAGGCGCCGGGCGCCTCATTCTCCTCCGCGGGCGGTTCTTCGGCGGCGGCTTCGACGGGCGCTTCCCGCGCCTCGGCGGGCGCGACCCGCGCCTCGGCGGGCGCTTCGGCGACGGCGACGGGCGAGCCCTCGGAGGCCCCAACCTGAGGCTGGGCGGCCCCAACCTGGGGCTCGGAAGCCCCGGCCTGCGGCTCCGCGGCGCCTGCGGGCGCTTGCGCGGGGGCGGGCGTCTCGCCCGCCTCAGTCCAGGCGGCCTGCGACAGGTCAGGCTGAGCCGCATCGGCCGGCTTGAACGACTCCACCGGCGGCATCTCCGAGAGGTTTTTCAGCCCGAAATGCCTCAAAAAATCCGCCGTGGTGCCGTACAGCAGCGGCCGTCCGACCGTCTCCTTGCGGCCGACGACCTTGACGAGCTGCCGCTCGAGCAAGGTCTCCAGCGCCGCGATCACCTCCACGCCGCGGATCTGCTCGATCTCGGCGCGGGTGATCGGCTGCTTGTAGGCGACGATCGAGAGCGTCTCTAGGGCGGCGGTGGAGAGCCGCATCGTCATCTTGTCGGCGAAGAGCTTGCGGACGAAGGGCGCCAGCACCCGGCGCGTCGCCATTTGGAAGCCCTCGGCGATCTCGATGACCTGGACGCCGGAGCCCCGTGTTTCGTACTCCTGGCGCAGCTCCTCGATGACGGCGGTCACGCGGTCCGTCTTCTTCTCGCCCACGATCTTGCAAAGCTGGACCAGCGGCAGTGGATGGTCGGTGATGAAGAGAAGCGTCTCGACGGTGGTCTTCAGCTCGGCCGGCTCCATCATTTGACCTCCGGTCCATCGGCCGGCTTGGAAGGCTCGGCGACCTCGGCCTCGCGCTCGGCGGCCCCGACCTGGGCCTCGGGGGCGGCGACCTGGGGCTCGGCGGCCGCGACCTGAGGCTCGACGGCCGCAGGCTGGGGAGGCGCGACAGCGACTTGCGGCTCGGCGACGGCGGCGGGAGCCTCGACGGGCGCGGCGGGCGCCGCCGCCGTGGGCGCCGGCGCCGCCTGTTCCTCGGCCCCGGGCCAGATCGCGGCCGGCGGGGGCGCCTCGCGCTTGTACAACAGTATCTCGCCGAAATGCCGGTCCTGCCGGGCGAATATCTTCTGCAGCTTGATCAGCTCGAGCACGGCCATGAAGCAGGCGAGGATGCCGAGGCGCTTGCGCTCGTCCTTGAACGCGTCGCGGAAGGTCATGTACGGCTTCGACTCGAGGAGGAAGAGGATCTTCTGCATCTTCTCCTCGATCGGGAACTCCTCTCCGATGACCTCGATGCCGTTGTCCTCGGCGCGGTCGAGGATCTCGCGCAGGGTGCTCAGCAGGTCGAAGATGCGGATATTGAGGCTCTTCTCCGCCTCCGCGAAATGCGGCGAGCCGCGATAGAAGACGTCCTGATACTCGAGGGCGCGGTCTTCGAGGAACTTCGCCGCCCCCTTGAACTTCTGGTACTCGAGGAGCTTGGCGACGAGCTCGGCGCGCGGGTCCGGCCCCTCGTCCTCGAGAACCTCCTGCGAGGGAAGGAGCATCCGCGCCTTGATCTGCATGAGCGTCGAGGCCAGCACCAGGAACTCGCCCGCCACCTCGAGGCTCAGATCCTTCATGAGGTCGAGGTAGCCGAGGTACTCCTGCGTGATCTGGGAGATCGGGATGTCGTAGATGTCGAGGTCGTCTTTCTTGATGAGGAACAGCAGAAGGTCGAGCGGCCCCTCGAACATCTCGAGGTGGACTTCGTATTCTTTGGCGATCGCCATTATCTCA
>JAPLKK010000141.1:0-3747 GCA_026388115.1 Elusimicrobiota bacterium | reverse complement strand
GCGCACAGAATCGAGCGTGCGCTTCGCCGCGGCCTCGGCCTTCTTGCGGCCCTCTTCAAGGATCGCCTCGACGCGCCCAGGCCGCGCCGCTTCCTCCCGGCGTTTCCGGAACTCGGCGAAGGCCGGCTCCATCGAGGCGGCCAAATCCTTCTTGCACGCGACGCAGCCGATGGCGCCGGCGCGGCACTCCTCGCCGCGCTTTTCCCAATGCCCAGAATAGAGCTTGTGCAGCGCGAAGACCGTGCAGCCCGGGGGGTTCTCGGCGCAAGGCTCGGGATGGCCGGGGTCGGTCGCCCGCAGGCGGGTCGGGTCGGTGTAGGCGGTCATCACCTTCTTCGAAAGGCCGTCGGCGCTCTCCAGGATGTCGATCGCGTTCCCGTACGACTTGGACATCTTGCGGCTGTCGAGCCCCGGCACCTTCGGGGTCTGCGTCAACAGCGGCTGAGGCTCGCGCAGGACCGGCCCGTAAAGCGAGTTGAACTTGCGCGCGATCTCGCGGGCCAGTTCGAGGTGAGGGAGCTGGTCCTGCCCCACCGGCACCGCGTCGGCGCCGTAAATCAGGATGTCGGCCGCCATCAGCACGGGATAGCCGAGGAATCCATGCGTGCGAAGCTCGTGCGACGCCGGCGGCGCCAGGGGCTCGGTGGCCCAGGGGCTCGGTGGCCCCGACCCGGGGCTCGGCGGCCCCGACCCGGGGCTCGGCGGCCCCGACCCGGGGCTCGGCGGCGGGCGCTCCCGTCTTCGGAGCGGCCCCCGCCTTCACCGCGGCAAGCTCCCCGCGCATCAGGGACTCCTTCGTCTGCGCCAGCTCCTGCAGCTGCTCCTTCCAGGCCGGGTTGTTCTCGAGCCAGGACAGCGGCGTGATCATCCCCAGCAGCAGCGCCAGCTCGGCGTGCTCCGGCACGTCGGATTGACGGAAGACGACGGCCTTTTCGGGGTCGACGCCGGCCGCGAGCCAGTCGAGCACCATCTCCCGCTCGTCGCCCAACAGCCGCGTGGTGTCGTCGTAGCCCGTGGTCAGCATGTGCCAATCGGCGACGGCGAAATAGCATTGATACTGCTCTTGGAGCGTCACCCAGTTCTTGAGCGCTCCCCAGTAGTTGCCCAGATGCAGGCGGCCGGTCGGCCGCATGCCGCTCATCACGATGCGCATTGGAGTCATCTCAGAAGCCCCGCGCGGCCCAGCGCCGCCACCGCCACGCCGGCCGGGTGGACGATCAACCGGTCGAGCCACCGGCTCGCCGCGAACAGCAGGACAAGATAGCCCGCGTACGGCGCGTGCCGCTCATAGCGCTTGCGCCACGCCGGGGACAGAAGGCCGGCGACCGCGCGGCCCCCGTCGAGCGGATGCAGCGGCAGCAGATCGAACAAAGCGAGCGCGAGGTTGGCGCTGACGCCGAAAAGGAGGGCCTCGAGCACCGTCTTGCCGAACTCGGGAGCGAACAGCCGGCTCACCACGGCCAGCTTGAACAGCACCGCCATCCCCAAGGCCAAGCCGAGATGCGCCAGCGGCCCCGCCGCCGCCAGCTCGACGCGCTGGCGCGCCCCTTTCAGGCGCGCCTCATCGACGGGCATCGGCTTAGCCCAGCCCAGCATGGGCAGCCCCGCGACGAAGCAGAGCAGCGGCAGGAAGACCGTGCCGAAGGGGTCGAGATGCGCCAGCGGGTTGAGGGTCAGCCGGCCTGCGCGCTCGCCGGTCTTGTCGCCCTTAGAGAAGGCCGCGAAGCCTTTGGAGAGCTCGCGGATGATGACGGAAAAGGAGACCAGCGGAAGCTGGACGATCCATTCCATTCCGACGGAATTCTATCTGTTTCTCGACGGACGGTCAAACCTGCGCGAGCCTGGATGTCACGACAGGGCGGCCCGGCGCTTCTCGTAGGCCTCGCGCACGATGCGGACGTCCTCCAGGAAGGCGGGCAGCTCCTCCAGCGGCATCGCCTGAGGCCCGTCGCAGAGCGCGGCGGCGGGGTTGGGATGGAAATCAACGAGGACCATGTTCGCGCCCGCGATGACGCCCTGCGCCGTCGCGTGCTGGAGGTCGTAGAAGCCGTCGGCGCCGCGCTCGCGCCGGCCGACCGAGTGGGACGGGTCGACGCAGACCGGCATGCGGGTGAGCCGCTTGACGACCGGCACGTGCGCGAAGTCGACGAGGTTGCGGTGCGGGTCGCCCAGGTGCGTCTGCACGCCGCGCAGACAGAAGACGATGTCGCGGTTGCCCTCGCTCGCCACGTACTCGCACGCGTTGAGCGATTCCTCGAGCGTGATGCCCATGCCGCGCTTGAACAGCACCGGGAACTCCTTCTGCTGGCCGGCCTGCTTGAGGAGCTCGAAGTTCTGCGCGTTGCGCGTGCCGATCTGGAGCATCACGCCCGTGGCGCCGCCGGAGCTCTCCAGCGCCTTGCGGATCTCGTGGATCTGATCCTCGTGGACGACCTCCATCGCGACGACCTTCACTCCGTATTTCCCGGCCAGCTCGAAGACATAGGGCAGGCAGGCGGCGCCGTGGCCTTGGAAATCGTAGGGCGAGGTGCGCGGCTTGTAGGCGCCCATGCGCGTCGTCGTCTGCCCCGCCTGCTTCAAGGCGCGCAGCATCCTGTCCGCGTGCTCGCGGGTGTCCACGGCGCACAGGCCCGCGAAGACGTGAAGCGTGTCCTGGTCGAAGCGGACGCCGTTGTAGACGAAACCCGGGGCCTCGACTTGGCCGCGGTGGCGGCCGATGAGGCGGTATTTCTCGGAGATGCGCACGACGCGCTCGACGCCGGGCATCTGCTCGATCGCGTCCTTGCTGACGGTGTCCGTCGGGCCGATGAGGTAGACTTCGGTGAGGGTGCGGATCGCGCCCTTGACGGTGTGGACTTGAGTCCTGATGCCGGGATACTGCTCCAGATGGCCGATCAGACGTTTTAGCTCGGGCCCCTCCGAGCCGACCTCCGAGCTGAAGATCACCAGCATGCGTCCATTTATAACACAAAAACAGGCCTTGAAATCGGGGGTTTCCCGGCTATACTTCGACTTGAGGCTTTCGACCCCCCCATGCCCCGCGCGAGCCTTCTGCCGGCGTTTCTATTGGCGTTTCCCGCGGCGCTTTTCGCTCAAGCGCCAGCGGGCACACCGGCCTCCCCCACGGCCCCGCGCGCGACCGCCGTTTGGAAGTATCCCTGCTCCTTCACTCTCGGCGGCAAACCCTGGAGCTACGCCAAGGTCCCGCAGGGTCTCGAGTGCGATTTCCTGCGCGCCCAGAATGGCCAGAAGACGACCATCCTGCAGGCCACCGACCCGAAGCACATCGCCGGCGATGTCCCGCATTCCCAGCGCCTCGAGAAGCTTCTGAACTTGCGGAACAAGGCGGCCGCGGACGGCTCGAAGGCGTGCGCGCCGTTCTTTTGGGAGAAGCGGGAAGAGACTTCCTATCTCACGCAGACCGACGGCTATTGGCCGAAGAGCTGGGCGCCGTGCATGGAGCCGTTCTACGCGCGGATGCGCGAGCTGGAGCAGCTCATCCGGCCGGAAGAGTCGGCGGTGGTGAGCCAGGCGAACGCGCAGGTCCAGGCGAAGCTCCGGGCGGGCAAGGGCGTCGGGACCTTAGCGAACGGGCTGAGGGGAGGCTTGGACGTGGAACAAGGCCTGCAGAAGGCCTTCGACGGCGGCGCTCACGCGGGCGCCGCGCCGAGCCCCGCCTCCCCGCCGGCCCCCGGTGCGCCCCCCGCCACGACGCCGCAGAACCCGCCCGCCGCGGGCGGCCCTGCC
>JAPLKK010000095.1:14935-23580 GCA_026388115.1 Elusimicrobiota bacterium | reverse complement strand
TGGAGGGGGAGCTGCTCAAGCGCGCCGAGGCGGAGATCGCCAAGGAGAAGGAGCTCGTGCAGGCCGGGGGGCTGGAGCAGGCGCGCGCGCTGGAAGAGGAGTACCGCGAAAAGCTGGCCGCGGCGAGCCGCCGCCACGCGGACGTCGAACAGTCGCTCGCGCGCCGGCGCCAGGAGCTGGAGGCCGAAGGCAGCGGACAGAGCGCGCGGCTGCAGCTCGCCCACGCGGTCAAGGAGAAGGCCCTCGAGGAAGCCGCGCAGACGAAGCTCGTCGAGCTGCAAGAGGAGTTTTTGCGCAAAGAGGCCCAGCTGAGCGACGAGTGGACCCGGCGCAAGGTCGACCTGCTGAGCGAGCAGCAGCGCGCCATCGAGGCCGAGATCCAGGCCAAGAAGATCGAGCTCGAGCAGCGGTCGAACGCTCTCGAGGAGGGCTACCGCGCGCGGGTCGCCGAGCTGGAGCGCGCGCATGTCGCCCTCGACGAGCAGTTCAGGATGTGGAAGGCGACGGCCCAGGCCGACACCGCGCGCCGCGAGAAGTCCCTCGAGCAGAGGTACTTCTTACGCGAGCAGGAGCTGAGCCGCGGCCACGAGATGACCCTGGAGGCTGAGCGCCGGACGGCGCGGCTGCAGGCGCAGGAAGCCAAGGAGCAGTTCGAGGCGATGCGCGAGAGCCTCCTCAAGGAATCTTTCGCGCGCGAGGAGGCCGCCAAGTCCGCCTACGAGAAGCTGGAGCGGCAGCTCAAGGACGACCACGACCAGCGCGAGCGGGAGCTCGACGCGAAGTACCGGGCCGAGCTGGACGAGGCGGTGGTGCGCCACCGCGACCTCATGGCGCAGCAGGCGCGGCATTTCGAGAACGAGGCCTCCCGGCGCGAGGAGGAGTTCCGCCGCGAGCTGGCCGCGCACCAGGAGTCCCGCCAGTCCGAGCGCCTCGAGCTCGAGCATCGCCTCGCCAACGCGGAGGCGGAGCTGGGGGCGGCGCGCGAGAGGGTCGCGAAGTCGGAGGGGGAGCACCACGGCTTGTTCGAGGACCTGCTGGCCCGCGAGCGCACGCTCGAGGCCGAGCGGGCCGACGCCGAGCGCCAGGTGAAACAGCGCGACCAGGAGCGGGAGCGCAAGTACCTCGCCCTCGAGTCGGAGCTGCAGGCGCTGTGGACGAAGAAGGAGCGCGAGTACCTCGAGGCGCACCGCGAGGCGCTGACGAGGGCTCAAGCGCAGTTCGCCGAGGCGCTCGCCGCCGAGGAGCAGACGCGACGCGCCGAACGGGAGGCGCACGAGCGCGCCCTGGCGGCGCAGGAGGAGCGCCAGCAAAGCCGAGTGGTGCAATGGCAGGAGCAGACGCTGGCCGACGTGGCGCACGAGAAGGAGGAATGGCTCGAGCGACAGCGCCGGGCCATCGAGCACGAGCGCGAGATCCTGCGCCGGCAGACGAGCGAAGGGTTCGAATTGGAGAAGGCGGCGACGCTCGAGGAGCAGCGCGCCGGGCTGCAGGCGGAGTGGTCCAAGCGCGGCTCCGAGCTCGAGAAGCAGTGGAAGGCGCGCGAGGAGGCCCTGGCGGCCAAGGCCGAGGAGCGCGAGCGCGAGCTCAAGCGCGAGTTCGAGCGGCGCCACGAGGACCTGCAGGCGCAGTCCCGCGAGGGGCTCCAGGAGATGGCGAAGGCGCTGGAGCGCGAACGCGAGCAGGCGAAGGCGGAGCTGGCGCGGCAGGCGCGCGAGGCGGAGCAGACGCTGGTGGGGGCGGAGCGCGCCTTCAAGGAGCGCACGGCCCGCGTGGAAGGCGAAGCGGCCGACCGCGAAGCGGCGCTTCGCGACGCGAGCGCGCGGCGCGAGGCGGAGCTGCAGGAGGCCGCCCTGCGCCTGCGCGACGAGCTGAAGGCGGCGAGCGCCGCGCCGGCGGTCATGGATCCCGCGGCGCGCCACGAGAAGGAGTTCAACGACCTCGTCTTCGGGATCGCGCACCAGGTGCGCAATCCGCTCGGGATCATCCAGAGCCTGGCCGAGGAGCGCCGGGGGGACTTCTGGGCGAGCCGGCGGCAGAAGGAGGCCGCCGAGGTGACGCTGCGCGCGGTGCGTTCGCTCGAGGCGCGCCTCGAGCAGCTGATCGAGTACGCGCGCCCGCTGGCCCTCAAGCATGCCCCGGTCGAGCCGGGCCGGCTCTTCGAGAAAGCGGCCGCTCAGACCGGCGAGGCCTGCCGGCGCCAGGGGATCGACGTGTCGCGGCCCGCGCAGGCGGGGCTCGCCCCGGGGATGGCGGACGCCGAGCGCCTGCGCGACGCGCTGGCGCGGCTCGCCGAGAACGCCGTCGACGCCATGCCGCACGGCGGGACGCTGACGCTCGCGGCTCGGGCGGCCGCGGGCTGCCTGGAGCTCGAGATCGCGGACACGGGACGGGGCATCGAACCCAAGCAGCTGCGCGAGGTCGGCCGGCCGTTCTTCACCACCAAGCCCGGCGGGCTGGGGCTCGGCCTCGCGATCGCCCGCCGCGTCGTCGAGGCCCACGGCGGCACGCTCGAGATTGAAAGCGAAAGAGGCAAAGGCACCCGAGTCGTCTGCCGCCTGCCGCTGAAAGCTTGATGGCGCGCATCCTCGTCGTCGACGACGAAGAGGATATGCGCTTGGCCATCAACCGGGTCCTGACGCGCCGGGGGCATCGCGTCAGAGAGGCGCCGGACGGCGAGAGCGCCCTTGCGGCCGTGAGGAGGGAGGCGCCGGACCTGGTCTTGCTGGACATGCGCCTTCCGGGCATGGACGACCTGCAGACCCTCAAGCGCATCCGCGAGATGAAGCCCGCGCTGCCGGTGATCATGGTCTCCGGCTACGGCAGCGCCGAGTCCGCGGCCGAGGCGATGCGCCTGGGCGCGAGCCGGTACCTCGCCAAGCCGTTCACCAACGAGGCTCTGCTGGAGAGCGTCGAGCGCCTGCTCTCGGTGGGGGAGGACGTCCTCGTCGAAAGTCCGGAGGATGCGGTCCGTTCCTCCGTCTCCCGCGAAGAGCCCCTTCCGCCCGCCCCTCCGGCCTCCCTCTCCCGCGAAGCGGGACAGGGCCGGGGTGAGGGCCTCTCCGCGCGCCGGGCCGCCTGGGTCGTCGGCGGCTTAAGCGCCGCCGCTCTCCTCGCCTGGGCGCTCTTGCCGCGACCGCTCTCGAGGCCGCGCTCCTATGCGCTCGCCTTCGCGCATCCCTCGGCGCTCGCCTGGGCGGGAGAGCGGCTCTGGTCCACCGACTGGCTGGGCGCGGCCGTGTACGAGCAGTCCGTCGGTCCCGGCGGCGTCGCGGTCCTGCGCGCGGTGCCGCTTCCGCAGGCCCATTTGACGGCGCTGGCGGTGGCCAAAGACGAGATCTTCGTGGCGGACGCGTGGCGCCGCGAGATCCAGAGGCGCCGGCTCGACGAGCGCCTCTCGCTGGTGCGGGCGGTGCCGAGCCCGGGGCCGGATCCCTCGGCTCTCTTCTTCGACGGGCGGTACCTTTGGTCGGCCGACGCCTCCGAGGGCCGCATCTACCAGCATGAGCTCGACGACCGCCTCACGGTCGTCGCGTCGTTCCGGGCGCCGGGCCGGCGGCCCGTGGGGCTGTTCACCGACGGACGCTACTTCTGGTCGGCCGACGCGGACTCGCGCCTCCTGTACCGCCATCGCCTCGACCGCGACCTGCGCGTGCTGGCCGAGTACCGGTGGCCGGAGCTGAACGCAGGCCGCGAGCCGCTGTCGTGCTTCGCCCAGCGCGGCGGCGTCGTCTGGCTGGCGCGCGACGGAGCGGCGAGGCTGTTCGCGGTCCCGCTCTCTTCCTTCCAGGTCCGAGAGCTCCCCTAGTCTTGAGGCCGTCCGGAGCGCGGCCCGCCCTGACCTAACGGGTCGGCCTTGCCTTCCGCACCGGCGTGACCTCTCCCATGAGGTCCAAGGCGCCGCGGCCGAGCCAGTGCCCGCCGTCGGCGACGACGACCTCGCCGCAGATGTAGCGGCCCATCGGCGACGCGAGATAGAGGACGAGGTTGGCGACGTCGGCCTCGGCGCCGAAGCGCCCGGCGGGGATGCGTTCGACGATCCGCCGCGACATCTCCGGCGTGGGCCACAGCCGCTCGCGCGATTGCGGCGTGTCGATGAAGCCCGGGGCGATCGCGTTGACGCGCACGCCGCGGCCGGCCCACTCGGCGCCCAACGTGCGCGTCAAGGCCACGACGCCTGCTTTGGCGCTGGCCGACGGCGCCAGCCCCGGCGCCCCGGTCCAGGCGTAGGTCGCCACGACGTTGAGGATGCAGCCCGAGCCTTGCGCCAGCATGCGGCGGCCGGCCTCGATCGTGCCGTAGAAGGCGCCGTTGAGGACGATGTCGATGACCTTGCGCCAGCGCACCGGCGTGAGCCGCTCGGTGGGGCGGATGAAGTTCGCCGCGGCGTTGTTGACGAGCAGGTCGATCTTGCCGAAGCCCTCGACGGCGGCGGCCACCATGCGCTCGACCTGGTCCGGCTCCGCCACGTCGGTCGGGCAGACGAGGGCGCGGCGCCCGAGGGCGCGGATCTCCGCCGCGGTCTTTTCGAGGCGCTCGGCGCCGCGGGCCGCGCACACGACGTCGGCGCCGTGCTCGGCCAGCGCGAGCGCGATCGCGCGGCCGATGCCCGTGCCCCTCTTGCGCCCCCGCGCCCCGGGTCGGGGCCCCCGCGCCGCGATGGCGGCGAGCGCCTCGCGCGCCTCCTGGGAGCCCGCCAGCGCCGGGAACTCGGCGAGGCTCTCGCGCCAAAGCCGCTCGAAGTCGGGGGCGGCCGCGCGCGCGAGGTGGCGCTTGACGGCGGCGTAGGCCGCGGGCGGCAGCTTCGCGAGGGCGCGCGCCTCGGCCCGCGCCGCCTCTTCGCAGCTCTCTCCCTCGACCACCTGGTCCACCAGGCCCGCCTCGAACGCCTCGGCGGCGCGCAGCGTGCGGCCCTTCAGGACCAGCTGCCGCGCGCCCGCGGGGGTCACGCCGACGGCGGTCAGGCGGGCGAGGACGGCGGGCATCGGCGACAGCCCCAAACGCACCTCGCTCAAGGCCATCCGTCCGGTCCGCGCGGCGATGAACCGGAAATCGCAGCCCAGGGCGAGGATGCAGCCGCCCAGGAGCGCGTAGCCGTCGATCGCCGCCACGGTCGGCTTCGGGCAATCCAGCCAGGCTCGGAACATCCGCAGCAGGGACTCGAAGAGCGCGGCGCGCGGGCGGCCGCCGGGGCCGAGCAGGGCGGCCGGCTCCAGGCCGGCGCAGAAATATTTCGGCAAGCCGGAGCGCAGCAGCACCGCCCGGACCGCCCGGTCCGCTCCCGCCTCCCGGGCCGCGGCCTCCAGCGCCCGGCACATCGGCGCATCCAGCGTGTTCGCCGGCGGCCGCCGCAGGGTGAGGACGCGCACGCCGCCGGCGTCTTCCCGCTCGATCACGGCTCCTCCTGCTCGGGGAGCGGATCGCGTTCCTCATGCACGACGCGGAAGCTCTTGAGCAGGCGTGCGTAGGCGGGAAGGTAGGCCTTGAAGACATCCTCGGGCGCCGTGAAGCTCAGAAGGAAATAGCCGTCGCCGGTGCGCAGATAGGCGAGCCGGGTCTCGCCCGGGACCTCGAGGAAGCGCGCGGGAAGGCCCGCCACCGTTCCCTTGCCGCCGCTCCTGGCGCCGTGCCAATCGGCCTCGCGGCGCATCGCCGTGTCCATGTCGACGTAGCTCGAGGAGCCCTCGCGGTAGCGGCTGACGGTGAGCATGACGAGCTTGCCCTCGGGGCGGCCGACCGGCTCGACATAAAGGGAAGGAACGTCGTCCTTCCAGGCGTTGGTCACGTGCCAATCCGCAGGATACTCGAAGCGCAGCTGGCCGGGAACGTCATAGCGCTCGAAGCGCCGCGTGTCGACGGGGGGGGCGGAGCGGTCGGTGGGCGGGGCGCACTTGACGGGCTCGAAGGGGTCCTCGGTCCGGACCCGCTGCGTCCCGGGCGGGCAGGCCCGCGGCTTGACCGCGGGCGCCTTGGGCTCGCCTTGGGACGCCCTCCCGGCCGTCGGTTCGTCGGCGTCCGCGTCGGGCTCCGCTCGGGGCACGCAGCGCATGCGGCGCCCCCCGCCCGGGTTGCTCGGCTCGAAGCCCTTCGGGCAGTGAACCGGCAGCGCGCCCCAGATGGCCGGCGGCGCTCCGTCCGTCGTGCAGGTCGTCTTCCCTAATTCGTAGGAAACGGTCCGCTGGCCGGGGGGGCAGCCGCCGGGTGAGGAGAAGGGATCGGCCGCGCTCGCCAGCGAGGCGAGGACGAGCAGAGAGACGAAGGCCCCCCCAGGCATGTCCTCCATCTTATAAAATGCCGGCCATGGTGGAAGGCCTCCGCATCCTTTTCGAGGACGAGCGCCTGCTCGTCGTGGACAAGCCCGCCGGCCGGTTGGTCATCGCGGGACGAGGCGCGCAGGACGAGGAGCCGCTCTTGGAGCAGGCCTCGCGAGAAGGGGGGCGCAAGCTCTTCGTCGTCCATCGCCTTGACCGCGAAACGAGCGGCGCGCTCCTCTTCGCCAAAGACGCCGCCACGCACGCGAGGGCCTGCGCGGTGTTCGAGCGCCACGGCGTCGAGAAGGTCTACTGGGCTCTGGCCCAGGGCCGGCTGGCCGGGCCTCGGTCGATGGACCAGCCGCTCGCCGCCTTCGGCTCGGGGCGCTGGGGAGTCAAGCCGGGCGGCAAGCCGTCGCGCACCGAGCTGAGGCCGCTGGAATGTTTCGGCGAGCGCGCCACCTGGGTCGAGGCAAGACCCCAGACCGGGCGGCGCCACCAGGTCCGCGTGCATCTTTACGCCGCGGGCCATCCGGTGCTCGGGGACCCGCTCTACGGGAAGCCCGGCGAATGGTCCCGCCGGGCGCCGAGGCTCATGCTGCACGCCGCGCGCATCGCGTTCAGGCTCGGCGGCAGGCGGTTCGAGGCATCGGCCCCGCTGCCCGCCGATTTCGACGCGCTGCTGAAGGAGCTACGCGCCTAGCAGGTCCGGGGTGCGCATCGCCGACAGGGCCGCCTCGCGCGTGATGATCTTCTGCTGATAGAGCGCCTTCACCGAGGCGTCGCGCGAGATCATGCCGATGTTCGACCCGGTCTGCAGGATGTCGTTGATGCCCTCGAGCTTGTTCTCGCGGATGAGGCGGCGCACGGCGGTCGTGCCCAGGAGCACCTCGCAGGCCAGCACCATCCCCTTGCCGTCGGCCCGGGGGACGAGGTCCTGAGAGATCACGGCCTCCAGCGCGTTGCAAAGCTGGTCGCGGACCGTCTCCTGCTCGTCGGCCTGGACCGCGCTCACGACGCGCTGGGCGGTCTTCGCGGCGTCGGCCGTGTGCAAGGTCGTGATGACCAGGTGCCCCGTTTCGGCCGCGGTGAGCGCGCCCTTCATGGAGTCCGCCGTGCGCATCTCGCCGATGAAGAGGATATCCGGGTCCTGGCGCATCGAGTCCTGGATCGCCATCTCGAAGCTCGGCGTGTCCACGCCCACCTCGCGCTGGATGAAGATGCAGCGGTCGGGCTGGTAGAGCGTCTCGACCGGGTCCTCGATCGTCACCACCTTGCCGCGGCGGCCGGTGTGATTGATGTGGGCGAGCATGGCGGCCGCGCTGGTGCTCTTGCCGGTGCCGGTCGCTCCGGTGATGAAGATGATGCCGCGCGTCTTCGTCGTCAGCGTGGCCACGATCGGCGGCAGGCCCAAGGACGAGAGCGGGTAGATCTTGTTCGGCACGACGCGGATCGACGCGGCGACCGTCCCCTGCGTCTTGCACAGGTTGAGCCGGAAGCGCCCGAGCCCCTGGATGCCGAAGGCGACGTTGAGGCGCCCGTCGGACTCGAACATCTTGCCGTGCGCGGCGTTCAGGAAGGGCGTGATGAGATTGAAGATGCCGCGCGTGTCGACGGCAGGATAGCTCGTCGTGACGATGTTTCCCCCGATGCGCTGGCACGGAGGGCAGCCGTGGACGAGATGCAGGTCGGAGCCGCCCTTGTTGATGGTCTCCTGGAGCAGGCTCTCAATGGTGTACGGGGCCGTCGCGGTAGTCATGTTCGCTCCATCCGTCCTCATCCTCAGTGAGATAAGGCTAGCCTGGGAATCCTTTTTTTGCAAGCCCCGGCGCGTTTACTGCTAAAATATCGATATGCCCCTCCATGGAACGATGTTCGTGGATTGCCCCTGCTGCGGCGCCCGCATCGAGGTGGACCGCGAGAGCGGCAAGCTCATCGAGCACTGGACGAAGCAGGAACGCCCCAAAGGCGACCCCCTCCAGGCCGCGGTCGAGAAGCTCAAGACCGACCAGGCGAAGCTCGAGAACTGGTTCTCCACGGCCCAGGGCCAGATGGAGGCGCAGAAGAAGAAGGCGCGCGAGCGCTTCGAGGCCGAGGCCCGCCGCATCGCGCGCGAGGGCGACACGAGCCGGCCGCCGAACCCGATGGACGATTAGCGGCGATGGCGCCGCTGAGGATCGGCTCCCTTCTGCTGAGCGGCGGTGTCCTTCAATCGCCGATGGCCGGCTGCACCGACCTCGCCTTCCGCCTCGTCGCGCGCCGCCGGGGGCTGGAGTTCGCCTTCCTCGAGATGGTTTCGGCCCAAGCCCTGGTGCGCAAGAGCGCCAGGACCCTCGAAAGGCTCAAGACCCTCCCCGAGGACCGCCCCCTCGGCGCCCAGCTGGTGGGCTGCGACCC
>JAPLKK010000095.1:14445-14869 GCA_026388115.1 Elusimicrobiota bacterium | reverse complement strand
AAGGTGACCGGGGGCGGCGAGGGGGCGGGCTCGGCGATGCTGCGCCGTCCGGAAGAGGCCGAGAAGGTGTTCTCGAGCGTCCGCAAAGCGGTCAAGCGCATCCCCGTCACCGTCAAGACGCGCATGGGCTACTCCGACCCGAGCGGCGCGGAGGCGATCGCCCTCGCGCGCCGGGCCGCGGCCTGCGGTCTGGCGGCGGTGACCGTGCACGGGCGCACCCGGCAGCAGCAATATAAAGGAAAGGCGGACTATGACGCGATCGGCCGCGTCAAGGCCGCGGTCTCCATCCCCGTCATCGGCAACGGCGACGTGCGCACGCCCTCGGACGCGCGGCGGCTGCTGCGCGTGAGCGGCTGCGACGGCGTGATGATCGGGCGGGGCGGCCTCGGCAACCCTTGGATCTACCGCGAGGTGGCGCAAGGAC